>CAITPF010000473.1 GCA_903894155.1 uncultured beta proteobacterium | reverse complement strand
CCCGTGGCCATGATGACCCCGGAAATGGCGTCTCGCATCGGCAAGCGCCGCGGCATCCCCGAACTTTACGTCGTGGATCCGTCAGGCATCGTCGTACAAAAGGATTACGGCCAGATGGTCGAGGCCGACGTCGCCGAGCTCATCCGCTACAGCGCGCCCTCCCCCAAACCTTAGCGAAGCGCTGCCTGGGCACGACTCCACGGAACCCAGTGTTGCCAGGCCGCGACACCCGGTCGCTGCTAAGGCTCGTTCTGGATCGACAGGTACACGTTATAGGCGTTCATGCGGTTGGCTGCGTTGAACAACGGCACATCCTGAAAACGCGACCAGTCAGTCGCCTGGTAGGCCGCATCGAAATCCTCAAGATCCCTGGCCGCAGGCCCCATGCTGTCACGCAGATAGCGCAGGTAATCGCGCGTGAAGACGATATCCTCGCGCGGTCGCGTCGAGGTGGCGCCATGGCCCGGGATCACCACAGCCGCGTCGAACGCCAGGAGCCGATCCAGCGCCGCGATCCAGCCCCGGCTGTCGGCGTTTCCCACGTACGGAATGCGCCCGCGAAACACCAGGTCGCCCGCAAACAGCACGCGCCGCTCGGGGATGTACATCGCCAGGTCGTGTGCGGTGTGGGCCGGGCCCATCGGGCGAATCTGGATCCGCAACCCGGCCAGATCCAGATCCTCGTCTTTGGAAATCCATGAATCGGCCGGAACCAGGCGCGTGCTTTCGTTGATCCATGGAGCCAGCTCGGTGCGCGATGCCACGAGCCGCTGTGCCGCCGCATCGGAATTCAAATACTCGCGCGCGCTCTCGTGCGCAATGATCTTCGCGCCCGCATCGACGAAACTCTGCAACCCGTAGATGTGATCCGCATGATAGTGGGTCAGAATGACCGCAATGATCGGCTTGTCGGTGCGTTGGCGGATCTGTTCGATGAGTCGCCTGGCGATCTCGGGCGAACCCAGCGCGTCGATCACGATCACGCCGGAAGACCCGATCACGAAGCCCGCGTTCGAGATGAAGTTCTGGTTAGCCGGGGAACCGGTCTCCGGGAGCCCCTGCACGAAGAAGGTCTGGGGCGCCACCTCGATGGGCGTGATGGCAGGCTGGGCCATGGCAGTCTGCCATGCAAGCACCGCCGCAAGACCCAGCAGCGCGCAGAACCTGCGCACGCAGCTCATGGCTTGATATAGGCGAAATGATCTTTGTATTGCAGGTTCGCAATGCGCACCACGCCCGAGGGTGTGAAATCCGCGTCGAGCAGGAACGCATCTTTCGAGATGCCACGCGTCTTGATGGTGATTTCGCACACTTCAAACTGGACGCCCCGGGACTTGAGCGCGCCAATCAGCGGCGCGTATTCCGTGCCGGATTTCGCGTCCTTGCCGCCTTCCATCAACAGGTCGATCCCTTCGGCGTGCGTGACCACGATGATCTTGGTGTCAGGCGCGACATCCAGATGGTTTCGGATGTTGCGCAAGCCCTTGAGACCTTGCACCTGGGCATTGTCGACGTGATAGACCACCTTGTCCTGGGCGCTGCACTGCCCCCACGCGAGGGATGCAAGGACGAGAACAATCGTCGTCAGAAGTCGGGAGAAGGTTGGCATGGTCGCTCCTGTCGCATTGGGCCTGTGATCGTCACGAGGAAGCATAGCCCGGATTGCCGGACGCACCCTTGATCTGCGGAAGATTGGGCGCACGCGGCGCAATCGTCTTGATTTCCTTCAGGTAGCGGCTCATCAAATCCCAGATCGGTTCGCCGCCAGCCTCCTTGGCCTCTTGCGAGACCGGCGCCCAGCCCGCGACTTTGTAGGTCGCGACCGCATCGATCGGCTTGCCGCCAAGCCGCATGTCGGAAATCCGGTTGCCTGCGGATGCCGTCGGGTCGATCGCGTACTGCAGGCCCCCGACGCGGACCATATCGCCACCCTGCTGGTAATACGGATCGGGATTGAAAAGGTTGTCCGCCACATCCTCGAGAATCGTCTTGATCGTCTCCCCGGTCATGGGTGTGACGGTCGTGTAGGGATACGTGATGGCGGTCTGGTCCAGCAAGTGCTCCATCGTGACCGTCTGGCCCGGCAGCAGCGTCGTGCCCCAGCGAAAACCGGGCGAGAACGCGATCGGCGCATCCTTCATGTGCATGAGCCCCTCGAGGATCAGCTGATCGAAGCTGCCATTGAAGTTGCCCCGGCGGTAGAGCAGCCCTTGCGTAACCGCCAGTGGCTCGGAAAGCCTGGCCTCGTACGGCGCGCGAACTCTGGCGATCAGCGAGGCCATGTCGGCATCCGCAGGCAACAGATCCGAGAACACCGGCATCAGTTTGTAGCGCACGTCCTGAACTTTGCCTGCGCGCACATCCAGATCCAGCACAGCCAGGTATTTGCCGTTGGAACCCGCATTGGTCACCAGCGTGACGCCTCCCGCATTTTCCACGCGGGTCGGTGCGGGCACGCCATCGTGCGTATGGCCGCCCAGGATGACGTCGATGCCACGCACGCGGCTCGCGAGCTTCAGATCCACATCCATCCCGTTGTGCGAAAGCAGCACCACCGCCTGGGCGCCTTTGCCGCGCGCCTCCTCGACCACCTTCTGCAGGTTCTCTTCGTCGATGCCGAACGTCCAATCCGGAATCATGTACCGCGGGTTGGCGATCGGCGTGTATGGAAACGCCTGACCGATGATTGCGACCGGCACGCCGTTGAGTTCCCGGATCGAATAGGCCTCGAACACCGGATCGCCGAAATCGGCTGTCTTGATGTTCTGGGCAAGGAACGCGACCTTGCCGTCGAAATCCTTCTCGACGATCTCCTTGACGCGATCCTGCCCGAGCGTCATTTCCCAATGCGCGGTCATGACGTCCACGCCAAGCGCAAGACAAACATCCACCATGTCCTGGCCACGCGTCCAGAGCGCTGTGCCCGACCCCTGCCAGGTGTCGCCGCCGTCAAGCAGCAAGGCGCCCGGCCTGTCAGCCTTGAGCCGCTTGATCAGCGTCGCCAGCTGCGCGAAGCCGCCGACCTTGCCGTACTGGCGCGCCGCGCTCTCGAAATCCAGAAACGTGAACGCGTGCGCATCCCTAGACCCGGGCGCAATGCCAAAATGCCTGAGCAGATGCTCGCCGACCAGGTGTGGCGGTTTGCCGAACTGCCCGCCAAAACCGAGATTTACGCTGGGTTCGCGGAAATAGACCGGCTTGATCTGCGCATGGCAATCGGTGAAGTGCAGCAGGTGAACGTTGCCAAACCGCGGCAGATCGTAGAACCGGTCAGCCGCGGCCTGTGCCGATGCGCCATCGGCGCGAAGCGCCATGCCGCCCGCGGCAGCAATGGCCAATACCTGCAGAAACTCCCGGCGACTGATCGACATAGTGCGGTGCATCCAAAATACGCGGTTACTGGTTACTGGTTACTGGCTACTGGTTACTCGTTACGTGTTACTCGTTACTCGTTACTGGTTACTGGTTACTCGTTACTCGTTACTGGCTACTGATTGACTGGCGACGCGGGATCCAGCAAAAGCGCCATGACGTCCCTGATCTGTTGCTCGGTCAGCAATCCGAAGTGCGCGAAGCGCGGCATGTTGCTGCACGCGTTGAAGGCCTTCGAGTTACTGATACGGTTCCACGTGTACTCGAGCATCGGCTGCGCGGCCCCGCGCGTCTTGCCATAGCCCGTGAGCGATGGCCCGATATTGCCAAACGAGATTTCCTTCGGATCGATCTGGTGGCAGTTGTAGCAGCTGCCTCCATTGGCTGAACCCGCAGCGTCGGACCAGGTCGCGCCGCGTCCGTTTTGCGCCAGCGCCTCGCCGCGCTTCCAGTCGCCCAGGTACTTCCCATCCGTCGGGGGCTTGATTTCCGCCAGGCTCGCCTTCTGCAACGCCTCCATTTTTGCCTGCCCCTGCGGGCTGGATTTCATCGACGGATCCGAGCAAAGCGCCTGGATCGGGTCCTGGTTGATCCGGTCAAGGCCCGCAATCCCTTCGGCGCGAAAGCTGCTCGAAAGCACAGCCTGCAGCGCCGGATCCGGGGTTTGGGCCGTGGCGAGGCCAGCGCACAAAAGCGCACAGGATAAGAAGGCGGACTCGAGAATTCTGGTCATGGTCATGATGGTCTGCTCCGCACTGCTATCGTTTCAGGCCAGGGGTCGTGATTTCCCCGCCATTGGCTTTCGCCGCCATGTACATCGACAGTGCGATGGTCACATCCGAGGCATAGATCGGGAACGGCATGCGTTGCTGACGCAGGCAGTCGTTGAGGCGGCGCTGCATGGTCCAGAACTCGCCGCTCGACACGCGATACGCCGGCCACGAACCCCAACCGTCGGCCGCGCCCTGTGGCTTTGTAATGTTGGGAAGATCCTGCAGACGGATACGCTTCTTGTCCTCGGAATGACACGAGGCGCACGAGAAGTCCATCGGGCCACCCTCGAAATAAAAGAGCTTCTCGCCCAGCGCGACCATCTCCTTTTCCCTGGGATGCGTGGCAGGTACGTTGACCTTCATGCCCTTGGAATGCGTGACGACGTAGGCGACGATCGCCTCGATGTCCTTGCGCACACCCTTGCCGAAGGACTCCTTGACGACCTGCGCCGAGGGGATGCCCTGCAGCTTTTCCATGCAGGTCATCAACCGCGACTCCAGATCCTGCACCCGCTCGGTGTCGGCGAAATAGCGCGGCAACTGCGCCGCAGCGCCGTCCACCACGCCGGGCCCCAAGCCCAGGTCGCATTTTTCAAGCGTGGCCTGCAATGGCCCGGAAGGCTTGACCCAGAGCTCTTCGCCTGCGGCCTCGTAGAGTTCCGACGGATTGCCCTCGGCAAGCATCTCGCGATACCTGGCGATCTCATCGCTCGCGCTCTGCGCGCCGACCCATACCGGGGCAGCCACCAGGGCCGCCGCCGCCCAGGCGATCAAAGAATTACTCATGCTGTCCCTCCCGGACTTGTCGTAGCGTTTAGCGGGGCGATCAGGAGATCTTGCCCTTGTCCGTGCGCTTGTCGCCCTTGTTGTCCTCCCAGGACACGACGACTTCGTCGCCCTTGGCGGCGCCCTTGAACTTGAAGTTCAGGAAGGGGTCCTTGGAAATCGCCGGGCCAAACTGCGCCGCGAAGACCTGTTTGCCGTTAACTGTGGCAACCAGGTTGGTGATATGCCATGCGGGGATGATCGCACCGGCCGCGTCTTTGCGCTGCCCGGATTCCATGTCGTGCTTCATGAGCACCTTGACGTCGATTTCGCCGTCTTTTTCGGTCGCGCGAATGCGCATTGGATCTGCCATGAGTGTCTCTCGTGTCGTATGAGTCGTTAAGGAGCGCCGTTGGGCTGGCTAAAGGCGATCAGCCGCCACACCCGCCGAGCGTGACCTTGATTTCCTTGAAGGCGCTGAACCACTTTCCGTCGGCTTTCACCAGCGCATAAACATTGGACGTCTGCCCCATCTTCACCCGCGTCGTGACGAAGGGCTCCGTCCCCGCGGGCAAGTCGAAATAGCCTGCGAGCATGTTCGGATTCTTTTCGACCAGGATCGCCATGCTGGTCGCCTTGAGCGTGGTGGTAATGCCCACCGGGACCACGGCCCCGTTTTCGGCGATATCCGGTGCCTTGAGCGTCACCGCGTCGGATTTTTCGGGCGCGCCGCCGCCCAGTGCCTTCATCACATCGTCCATGGACTTGGCTGCGAACGCGGCCTTGTTCCATTCAGCAGCGTCGGCCTCGCTCAGCAGGCCTGAACCCGCCATGAACGAGACGAGTGCCGTGAACTGCAGCACCTTGCGTCGTTTCGAGTTCATCGTGTCTCCCTTGTCGTGAAATACTGAAATTATATTGAGCAGGCAAACGGCCCGGGCTCAATGGCTCATGACAACCCAGGTGACGATCGTTTTCACATCGTCTTCTGGCACATGATCGTGTGTTGGCATTGGAATCACGCCCCAAACGCCCGAACCGCCCTGCCGTACTTTCTTCACCAGATTGTCAATCGCCTCGGGCTGCCCTTTGTATTTGCGGGCGATCTCCGCAAGCGCCGGACCGACGAGTTTACCCGTGGGCGAATGGCAGGCGTTGCAATTGTTCTTCCTAAACAAATCCAGTGCAAGTGCTTGCGCGGAAGTGGGTGCAGCGACCATCGCGCTCGCCGAACCGTATTCCAGCCCCGGCAACGCCGCCAGACGAGGCGCTGTCGTGTCCGACCCGCGATAGGGGCCGAAAATCCGGTTCTGCTCGGCGAGATTTCCGTGCGCATTGCGCGCGTAGTCCGGCAAAAACGACACGATTGCAATGGAATCAGCGCAATTCTCCATGCACGCCAGGGCTTTGACATCGGGGCTCCCCCGCGCATTCCAGAGACCATGATCCACCGTCATGCCATTGCGGTTGGGCATCCGCTGCTGGACAGCTGCGATGTTCCGGTCGCTCATCGTGAAGTCGTCATCGACGATTTCCGCCAGGCTCAGGATATAGGCCAGCACTGCGTAAGTCTCGTCGGGCGTCAGGGATCTGGGCGAATTCCAGGGCATGGCGCGCTGGATGTAATCAAAGAGGGATGACAACGTGGCGACCTTCATCAGGGTCGTGCGCTGCGGCTGCTTGGTGTCGACCAGGGAAGCCACGCGCCCCGTCCTGATGTCGTCCGCGGTCGTGCCGCCCGCGATCGGCGTGAAGACCTCATTCGATTCGCCAAACGTTCCGTGACAGCTGGCGCATTTGGCCTCCCAGATTTCCTGGCCGTGCGCCACGGTTCCTGAGCCCTTGGGCAATCCCTTGAAGTCCGGCCGCACGTCGATATCCCAC
This sequence comes from uncultured beta proteobacterium, assembly GCA_903894155.1. Taxonomy (GTDB): domain Bacteria; phylum Pseudomonadota; class Gammaproteobacteria; order Burkholderiales; family Burkholderiaceae_B; genus Zwartia. The sequence continues at coordinate 29,169 of CAITPF010000473.1, read as the reverse complement.
GCCCTCACCTCCTCCTCGGTCGCGGCGCGCCCGATGCCGGCGAACTTTCCAGGGACGGTTGAAGTCACACTGGAAAGCTGCGCGGGAGCCCCGGCAAACGCCAGGGCGCCAGGATGTTGGGTCTGCGCGGGTGCGGTTGACGACCAGAATGCCAGACCGACCAAAGCGAACGAGCGTCGGAGTCGCTTAGCCAACCTGCACATTGCTCACCTCCCCGTTGGCATCGACCTTCCACGACTGGATTGCGTTGTTGTGATAAATCGAACGCGTGCCGCGCACTTCGCGCAGGACGCGGATCGAAGGCTGGACATAGCCCGTTTCGTCCACGGCACGCGACTGGAGGATCGCCGGGGCGCCGTCCCAATCCCAATCGATATTGAAGCGGGTGACGGCCTTGGACAGGATAGGCGACTCCAGCCTCGCTGCGCGCCAGCGCTTGCCGCCGTCGAACGAAACATCCACGCGCGCAACCTTGCCGCGACCCGACCACGCCATCCCACTGACGTTATAAAAGCCTTTGTCGAGCAGCTGCTGGCCGCCCGAGGGGGTCGTAATGACGGATTTGCACTCCTGGATCGAGGTGTACTGCCGGTGCTGGCCATCGGGCATGAGGTCGATGTAATGCACGGCCTCGTCCTTCGATGCGTACGGTTCGTCGCCGACCTCAAGCCGGCGCAACCACTTCACAGAACTCACGCCCTGCACGCCTGGCACCACAAGCCGCAGGGGATAGCCGTTCTCCGGGCGCAGCATTTCGCCGTTCATGCCCCAGACAACAAGCGCGTCGTCCAGCGCGTTTTCCATCGGGATCGTGCGCGTCATCCCAGAGCCTTCTCCGCCTTCGGCGAGCACATACTTGCCGGCCTTGAGATCGACCCCGCAGTCGTCAAGCAACAGCGCGAGCGGCACCCCGGTAAATTCGCAGCACGACAGCATGCCGTGGGTGTACTGCACCGTGGGCACAGCAACGTTGCCCCATTCGATCCCCGTGTTGGCGCCGCACTCGATGAAATGAATCCGGGAAACCGAAGGCAGGCGCATCAGGTCGTTCATCGTGTAGACGCGCGGCTGGGCGACGAGCCCGTTGATCATGAGGCGGTGCTTGTTGGGATCGATATCCACCCAACCCTGGTGGTGGCGCTCGAAATGCAGCCCGCTCGGGGTAATGATCCCGAACAATCCCTGCAGCGGCGTAAAGGCTACCGAGGCGGCCGATACGCGCGTGAGCCCCGGGGATTCGCGCCGCTGCAGGTTCGCCTCGTACTTGGACGGAACCCCATACCCGATCGCAGCCACGGGGTGCCCAAGGCTCGTCTGCCAGGGTTGCTTTTCGAGGATTGCAGGATCCCCGGACGGCGGCGCCGCGCGCGCAGCCTGCGCCAGCGCCAGTCCGGCCGATGCCCCCAGCGCGCCAAGAAAACTCTTGCGCAAGAAGGTACGACGCTCGTCATTCATCCCGCCCGCGTCGATTTCCCGTGCGAGCATTGCTGGCACATAATTCTCGGGTGCCCGAACAAGCTGGCCCGGTTGGCGATTCCTGGATGTCATGCCGAGTGAAACTCCTGGGCTGTCGCGATCCGCGCCAGCATCGTTATTAGTTGTAGATATATGCTTATTTCCAGAAAATATAATATTGTTTGATAATTATCAACGCGGGTTACCCCCTACCATGGAGCAGATCCTATGAGCAAAGACCACTGGAAGGACGGAAAGGCGCTCACCACGCCCATGACCTCCTCGCGTCGCGGCTTCATCCTCGGATCCGCTGCCGCAGGCCTGGGCGCAGGGTTCGCGATCGCGTCTGGCCCGGTTCAGGGCCAGGCGATCAAGACCGATTTCGACGGCATCTCGTGCGAGGAGGTCATGGTTGCGTCGGATGGTACCGATATTCCGGCCTACATCGCAAAACCCGCCGGGACCGGCACAAAATTCCCCACGATCCTGGTGATCAGCGAAATCTTCGGCGTGCACGAATATATCGCCGACACCTGCCGAAGGCTGGCCAAGCTAGGCTACCTCGCCATGGCACCGGATCTGTTTACGCGCGCGGGTGACCCGAACGAATTTGGCACCATCGCCGAAATCATGACCAACGTCGTGATGAAGACGCCGGATCGGCAAGTCATCGCCGACCTGAAGTCATGTCTTGCATGGGCTTTCGCGCACGGCGGCGACGCCGCGCGCGCCGGCATCACCGGATTTTGCTGGGGCGGCCGAATCACCTGGCTTGCCTGCGCGCAAATCGATGAACTCAAGGCGGGCGTGGCCTGGTACGGCAGGCTGACAGGCGACAATACGGCAGACTTCCCCCTCAACCCGCTCGACGTCGCCCACGAACTCAAGGCGCCTGTGCTCGGCTTGTATGGTGGCAAGGACACAGGAATCCCGCTTGAGTCCGTCGACGCCATGCGCGCGGCGCTCACCGCACAGGGCGCAAGCGCCAGCGCAAAGCTAAGCCGCATCGACGTCTATCCGGATGCCCCGCATGCGTTCCACGCGGACTATCGTGCCTCCTATCAGGCCGGGCCCGCGACCGACGGATGGAAAAAGCTGCAGGACTGGTTCCGGCAACACAGTCTATGATGGCGCACCCCCAGGCAACGTGTGTCGTGGCGGGCCTGGTTCACCCATTTTCGCCATGATGCATCCGTCTGCAAGTTCGCAATTCACTCACCTCCCATCCCTTTCCCCAGCCCATCCGGCCGGCGTCGGATCGCAGCGATCATGAGCCGCGCAACATCGACCTCCACGGGCAGCTGGTACTTCGGCTGGAACATCGTCGCGGCCTCCACCTTGCTGACCATGCTGACCGTCGGGATGCGCATGGGGATCGGTCCCTTCTTCCTCCCCATGGCCACAGGCCTGGGGTTTAGCCGCAGCCTGCTTGCGTCCATCGTGGCCGTGGGCATGCTGTTCTACGGGCTTGGCATGCCGCTTGCAGGCTATCTGGTCGCGCGACGTGGAACGAAGTTCGTGCTGCTCACTGGCACGGCGATCGTGGTGGCATCGACGATCTGGTCTGTTTTCGCAACTTCCCCGCTCACCTTCCTGCTCTCGTTCGGCGTGCTGTTGTCCACCGGGCTTGCGTTCACCAGCCCGGTTGCGCTGACGCCCGTCATCAGCCGCTGGTTCACGCGACAACGCGGCATGGCGCTGTTTTTCCTCTCCACGGGATCGATGGCGGGCATCGCCGTCATGACCCCGGTGCTGACGCTCGCGATCGAAGCGGTGGGATGGCGTCTGACCCTCGTGGGGTTCGCCGTCGTGTTCGCCGCGCTCACGATCCCTGTGGCGCTCTTCGTGATCCGCGACGCGGCCCCGGCAGGGTCTGACTTGCTCCCCGACCAGAACCCCGGTGGCGTCGCGCGCAAGCCCGTGTCGATGTCGAGCCTGACCTTTACCGACGCGATCCGCACGGCGCCGTTCTGGAAAATTTGCGCAGGGCTCTTTGCCTGCGGCTTCAGCATGAACCTGCTGGGCACCCATGGGATGCCCATGCTGATGGATCACGGTTTCGATGCAATGACGAGTTCCTACGGCATCGGGCTGATCGGGCTGGTCGCCATCTTCGGCACGCTGATCATGGGGAGACTGGCCGATCGGCTGCCTCGACGCAATATCCTCGCCGCGATCTATTTCATCCGCGGCCTCGGGTTCCTCGCGCTGCTGGTCGTCGGAACACACTTCGAGCTTTACATCGCCGCATCAATCGGCGGCCTGGTCTGGGCGGGAAGCATCGCACTTTCATCGGCGATCCTCGCCGATCTGTATGGCGTGAGGCTGGTCGGCATTCTCTATGGGTGGGCCTACCTTTCACACCAGATCGGCGCGACGTTCAGTTCATGGCTCGGTGGCTGGGGCTACGAGGCGTTCGGCACGCACTGGATTGCCTTTGGTTTATCTGCGGCGCTGCTGTTCGGCGCGACCGCGATATCGCTCAAGCTCCCGGAGAAGGGCTACGCCCTGCCATCCTCCGCCTGACCCTTCGCGAATCCTTGGCGCCAGGACGGGTCAGTTTCCTGCCCTACGTTTTCATGGGGAGTCGATTGGATCTTGCCAGCGAAGCGACATACCAGATCCAGGAAACGACCAGGCAGCAAAGGACGAATCCGAATCCCGCCTGATAGGCGACGGCGGGATACACCCCTGGCGCGATCGGGGGCCAGAGCCCGATGATCGCGCCGATGATCCATTGCAAGAGAAAACTTCCCACCAGCACCAGTGCATTGATCGCGGTGGTGACGCGTGCTGCCATGGTCGTATCGAAGCGCGTCGTCAGCGCAACGTAGGACATCGAAATCGGGTTGATGAGAAATGCGACGACCGCAAGCAGCGGCAGGCTCAAGTCAGTCAGTTGCAGAACGAGACCTGCCACCGCGAGGATGAAGACAACCGACATGGCGCCGACCGCCTGTAGCAGGCTGAACCCTAAACGCTGGGCGACAGAAAGGATCGGGCCGCACGCGATGGCGCCGAGGATCAGGGCAACCGCCATCGCGGATAGGTGAATGCCGACGCCGCTCGCATCCAGATGCGCAACCTGCATCAGCCAGGGCCCGGCCCACAGGCCCTGGATCGCAAAGCCAGACCCAAGCACCGCCACGGTCAGTGGCGCCACGCGCCAGAACACACCATCGGCATATACACGACGCAAACCGGAAAGAAGGACACCGAGCGGCTCGGCCCGGTTTCTGGATTTTTCGGGCAGCACGGTGAAGACGACGGCTGAAATGGCGAGCGCCCCAACAGCCAGCGCGATAAAAAGATCGCGCCAGGCGCCGCCCGTCGCAATGAATTGCGCCGTCGGCGCGCCGGCCGCGAAGGCACCCATCCCGCCAAAGGCCATCAACAACCCGACCGTGCCCGGCACGCGCGCGGGCGGCAACCACAGCACAAATGCCGTGAAGCTCACCATCAGGCTGCCGGCAACACCTGCCCCGATCAAACCGCGTGCGACGATCAGCTCAGGCAGCGTCCGGCCAAACGCGAACCCCAGGGCGCCAGTGGCAGCAACCAGCAGCAGCGCCGACTGCACCCTGCGCGGCCCGAAGCGGTCAACCAACAGGCCGATGGGGATCTGCATTCCCGCGAAGGCCAGGAAATAGACCGAGGTCAGCAACCCGATCGACGAAGCGGTCAAACCGAAATCCGCTGTCAACTGCGGAACAATCACCGCGTTGATCGTGCGAAAAAAATACGAAACGAAATAGCCGAGCGAAAGCGGGAGGAACAAGCGGAACATCAGTCTCCAGCCCGCAAGCACCGGTGCCCCGCCCAGCGCGTTCGCGCCTGGAGTCTGGTGCACCGATGGCGCGTCCTGCTTTTCGGCCTGCATACGTCCCTTTGAATCGCCTGCCAGTCGCACCGGTTGCGGCGTTGGTGGCGGATTCTACTTCACACCAAAAACCAGATTAGGCAAGTAGAGCGAGATCATCGGAAATACCGTCATCAACGCCGTGCCGATCAGCAGCATGATCCAGTACGGCAGGCACTCGCGGCCCAACTCCTTCATCGTGATCCGCCCGCGCGCGATGGCGAGCATGATGAAAAGGTTTACGCCGACCGGGGGCGTGAGCATGCCGATCTCGATCATGATCGCAACGAATACGCCGAGCCAGACGGGGTCAAAACCCACCGCCGTCATGACGGGGAAAATAAACGGCACCGTCGTGAGCATGAGGGAAATGCCATCGAAGAAGATGCCCATGATCAGGTAAAAGAAGATCACCGCAGCAAGGACTTCATATTTCGATAGCGCCAGTTTGTTGGCGTAGGCCACCAGTTCGGCGGGTACGCCAAGAATCGTGATCGACTGGCTCAGGACCGCCGCGCCGATGAGGATGAACGCGAGCGCGGCAAAACTGACCGTCGACTCGACCGTCGCCCTGAAGAGCTTGCGCGGCGTCAGGTCCCCGATAAACAGCCCCATGAGCACCGTCGCCAGCACGCCAAGGCCGGCGGCCTCAGTGACGGTCGCCAAGCCCGCATAAATCGTCCCGAGCACGCTGCCCAGCAGGATGGCGAGCGGCCAGAGGCTGAGCAGACCGCGCAACACTTTGCCCAGCGGCTGCGGTTCGGCCGGCGGGGGCAGGTTTTGTGGACGGCGGCGCGAATCGATCCAGATATAAACCATGAACAACCCGGCCATCATGAGCCCTGGCACGACGCCGGCCAGGAAAAGCCGGCCGATCGACACATCCTGCCACGCGCCATAAATCAGCAGCGACAGGCTGGGCGGCACCAGCAGCCCCAGCGTGCCGCCAGCGGCAAGCGACGCAGCAACCGACGGAAGGTAATAGCCGCGCTTGGCCAACTCGGGATAGGCGATCGAGCCGACCGCGGCGGAAGTCGCGGCGCTCGATCCGCTGATCGCGCCAAAGACAGTCGACACGGCGATATTGGCATGCAGCAATTGCCCCGGCACCCGTTCGAACAGCGGCGATATCCCTGCGTAGATTCGGCTAGACAGGCCGCTGGCCACCAGAAGATCGCCCAGCAGCAGGAACATCGGGATGGCGCTGAAGGTGAAATTGTTCATCAGATCCCACGCCGCAGAGATGCCCAGGTGCGTGGCGCCGTTGGCGAAAAACTGCAGGATGATGAATCCGCTGAGCCCCATGGTGGCGCCAAGCGCCGCACCAAAAGCGGCAAAACCCAGCAGGGAAGAACCGAGTACGACCCAGAGCATCAGAGACCATCCCCGATCGGCAACGCCTGGCCCGATTCAACTGCGGACGGGCTGGGCTTGTGGAACAGGTAAAAGATCTCGATGAGTGTCGTGAATCCCAAAGTGACCGGGATCAGCGCCATCCAAGGCCAGAGCAGAATGTCGAACTGCTCGGTCTTGGAGCTCAGTCGACGTGAATACTCCGAGAAATCCCAGGCCTCGATCATGAACCAGGTGCAGAACCCGACCATGACCAGTGCGCTGCCCACGCGAAGCAAGCCGGCGAGCCGCTCTGTCAGACGCTCGGGCAGCACCGAGACCGTGATCTGGGCGCGCCGCGCGGTGACCAGCGGAATGGCGAGGTAAACCATCGCCATATAGAGCAACGCCACGAGTTCCTCGGTGAAGCGAAACGGCCTGCCAACGAAGTAGCGCATGATCGAGGAAGTGATCACGAGCGCGGTCATGAGCAGCAGCGAGATCGTCGCAAGATAAGTCAGGCCGCGGGATATCCGCAACAGCAAGCGTTCCAGCGTGTCCATGCTCATCTCCGTTGCGCCCGGCTCAGGGACGACGCCGTCAGCCGCGCCCATGCGGGCAACGGCGTCCCGTCCGATCCGCCGGTGCGCGGCACTAATTGCTCCCGATCGCCTTGATCACCGCATCATGGTTTTGTTGCGCCTGCGGGCTGATCGCCTTGGCCTCCCGATCCCACACATCGCGGGCGGCCTTCTGGAATGCAGCCTGGTCTTGCGCCGAGAACGGCGGCAGCAGTTTGCCCCCTTTCTGCTGGAACACCAGGACGGCTTCCTTGTCCAGATCGCCCTTGACATAGGCAGCGACGGTCATTTGCTCCACTTCCTTGGCGGTATCCTGCACGATCTTCTGCACATCGGCCGGAAGCGCGTCAAACGCCTTCCTGGAGGCGATCAGGTTCAGCGGATGCAGCACGTAGGGGAACAGATAGGCCGCATTGGGCGCGACTTCCTGCAGCGCGATCGTGTTGGCAAAGCCAATCGGATAGACCGCACAGTCGATCACCCCTGTCTGCATGGCCAGGTACAGGTCGTTTTGGCCGACGACCTGGGCTGCGATGCCCAGCGTCTCAAACGTCTGGACGTGGAACTTTTCCCAAACCCGCAACTTCTTGCCCTTGAGCCCGGCCAGCGTATTGATGGGCTCCTTGCAATAGATGTGCGTGTCGCGCACAGGGTGCGCGATGTAGCCAAGCAGCTTGATGCCCCACTTATCGTAGGTCTCCTGATAGATCTGCGTCAGCGTGGGCAGGATCTTGACCAGCGTCTCGGCATCCTTGATCACGCCGGGCGGCACGGTCACCGCGTATTCGGGCAAGTCGCGCGTCATATAGCCCGGGTAAAGCCCGGCGATCTGGATCACGTTGCCCGGGGGCAGCACGCGCAGCATGTCGGCATCCTTGATCCCCAGCGTGGCGCCCGAGTGCAGCGTGATGTTGAGTTTGCCCTTGGCGCGCTCGTTCACAAGGTCGACGAATTTCTGATAGGCCTTAGCTTCGTCCCGGGCCGGAACCCAGACGATATGCATTTTCCATTCAACGGGTTGCGAAAGCGCAGGCAACGCCCAGAACCCCAGGATCAGCCCCATCAGGGCCACCAGCCAGCCACTCACTCGAAAACGCAATTTCTCCATCATCATCTCCTTGGTGATTGAGCGCGTGAACCGAAACCTGCGCCGTGAAATCAATTCAATCGCGCGAATAGACCGCGCGCGCGGCCTGCTCGCTGATCTTGCCGTTACGCACATCCTCGGCGACTGCCTCCGGACTGCGTTCATGAGGATCGCCGAAGCCCCCCCCGCCTGCCGTCTGGACGATCAATCGATCGCCCCGATTCATCGTTGTGACGAGTTTGGACGCAATGATCTCTTCGCTGCCTGACGCGCGGTGCAGGACCGACACCGCCTTCGCAGCCGCCAGACCGCCTTGCGAACCCTGTGCCGCGTAGTAATGGCGCTCCCCGCGATGCGTCATCGTGACCCCGTCGACGAGCGACTCGAATTCCTTGATGATCCCCAAACCGCCCCGCTGGCGGCCCGCGCCGCCCGAATCGCGGGCAAGCGCCACCTGATGCACCCGGATGGGCGCCTCCATCTCCATCGCTTCGGCTGGAAGATTCATGCAGTTGGTCGCATCGGTCTCGATGACGTCCACGCCATCGGAATGCGGCCCCGCGCCCGCGCCCGCCGCGATGAGTTCGCCCGTCACGAAGGATTTGCCATCGGGAAGACGACCGCCGAATGCGATCACCAGCAATTCGCAACCCGAATCGGCCGGAACCTTGTCCGGCATCGCTTCCTTGAACGCGCTCAGGATGCATCCGGTAATTCGCTTGATCGTCGCGGTGCGTGAACCGACCGGAGCCGGCGCCACGGGGTTCACCAGCGACCCCTTGGGCAGATGCAGCGTCACGGGCCGGAAACAGCCGGCGTTGGTCGGAATCGTCGGATCCGTCAGCGCGCGCACGGCAAAGTACGCCGCAGCCTGGGATCCCGACGGCACGCAGTTGAACGGCCCCTTGAGTTGCGCGCCGGTGCCCGTGAAGTCGATATGAATGCTGGCATCTTTCACCGTCACGGCCACCGTGATCGGCACATGGCGGTCAAGATCAATGCCGTCATTGTCCAGGTAGTCCGTGTAGTGATAGGTGCCCTCGGGGATCGCGCGCAGCGCCTCACGGGTCATCTTCTCCGAGCGCGTGAGGAGTTCATCAAAAATGTCCTCGAGCAACTCCACGCCGATCGCCTGGGCGAGTTCGGAAAGCCTGCGCCCGCCGATCTGGCAACTTGCAATCTGCGCATGGATGTCACCCATGAACGTATCCGGGATACGCACGTTGAGCCGCAACATCTTGACCAGCGTGTCGTTCATGACGCCGGCATCGCGCAGTTTCAGGGGCGGAATGCGAATGCCTTCCTGGAAAATTTCCGTGGCATTGGTCGGGATCGACCCCGGCGTCATCCCACCGACGTCCTGGTGGTGCGTCATCGCGGCTGAAAGTGCCAGCACCATGCCCTCATGGAAGATCGGCGTCACCAGTGCGATGTCTGGCAAGTGCGTCCCGCCGAGGTAGGGATCGTTCATGATGTACACGTCGCCCTCGCACATCGTGTCGATCGGAAACTCCCGGATGAAAGTCTGCACGACAGGGATCAGCGTGGCCAGGTGGATCGGCACCGCGCAGGCTTGCGCGAGCGTTTCCCCGCGGCGCGTGAAGAGGCTGGCCGAAGCGTCAAGCCCCTCCTTGACGATGGGCGAGAACGAACTGCGCAGCAGCGTCGATTCCATCTCGTTGGCGATGCCCTCGAGCTTGTGACGAACCACCTCGACGGTGATCGGGTCGAGCCTCGTCTGGGGTTTTGCTTGCGTGCTATCCATGATTCACCTCCGGGACGCGTTCAAGGATCACGTTGCCGGCTCCATCGACCCGCCCTTCCCATCCAGGCTCGACTAACGTCGTCGTATCTGTCTGTTCGATCACGGCCGGCCCGGCCAGCGTGTAGCCTATCGGCATTGCGGCACGATCGAGCACCACCGCAGGCACGAAATCGTGATGGCCTGCCACCAGGATGGATCGCACGCCCTTGACCGGATCACCGTGGGCAGGCGTGTAGGCATGCTCCTCAAGGCGATCGAAACCGCCCGCCTGATGCACGGTTCGCAGGTTGACCACGCGTGCGGGCGTGCGGGTACTGTGGCCGTAGATGCGCGCATGCAGTTCGAGGAAATCGTCGTAGAGCCGCTCAAGCGGCGCGCGTTCATCGAGCCGCACCGGCACTTCGATCGTATAGGCCTGACCGATATAGCAGACGTCGGCGTAATAATGCGTCGTGATCGGCGACGCGCCGATCGCCTCTTGTTCCATCAGGGCATGTGCCTGGACATCGAGCGCATCAAGCCCGGCCCGTACGTCGCCAACCGACAATCCCGTCAACGCCCGGCCAAACGCCGCGGACACTTCATGCTCGACTGGCGCTGCCAACAGGCCGGCTGCCGCCAGGACGCCCGGAAATCGCGGCACGACGATGCGGTCGATCGCCAGGTCCCTGGCAAGCGCAGTCGCATGCACGCCGCCACCCCCGCCAAGCGGCAGCAGCGCGAACAGGCGGGGATCAAGGCCCTGGCGGATCGACACGAGACGGATGCCTTCGGCCATCTGCGCGTTCAGCACGCGATGGATTCCAAGCGCGGCCTCATGCACCGACAACCCGAGGGGATCGGCGATGTGCTTGCGAATTGCATCCGCAGCCAGTTCAGGCTTGAGCGAAAGCGTGCCGCCGGCGAAGTAGCCAGGGTCTATATAGCCCAACACGATCGAGGCATCCGTCACCGTGGGCAACTCCCCCCCGCGGCCATAGCATGCCGGCCCCGGCTCGCTGCCGGCTGACTTCGGGCCGACCCGCAAGCCTCCCGCCGAATCGAGCCACGCGATGCTGCCGCCGCCGGCGCCGATCGAGTTCACGTCCACCATGGGCACGCGGACCGGATAGCCGTCGACCAGGCCGTCAGCACGCACCAGCGCCTTGCCCTGACTGATCAGCGCGATGTCGCAACTTGTCCCGCCAATATCGACCGTAATCAGGTCCGTTACGCCAGCAGTCGCGCCCGCGATTTTCGCGCCGATGACGCCTGCTGCCGGACCAGAAAGAAAAAGGCGCACGGGGCGTCGACGCGCGATCGGCGAAGCCATGAGCCCGCCGCGCGACTGGACGACCTGCAGCGGTGCCCCGACACCTGCCCTGGCCAGGCCTTGCTCCAGGCGTCCCAGGTAGCGATCGATCACCGGCTTGACGTACGCGTCGAAGGCCGTGACCACCGTGCGCTCGTACTCCCGGAACGCCGGATCGACCTCATGCGAGACGCCGACGAAGATCTGCGGGAATTCCGCCTCGATGATCTCGCGCGCGCGCCGCTCGTGTGCCGGATTGCGAAAGGAAAACAGAAAACAGATCGCGATCGCCTCCACCCCCAGTGCGACGAGTTGCCGCGCGGCCTCGCGCACGTCATCCTCATTCAACGGCACCAGCACTTCGCCCTGGGCGTCGACCCGCTCGCGCACCTCGATGCGCCGCTCACCCGGCGCCAGAAACCCGGGCGTCTCGGGTTTGAGAATGATGTCGTACATCTGGTGGCGCATCTGCCGGCCGATTTCCAGCACGTCGCGAAACCCTTTGGTCGTCAACAACCCGATCACGGCGCCACGCCGCTCGAGCACCGCGTTGGTCGCGACCGTCGTGCCGTGGCCAAAGCGCGTGATGGCGCTGGCGGGCTGGCCCTGCTCGCGCACGATCTGCTCGACCGCCTCAAGAACCGCAAGGCTTTCGTCCTTGCGTGTCGTCGGCAGCTTGAAGTAGCTCAGGCGCCCATCCGCGTCACGGCAAACAACGTCCGTGAACGTGCCCCCAATGTCGACCCCAACACTCAGCATCGATGTAGTCCCCCTGGAACCGCGCAGTGATTGTTTTTCTGATCCGTACCGTACCGTACCGTATCGCATACCGCATACCGCATACCGCATACCGCGTACCGCGTACCGCGTACCGCATACCGCATACCGCACGACGATGCGGTAATATCTTTTGTTCGCACACACTAGCAAGATTCGTTTTGGTGCGCAAGCATTTGCAAGGTGACGTCATGCCCGTCAGTGACCTGAAACCAATAGACAGCGATCCAACGCTACCGGCACAGGCCGACGTCGTCGTGATCGGCGCCGGCATCGTCGGCGCGTCAACGGCCTACTACCTCGCCCGCAAGGGGCTTCGAGTCGCGTTGCTCGACAAGGGCCAGGTCGGTGCGGAGCAATCAAGTCGCAACTGGGGCTGGTGCCGGCAGCAAAACCGCGATGAGCGGGAAATCCCGCTGGTCATCAAGAGCCTTGCGACATGGGATCGCCTGGCGGCCGAAATCGGCGCGGATGCCGGTTTTCGCAAGACGGGCCTGTCCTTCGTCAGCGACGTCGCCGCCGACATCGCGCTATGGGATGACTGGAACCGGATGGCCAGCCAATACGGCGTGCCCAGCCGCACGCTCAGCGCCCGGGAAGCGCAAGCGATGACCCCGGGTTGTGACACAAAATGGCTGGGCGGCACGACCTGCACGACCGACGGATCCGCCGAGCCAGGCCTGGCCACGACATTGATCGCCGAGGCTGCCAGAAGCCACGGCGCAACAATCCATCAGGAATGCGCCGCCCGCGGAATCGAAACCTCCGGCGGACGGGTCAGCGGCGTCGTCACGGAGCGCGGTGTCATCCGCACCCAGGCCGTCGTCTGCGCCGGCGGCGCCTGGACCTCACGCTTTTGCGCGCGCCTTGGGATTGACTTGCCCCAGGCCAATGTCCGCGGTACCGCATTTCGCACAAGCGCAGCACCCGGCATCATCAAGACCCCGCTCTACACGCCGCAGTTCACGATTCGCCCTCGACTGGATGGCAGTTATACGGTCTCGCTCAACGGTCGCGGGCGGCTTGAGATCACTCCGCGCGGGATCAAGTACACGCGTTACTTTCTGCCGCTGTTGCGGTTACGGTTCAGGGGGTTGCGCTTCAGGATCGGCCGATCGTTTTTCGAGGGCCCCGAGGCGCTGGGTCGCTGGAGCGACGACGCCGTGTCGCCTTTCGAGCGCACCCGGGTGCTTGACCCCTGGCCTGATCCCGCCATCGTGAAAGAAGGGATCGAAGCCCTGCGCGCGGCCTATCCTGCGCTGCGCGACCTTCAGGTCACGCAAGCCTGGGCGGGAGCGATCGACAGCATGCCCGATGCAATCCCGGTGATTTCCGCAGTCGGCAAATTGCCCGGGCTGGTGATTTCCACCGGTTACAGCGGACACGGTTTTGGGATCGGCCCGGCTGCGGGGGAGTTGACCGCGCAACTGGTCACCGGGGACACGCCGATCGTGGATCCGTCGCCTTACCGATACACGCGCCTGTTCGACGGAACCGGTGGCGAGGCACCGAAATTGTTTTGATCAGGGGCGCGGCAAACGCCGTCCCCAGGGCGAAGACGATGTCAACGCCGTCACCTCAGCCCGCGTGCGCAGCGCGCGGGCGAATTGGTTCAATTACTCGAATTTATTCGGATCCAGCCGCTGGAGCTCTTTGAATTCAGGCGCCAGGGTCATGAACCGCGCAAAGCTGTAGGTCTGCTCGATATAGTCGCGGATGGCAACCATGCCATCGGTGTGGATGCAGCGCAGATCGACATTCGACATCTTGCGCCGCCAGGCCACGTAGACGCCATTGACGAAACGCGTCCAGTCATCGACCGTTGCGTACTTCGTCATGCCGTCACAATATTCGACCCACTGCTCGTAAATGTTCGAAAGGCGCTCTTTGTTAGTCATCTGTTCACCGGACTTGTCTGACACTCGTAACCCAGCCTATAACGATAGGCCACTTTCGGGCCATCGCCCGGCTCTCGCGGAGTATTTTGTTCCTTCCGTTGCGAAATCTCAACGCGCTTGACGTGTTGTAACGAAATGCGTCTTTCACTTACAGGAAATTCCGCATCAGGACGTAAAGCGCAGTGCCCGTCAGAATGCTTAGCAAAGGATTGCGGTGCCACCATTGCAACAGGATGACCACCACGATGGCCAGCACTTCGGGCCACGGGCCTGCGGCATGCTCCTGCGCACTGCCCACCATCGAGTGCACCAGCAACAGTGTCATGATCGCCAGTGGCGAGAACCGCCCTAGCCGTGTCACGATCGGATGCTGTTGCAGCCAGTGAGCGCCAAAGAATGGCAGCGCGCGAATCGCAAACGTGACAAGCCCCATGGCGACAATGACGGCAATCACATAGACGCTATCGGTCATGGCGTCGCTTCGGAGGATTTCGTGGAACGCGCCGTCAGGATGACGCCGGCGGTCAGGCTCAGCGCGATCGAGATCAGGAGCGCATGTCGCGCCGAGGCGGCATAGGCCACGCCGTACGCGATGATCGCGATCCAGAGCGGTGCCGCGCTATAGCGCGTGCGCCACTGCTCCACGGCGAGCACGGCAAAAAGGGCTGCCAGCACGAAATCGAGGCCCGCAAGCGATACCTGCGCCTGCGCGCCGATGACCGCCCCCAGAATGGTGCCCAGCACCCACCACGCCTGGTTGAGCAAGGTCACGAGCATCATCTGCCGATGACCGACGCCCTGGGGCATCGTCGTCAGGACAGAAAAGGTCTCGTCCGTCAGGCCAAACACCAGGATCCAGCGCACCCACGTCCCCTTGGGGAACCGGTCAAGCAGCGAAAGGCCATAGAAAGCGTGCCGCAGATTCACGATCAGCGTCGCCAGTGCGATCGTGCCGACCGACATGCCGGCCGCGAGCATGGGAATCATCATGAACTGCGAAGCGCCTGCATAAACGACCACGCTCGCCATGACCGCCATCCAGGCCTGGCCACCGGCCTGCACGAACAGGAACCCGAATACCGCGCCCAGCGGGATATATCCCATCGCCACGGGCGCGGCCAGCGCAAGCACGCGATACCGGTTGCCTTCCACCCTCTTCCCCCTTGTTGCTGCAATCCCGGATCAACATGCCCCAGCGCGCAAAATCGACGACGTGGCGGCGACATGGACCATCGGCAAGCGTGATGCCCGGATCCTAACCGCACCCCGCGGGCGTGGCGTCTTTCGTCGGATCGCCGGCATTGCCACTGGAGTCGGCGACCATAGACGGCGTTGTCAGCACAAGCGCAAGCCAGCCGCCGGAGAAGATTCCGACCGTCGCGATGAATGAACCCAGTGAAAGGGTCGACAGGCCCGTGAGCCCCTGCCCGATCGAGCATCCCGAAGCAAGCGCACCGCCCACGCCCATCATGACGCCGCCCGTCATATAGCGCAGCATATCGGGCGCCGCCGTGAAACCGTGCAAATGGAATTGTCGGCGCAGCACCGATATGAGGAGTGAACCGAAATAGACGCCCACGACGGCGACGATACCGAAGCGCAAGGTCAGCCCGGTCGAGATCATGGCGTACTGAATTGTTTCGCCAACCGGCGAGACAAAGCTCAGCGACGCCACGGGGACAGGATCAAACTCGTCGTCCCCGATCCAGCCCGTCGCCAGCCAGCCGGCAACAATCAGCAACCCAATGATCAAACCGCCGGCAAGATCCCGTTTGCTGTTGAGCAACCTGCCACGCCAAAAGGCAAAACCAAGCAGCAGCACGCCGACGATCGCCACCGCCATGATCCTTGCCGAGGGCGAGAGGCTGGCAAGGTTGTGGTTGACCATCGGGGTGGCCGACGCCACTGTCATGCGCAGCGGCGCGATTACGCCCGTCAGCGTCACGAAAGCCGAAATGCCCATGCACAGCAGCACCCACAGGGACCGGAGGTTTCCCTGCCCCAGCATGACCAGTGCCCGCGCGCCACAGCCATTGGCAAGAATCATCCCGTAGCCGAACACCACGGCGCCGACCGGCAGCAGCAGCCAGGAAATCGTCGGCACGGCGTAGATAGACTTTTGCAGATCAACCAGGCCAAGGATTGAAGCGCATTGCGTGCCGAGCACGGCGACACCCATCGCAAGCAGGAACGACCGCAATTTGCTGTCGCTGCGGTAGACGTGATAATCCCGCAGGGCGCGGTTCAGGCAAAAGCCTGTCATGTGGCCGATGACCCCGAAGGCCATGCCGACCGCAAGAGCGCACCAGAGAACGCGTTCGACAGTGTCCATGGTGAAAGCCGCAGGATTCCCAAGATTCGGAACGGGCGATCTTACCGCACTTGAATGCCATCGCACCCCAGGCATTTAGCCATCATTGACCATACAAAGGAGATGGGAATAGACCGACAGCCTGCGTTGTTCTTAATGCCGAATGAATTCCCGGCTCGCGCGCGGCCAATCGGCCACTTTGTTGATCTTTTGCCTTGCGGCCAGGAGGTGCCGCCATCTATCGTTCAGCCAGTCGGCCTTCGGGCTTATGCTGATTTCCTTAGTTAACCTATCCACCTGATTAAAAACATGACCGAGTCAACATTCATGCCATCAAGCGCCCCGTGGCGTCGTTTGCTGGCCGCAGGGCTGCTGACATTGACGGTGCTTGGCGCCGGGCCCGCGCACGCGCAGAATTGGCCCACCCATCCCATCAGGCTGATCGTCTCCTTTCCGCCGGGCAACAGCGCCGATCTGGTCGCCCGGACCTTCTCGAACCTGCTTTCCCAGCGCCTTGGTCAGCCAGTCGTGATCGAAAACCGCGGGGGTGCGGGCGGCGTGATCGGCATGGAAGCCATGACCAAGGCTGCGCCCGATGGATACACGTTTGCAGTGTCGTCGCTTTCGCCCATCACGATCATTCCGGCGATTAACCGCAAGCTTCCCTACGATCCGATCCATGGCCTGATGCCGGTCACGCTTCTGGGCGTTGGCCCCATGTTCATTCTGGTGCGCAAGGATTCCCCGATCAATTCGGTCGAGGACCTGATCACGCAATCCCGCGCCAATCCGGAAAAGTTCACCTACGGTTCCCTGGGACCCGGCACCATCAGCCAGATGGCTACCGAAGCCTTCAAGGCCGCCTCTGGCGCCAACCTGACGGAGATCAGCTACAAGGGCAGCGCCCAGGCGCTGACTGATCTCATCGGCGGGCACATTACCGTCATGATCGACGGGGCGGCGTCGTCGGCCACCCAGATCAACGCCGGAACGGTCAAGGCGCTCGCCGTGACGACGCTCAAGCGCAACTCGCTCGTGCCCGACGTGATCACCCTGAATGAAACGGGCATTCCATCGCTCAAGGGCTACAACGTTTTCGGCTGGATCGGCATGTTTGCCCCCGTTGGTACGCCCGCGGCAATCGTCTCCCGCATGCAGACCGTGCTGTCTGAAATCGGCAAGGATCCGTCCGTGATCCAGCCACTCAAGACAGGCGGGCTTGATGTCCCCGACACCAACACGCCCGCGCAGTTCGCCGAGTTTCTGGCCCAGGATCTGGCGCGATGGACCAAAGTGGCGCGAGACCTGAATATTTCAGCCGATTAAAAACACAGGAACCACGACAATGTCGCAATGGATCGGAAATGGCCTGAAAGGCTGGGCCGAAGAACTTCTCGCCCGGGATTTCGAGACACTGCTGGTCGACGAGCCGATGCCGCAGATTCTGCGTATCACGCTCAACCGCCCTGATGCATCCAACGCGTTCAACACGCTGTGCGGCCACGAACTTTTTTCGATCTTTCATCCCCTGGAGATCGATCGCAATCGATTCCGGTGCGTGATCATCACGGGCACCGGAGACAAGGCCTTTTGCGCCGGCGGCGATCTTAAAGAGCGTCGCCAGCTTGACGAACACGAGTGGGTGCTGCAGCACGAGTTCTTCGAGCGGACCTTCCGCCATGTGCTCAATTGTCCGATTCCCGTCATCGCGGCCATCAATGGCGCGGCCTATGGCGGCGGACTTGAGCTTGCGCTTCAATGCGACTTTGCGTACGCATCCCGCAGCGCGCGCTTTGCCTTGTCGGAAGTGTCGCTTGGCATCATGCCCGGCGGCGGCGGTACCCAGACCCTGGCGCGACTGGTCGGCGAAAATCGCGCCAAGGAACTCATCCTGGCCGCGAAACCTTTCACGGCTGAGGAGGCCCTGGCCTGGGGTGTCGTCAACCAGGTGTGCGAACCGGGAGACCTCATGGATCAGGTCCTGGCGATCGCCGGCAGAATCGCATCGTTTGCGCCGCTCGCCGTGCGCCAGGCCAAGCACTCGATCCATCACGGCCTGCAGATGGATATCAACACGGCCATGCAGTTCGAAATCGAAGCCTATCAGCGCATGGTCAAGAGCGAAGACCGGATCGAAGGCGTGCTGGCCTTCAATGAAAAGCGCAAACCAGCATTCAAGGGCCGTTAATGAGCAAAGAAAAAGTCGACGTCACCGGGATATCCGTTCCGCTCGGCGAGGATTACCCCGAGATCCGCGAAAGCGTACGGCGCATCTGCAAGGATTTTCCTGGTGAATACTGGCGCGATCTTGACGCGCGCAGCGCCTACCCCGACGCCTTCGTCAAAGCGCTGACCGATGCGGGTTATCTTTCCGTCCTGATCCCCGAGGTCTATGGCGGCGCTGGCTTGCCCCTGCGCGCCGCGTCCGTCATTCTCGAAGAGATCCACGCATCGGGCTGCAGCGCGGGTGCCTGCCACGCACAGATGTACACGATGGGAACGCTCCTGCGCCATGGCAGCGCGGAGCAAAAGCAACGCTTCCTGCCGGACATCGCCTCGGGAAAGCTGCGCCTGCAGGCCTTTGGCGTCACCGAACCGACCACCGGATCAGACACCACCCAAATCAAGACCCGTGCAGACCTGGTCCGGGATCCCGGCGGCGACTATTACGTCGTCAACGGGCAGAAAGTCTGGACATCGCGCGCGCTCTACTCCGACCTCATGATGCTGCTCGTGCGCACGACCGCCGCCGATCAGGTCGCCCGCAAGACCGAGGGACTGTCGGTCCTGCTGGTGGATCTGCGCGACGCGCGCGGCAACGGCCTGGAGATTCGTCCCATCAAGGCCATGGTCAACCACAACACGACGGAAATCTTCATGGATAACATGCTGGTTCCCGCCGCCAACCGTATCGGCGAAGAAGGCAAAGGCTTTCGCTACATCCTGGACGGCATGAACGCCGAACGCATCATCGCGGCCTCGGAAGCCATCGGGGATACACGCTGGTTCATCCGCAAGGCATCGAACTATGCCACCGAGCGCATCGTGTTTGGCCGCCCGATCGGCCAGAACCAGGGCATTCAGTTCCCGATTGCGCGCGCCTACACAGAGTTGGCGGCTGCAGAGATGATGGTGCGCAAGGCAACGGCTCTTTTCGCGGCGGGGCAGCCTTGCGGCGAGGACGCCAATATCGCCAAGCTGCTGTCGACCGAAGCCGCCTGGCACGCGGCGGAAGCCTGCCTGCAGACGCACGGCGGGTTCGGCTTTGCGAGCGAGTACGACGTCGAGCGCAAGTGGCGCGAAGTGCGTGTCATGCAGGTGGCGCCTATTTCCACCAACCTGATACTCGCCTACGTCGCCGAACATGTCCTGGGCCTGCCCCGCTCCTATTGAAACCACCAGAGCGCATTTTCCATGGTTGACCGCAACATCGACACACCGCTATCGCTGACGCAAGGGTTGGGCCGCTTCGTCGCGGCGCCCGGATTCTCTGAAGTGCCAGTCGATCTGGCGCCGCTGATTCGCAACGGGATCATCGATACGCTGGCCTGCCTGTTGGCCGGTCGCAATGAGGCGGTTACGCAGATGGCGCTCCAGGTTGCGACCCGCCGCGCAAGCGCGCCCGAAGCATCGGTGCTGCTTGGGCCACGGCGCCTATGCGCGCAGGACGCGGCGTTCGTCAATGCGGTGGCGGCGCACGCGCTTGATTACGACGACATGGCGCTCAACGGGCATCCCAGCGTCGTGCTGGTTTGCGCCCTGCTCAGCGCTTGCGAAGCCGTGGGAGCGACCGACGCAGAGCTTCTGCGATCCTACCTTGTCGGCTACGAAGTCTGGGCCGAACTGGATCGCCGCGAGCCCGATTCCATGCACAACAAAGGGTGGCATCCCACCAGCGTGATCGGGACGCTTGCCGCAGCCGCCTCGGTCGCTCATCTTGAAAAGCTCGGGCCAACGCAGGCCGCGCATGCGCTGGGGATCGCGGCAAGCATGGCATCGGGATTGATGGGCAATTTCGGCTCGATGACCAAACCGCTGCACGCCGGCTGGGCCGCAAGCCACGGGATCGAGGCCGTACGCCTTGCGCAGGCTGGCGCCACCGCCTCGGACGATGTGCTGGAAAGCCCGACCGGTTATCTGGCAGCGTTCTCGCCCGCAGGTCGCGCCGATCGCGGCCCCTGGGTCATGCCGACCGGGCTGCGCATGCGCACGAACGGACTTTCGATCAAGAAATATCCCGTGTGCTACGCGGGGCATCGCATCATCGACGCCGTCATCGATCTGCGTGGCAAACATGACTTCAAGGCCGAAGACATTGAAGGCATGACCGCGACACTGTCAGACGTCAATGCGCGCATCCTGCACAACCATGCACCCCGCACTGCCCTGCAGGCAAAATTCAGTCTTGAGTTCGCCTGCGCGATGGCGGCATGCGAGGGGGCTGTCGGCCTGGCCGAGGTCACGGACACGCAGGTCAACCGCGCGGATGTCCAGGCGCTGATGCACCGGGTGAAGGCGAACCTGGTGCCTCCGGGTTGCCCGGTGGAGCCCAGCTTTGCGTTGCACGATCAGGTTTGCGTGCAACTGAAGGATGGCACGGTGCTGGACAGCGGCCCGATCCGTTTTGCGCGCGGTCACACCCTGCTTGCGCTGACTGATCAGGATATTCGCGCCAAATTCCTGGGATGTGTTGACGTCTCCGAGCACCCCGCCGCCGAGGCATTGCTTTCAAGGCTGCAAGGCCTGCAGGCGCAGGGCAGCGAATCGCTCAGCACCTATCTGAAGACCTGGTCCGACATCCGCCGGCCCGATCGTTCCTGTCTTTCCATCGACGCTTGAGCCGCTTCCCTATGAAAGATCCCTCGCCTAATATCGAAGCGCTTTTCGGTTTGGCGCATTTGCATGCGAAGATGCACAATCTCTACTAACGACAGTCACCGTCACGGGAATGCCAGCCATGTCCTCCATCGACAAACCAGCGCAGGTGTACTTTTTCTCCACGTGCGTCGTTGACCTGATGGCCCCCGGGGCCGGTCTTGATGCGATCACGCTGATCCGTGAGGCCGGAATCGAGGTCATCTTCCCCGCCGATCAAAGCTGCTGCGGCCAGCCCGCCTATACGAGCGGGTTCAACGACGAGGCCCGCCAGGTGGCACGGGCGCAGCTTCGGCTGTTCGACAAGCCCTGGCCGATCGTCGTGCCTTCCGGGTCGTGCGCCGGCATGATGGTGCTCCATTGGCCGCGGCTCTTTCGCGACGATCCACAGCTTGGGAAGCTGGCCTCGGACATTGCGAGCCGCGTGGTCGAATGGACGCATTTCGCCCGTGACGTGCTGGGCCTTGCGCAACCCGTGCAGGATGCATTGGCGAACCCCGTGAAGGTTGCCCTGCACACTTCGTGCTCTGCGAGGCGAGAGATGGGTTGCCACATCCCGAGCGAGACACTACTGCGGGCACTGCCCGGCGTCGAGGTCGTCGAACAGGCCCGCGCGGCCGAATGTTGCGGCTTTGGTGGAACGTTCTCCGCCCGGCATCCGGCGATCTCGGGCGCAATGGTCAACGACAAGCTCGACAGCGTGCGCGACAGCGGCGCCGAGGTGCTCGTGAGCGGCGATTGCGGTTGTTTGCTCAACATGCACCTTGCCGCCGAGAAGCGTCGCGGGGCTGGCGAAACACTTCCGCGCGTCGTGCACCTGGCGAGCTTCATGCGGGAACGCATGGGCGCGACCGATGCCGCCAAGCAGGTTACCGACTGAAGCGGGAGGCTCCGGAAAATGAATATGACTTCACCCTCAGGCGCGCGCGAGACCATCTTGCAGAAATTGCGCGCCGGCATGCCCGACCGACCGTTGCCCCAGCCCGACCTGAGCGACTATCTGCGCGGGCCGTTTGGTGGTGGCAGCACAGGGGTCCGTCCGGATCCCGCCGGGCTACTTGAGCCCTTCGAAGCCGCGGCGCTCAGTTGGCGTGCCGAGATCCATCGCAGTACGCCCGGGCACTGCATGGAAGTCGTGCGCGAGGTGCTTGTGCGGAAGAAATGTGCGTCCATTGCCACGGGCGCGCCCCAGTGGTCGCCGCCCGGCTGGCGCGCCACCCTTGACGGTTTCCAATGGATGCAGTTTGATGCGTCGACCGAAGCGTGGAAGACTGCGCTTTTTGACAAGATCGACGCCAGCATCACCGTTGCAGTCGCCGCGATCGCTGACACCGGAAGCCTGGTGCTGATACCGGGACCGCACGAGCCGAGGTCGTTGTCGCTTGTGCCGCCGGTTCATGTGGCTCTGCTGCGGGCCAGCACGCTCTACTCCAGCCTGCCGGCTGCCATGGCCGCGCTTGAGCCCCAAGCCAACATGCCGACCAACCTGTTGCTGGTCACCGGCCCCTCCAAGACCGCAGATATCCAGCAAACCCTTGCGTATGGTGCGCACGGCCCCAAGGAACTCGTGATCGTGCTGATCAATGACCTGGTGGCTCAACCGGAGCAGCAGCCATGAGCACGACTACCAACGCGAAAACCGAGGCCTCGCTGAGCTTTGTCGATCCGCGGCATTTCAAGGCCAATACCCGCAGCGCCGTCGACGATGCCAGCCTTCGGCGCAGTTTTCGCAGCGCAATGGATTTTCTGCAAGGCAAACGCGCCGCCCACTTTGGCGATCAGGCCGAATTCGAGCGACTGCGCCATGTGGGCGAGGCGATTCGCCAGTACAGCCTGTCGCGCCTGCCCGATCTGCTCGAACAGCTGGACGAGAGCCTGACCAGGCGCGGCGTCACGGTGCACTGGGCCTCTACCCCGGAGCAGGCCAATGCGATCTTCCTCGAAATCGCGCGCGCCAACGACGCCAGCCGCATGATCAAGGGCAAGTCGATGGTGAGCGAGGAAATCGAGCTCAACCACTGCATGGCCCGGGAAGGCGTCGATTGCCTTGAAACGGACATGGGCGAGTACATCGTGCAGCTCGCGGGCGAGCGCCCGAGCCACATCATCATGCCGGCAATACACAAGACCAAGCAACAGATCGCCGAGTTGTTCGCAAGCGAAGTGCCCGGGGCGAGCTACACCGAGGACGTGGATGAGCTCATCGCGATCGGCCGGCGCGTACTGCGCGAGGAGTTCCGTGACGCGAAGATCGGCGTCTCCGGGGTGAACTTCATGGTGGCCGAAACCGGCACACTGGTCCTGGTCGAGAATGAAGGCAACGGCCGGATGTGCACCACCGTGCCGGATGTGCACATCGCGATCACCGGGATCGAAAAGGTCGTTGAAAAGTTCGAGCATGTCCTGCCGCTCTTTAGCCTGCTCACGCGATCCGCGACCGGCCAGGCAGTCACGACGTACCTGAACGTCATCAGCGGCCCGCGTCGCCCGGGCGAGCTCGATGGGCCAGCGTCCATGCATCTGATCCTGCTGGACAACGGTCGAAGCCAGGCCTACCAGGATCCGGATTTCCGCGCGACGTTGCAGTGCATTCGCTGTGGCGCCTGCATGAACCACTGCCCTGTCTATGCGCGCATTGGCGGGCTGGCCTACGGCACGACCTACCCCGGCCCGATCGGCGCCATCATTTCCCCGCATTTGCTGGGGCTTGAGCCGACCCAGGATCTGCCCACGGCCAGCAGCCTGTGTGGCGCCTGCTCCGAGGTATGCCCGGTCGGCATTCCGATCCCTGAGCTGCTCATGCAATTGCGCCACGCGGCCAAGCACGAGCCGCTCCCCGGGCACGCACCCCTCGCCGGGCAGGGCACCGCCCGAAGCTGGCAGGAAGCCGTTGCCTGGAAGACATGGGCCTGGGTCAGTGCGCACCCCGCGATCTACCGCACGCTCATTGGCGTGGCGCGACGCTTGCGCAGCGTGACGCCAGGCTGGCAAGGCGGATGGACTGCCTATCGCCGCCCGCTGAAGCTCGCCCGCCGGGGGCTGCGGGATCGACTCAACGACCGCTAGCGCATCGAGCGGTCGTGCACGACGCACTCAAGCCGCAGCGAGCTCCGCCCGGCGCTTGCAGGCAATGTTTGTCACGAACGCGATGCAATCGCAGGCAGGACGGTGCCTGCGCATTCTCCAAATCCGATCGTGCGGAATCCCGCCCGTTGGCAGCGGCCCCGCAGTGTGATCGTGTCGCCGTCGTCGAGGAATATGCGTTGCTCGCCATTGGCAAGAATGGTCGGCTGCCTGCCGCCCTTGCTCATCTCCAGCAGTGACCCGCATTGATCGGAATCTTTTCCAGATAAGGTCCCCGTACCGAAGAGATCGCCCGCGGATAGCGCGCACCCCCCCACCGTGTGATGGGCGACCAGTTGACTGATCGTCCAGTAGGCGGCGTGCGCGAAATTTGAATGACTGATGTTTTCGGGGTGCTGCCCCTGCGCTCGCATCTGCGGCGTCGAAATCACAACGTCCAGGTCTACATCGAAGGCGCCCGCGGCCATATCCGCTGCGCTCTTAAGGTACGGCAGTGGCTCAGGATCATCTTGCGGGCGTTCGAGCGGCTTGCGAAACGGCTCGAGCGCCTCGATCGTCACGATCCAGGGCGATATCGTGCTGGCAAAATTCTTCGATTGAAACGGCCCAAGCGGCTGGTACTCCCAGGCTTGAATATCGCGGGCGCTCCAGTCGTTAAACAGCGTCAGACCAAAGATGTGACTTTCCGCATCGCCAATTGAAATCGGCTGCCCCATCTCATTCGGCATACCGATCACCACCCCCATCTCCAGCTCGAAATCCAGTCGCTGTGTCGGACCGAACACGGGCGCATCCTGGGCGGACGACTTGGTTTGCCCATTTGGCCTGTGAAACGGCTTGCCACTGGCCAGGATCGTCGACGCCCGCCCGTGATAGCCGATCGGGACGTACTTGTAGTTGGGCAGGAGCGGATTGTCGGGCCGAAAAAGGCGCCCGGCATTGGTTGCATGATGGATGCCGATGTAGAAATCCGTGTAGTCGCGGATATCGCAGGGCAAGCCCAACTCGACGGCGCCCTGGTCATGAACATGCTGCGCCCACGCGGATTCGCTGCTTGAGCCGGCCACGAGCCCACGCACGAGGGCCTGTCGAAGGCTCACGCGCTGCGCCTTTGTCAGCTGCAAGACCTGAGTGATGTCACTCGACGCGATCAACCCGGTCGCGGCAAGATCCAGAACCTGCGAGCCAATCGCCACGCCAACGCGCCAGGATGCGTCGCCAGGCAATCTGAAGCGGCCAAACGGCAGGTTCTGAATGGGGAAGTCGGTTGAGCGCTCGTTGGCGGATGAAACCCAGCTTTCAAGCTTAGCGTCGAAGGTCCAGTCAAGCATGGTTCACCGCGTCACGGATTAATCGCGAAACTTCGCATCACGGATGCGTGCCTTGGCACACGCCCCTTCTGGGTGGTCAGCGACGGAAATCGCAGTGTAACGATCCGGGAGATCGCTTGCGATTCCTGACGCGGTCGGACGACGTGCAGGGACCGAATGACGAGCTGCCGCGACCACGGCTTTGACTTACGTGGTGGCTCGAATCCGCAAACGATGTCCGCCACCCGTTTCAACTGATTTGTCTTGCATGACGTTTTATTATGCAATACTATATTATATCTATTAGTTAATCGTATTTCATTTTACGGAGGGAGAGACCATGTCATCCCAGCCAGCGCCTCAACACCCCAAACCCTTCTGGCAACCCCTGCCCGCCGGCATTCTGCTCGGCATTGTGCTCCTGGCCACCTTCGTCTTCACCGGGCACGGGCTGGGTGCCACGGGTTTCACCACGCGCCTGACCGCCTGGATCGGACTGGAAGTCGTGCCCGCGGCCACCAAAGCCAACGAGTACCTCGGCGGGATGGTCGAAGACGGCCACCCACTCAACTCATGGATCACCTGGCAGGTCATCGGCGTGGCAATTGGTGCGCTGGTCTCCGCCTGGCTGGCCGGGCGAATCCGCATTCAGATGGATGGCGGAAAATTCCTCGGCGGCGCGCGCCGTCCTTTCACCGCGCTCATCGGCGGGGTGTTTGCCGGCTTCGGCGCGCGCGTCGCCGCTGGTTGCACGAGCGGACTCGGGCTCTCTGGCGCAGCCACGCTCAGCCTGGCCGGCTTCGTGTTCCTTTGCACATTCTTTGCCACTGGCCTTGTCGTCAGCCGCATTTACAAGACCAGGGAGTCGGCATGAACAACATGATCATTTCAGGGCTCATCCTTGGTGCGGGCTTCGGCTTCGCGCTGGAGCGCGCCGGGTTCGGCAGCCCCGGCAAGCTGACGGCGCAATTCCGGCTCACCGACTGGTCCGTGTTCAAGGTGATGTTCACGGCGATCGTGTTCGCCGCCGTCGGCCTCATGGTGCTTGAAAAGGTGGGTCTGGTCGCCGCCGACGAGCTCTTTGTTCCGCCCGCGTTCCTCGGTGCGGCAGCCCTTGGCGGCGCGCTCGTGGGAGCCGGCTTTGCCATTGGGGGTTACTGCCCGGGCACCTCGGTCGTCGGGTTGATGTCCGGCAGGCTCGATGCCGCGATTTTTCTGGTCGGCCTGCTGCTGGGCACGTGGGCCTTCGCCTGGGTCTTTCCATCCGTCGAACCGCTCACCGTGCTCGGTGAGTACCTCGGCGCCGATACGCTCCCGGATGCCTTTCACGTGACGGATCTGGTGATCAATGCCATCATGGTCGCCGCCGCTGTCGCCATCTACATCCTGGGCGGCTATATGGAAAGGCACTCCGCCTGCGGCCCTGTCACGGCCGAGCAAGCCGTCAACGGCTCCACCGCCAGCCAATCGTAAATTCGTCATTGATCCCGGAGACTTGAATGTCCAAGAAATCCCTAGTCGCTTCCTTTGCTATCGCGATGGCCAGTCTGGTCGCAGCCCCCGTGGCACGCGCAGCTGATGCAGCCGCACCCGGCACCCAGGCAGGCGCGGACCAAAAACAACCCGCTGGCGATCAGAAAAAGGACGCAGGCAGCAATCCATGCGCGCCGACCAAGGCCAAGTCGTCCAATCCCTGCGCACCGGCCAAGCGCAAGGGCGCCAACCCCTGCGGGCCGAGCAATCCTTGCGGCCCCAAGAAGAAAAAGCCGGCTGCCGATTGATCATTCACCGTTGCCGCAGCGAACCAGCGCACGCTCATGCCCACACGGCTGCCCGCCAAGCCGCGCTCTGATCAGGCCATGACCGCCGCCGCGCGTCAGTTAATGGCCGTCCAGGCAAGCTATGCAAGCAGCGGCACTCCCCTGTGTCAGGCCGCGCTCTGCGGCGCACGAGATTTCGTCGAATGGGCGCATTACCCTGCGAACGATTGCACGGATGCACATTCGGGTTTCGAGTTCTATTACCACGCGCATACCCGCGACGAGATGTCCGCCGGCGAGCACGGACACTTTCATGTGTTCCGTCGGGATGCCAACAAGGCCGACAAGTTCTTCCATGTGATCGGAATCTCGCTTGATGCGAA
Source organism: uncultured beta proteobacterium (assembly GCA_903894155.1). Taxonomy (GTDB): domain Bacteria; phylum Pseudomonadota; class Gammaproteobacteria; order Burkholderiales; family Burkholderiaceae_B; genus Zwartia. The sequence continues at coordinate 1,401 of CAITPF010000473.1, read as the reverse complement.
GGGTTTGCCGATCAAACTCTTCACCACCAACGCCTGGGTGACCGGAGAAGCCATGGCGCCGGCCGCCACCGTCGCGAAAGCTGCGCAGCAGTTCAGCGTTAAAGCGCACGGCCGTGCAGCGCCCATTGCGCGCTGGGTGACCGCGCTGATGCAGCTTTACGGCATGGAAATCGCCGAGCTTGCGCGCCAGAGAGACGAAAAGCTTGACCAACTCACAAGCGCCGGCCAGTCAAAGAAAATCCTGCAGCAAGATCGCCGCGTGCGCGTACTCAGCCAGCGTCGCATTAACGTGTTAAAAAAGTTAAACCAGCACTGCTCACCTGATAGAGAGGTCGCCCCATGAACTACTTCCGTATCCTTCTCGCCATCGCGTTCTCGGCGCTCGCCGCGATCGCCCAGGCCGTCAATCTGCCGGGCCCGGTCATCAGCGCCGATTGGCTCTCGCAGAATATCGCGGACGTTCAGGTTGTCGTCGTCACCGGGGATACCGCAGTCTTTACCCGCGCACCGGAAATCGCCACCGATCCCAAGACGGGCAAGAAGGTCGTCACCGAGGTCGGCGGTCACATGGCCGGCGCTTCGCTTTTTGATTTCAAGAAAGCGCGCGTTGAAAAGGCGATCGCCACCGCCAAGGTCAAATTCCTGATCCCGGAAATGGCCGATTTCGAAAAGCTCGTGCAGGGCATCGGCGTCAATGCCGGCAAGCCGATCGTGCTCGTGCCGCTGGGCCAGGACATATCGGATGTCGACGAGGCGCTGCGCGTGCTGTGGTCCTTCAAAGTCTATGGCGAGCAAAATATCGCAGTACTCGACGGCGGGCTCGCGGGCTGGCTTGCGGACGGCAAGCCCGTCACCACGGCAGCCGCGGCCAAACCCGCAGGCAACTGGGTCGGCAAAGGCGTTGACAGCGCATTGGTTGCAACGGGCGATGAAGTTGCCCAGGCCTCCAAGTCAGGCAAAGCCGCGCTCATCGATGCGCGCCCGGCGCCTCAGTATTTCGGAATCGTCAAAAGCGCCTCGATCACGGCCGGCGGGCATGTAGCCGGTGCCAGGAATTTTGCCCCTGATATCCTGACCCGCTCCTCCAACGGCGCGCTTTACTTCCTGGGCAAGGCGACCTACGAGGCGTTGCTCAAGCAAATTGGCGTGGATCCGGCCGCACCGGCCATCACGTACTGCAACACCGGCCATCTCGCCTCGGGCGCGTGGTTCATGGCCCATGAAATCGTCGGCAACAAGGATGTGAAGTTGTACGACGGCTCGATGCACTACTGGACCTTGGAAAATCGCCCCGTTGTGACCGTGCCGATGTGACCGTGCCGATGTGACATTGTCGATGTGACATTGTCGATGTGACATTGTCGATGTGACATTGTCGATGTGACATTGTCGATGTGACAT
>CAITPF010000472.1 GCA_903894155.1 uncultured beta proteobacterium | reverse complement strand
TTTTCATTGGCTACCACCTGGCCGGATTTCTTTTCCCAGCGCGGCTCTCCCCAGGTCTTGCGAATCAGGTGGCCCGCCACGCGTTCGATCCAGACAGGCTCGATGCGCGCGACGCAACGGGCATATAAACGGCTGGTATCCACCAGTTCGCCCGCGACGATCCACTTGCCCGCCTTCTTCTGCATGCGCGATCCCGGATGAATCCAGAACCGGATATCGCGCGCGCCCATGAAATTGCCCGATTCCTCCGATTTCAGGCCGAGGTTGCCGAGCAACCCGGACATCAACGCCAGGTGAAGCTGCTCGTAGGTCGCCTCGGACGTGTTCAGGCGCCAGCCCTGCTCGCCGACCAGCGCCGCCAGCTGACCGTGGATGTCGTGCCACTCGCGCATGCGAACGGGTGACAGGAACTGCTGTCGCAGCAGCGCCACCAGCTTGCGCTGGGAGCCCTTGTGCGCGACCTGTTCGTGATACCACTTCCAGAGCTTGAGGTAGGACACGAATTCGGATTTGTCATCGCCAAACCGCGCATGGGCAAGCTCCGCCGCCTCGCGCGCCTGCATGGGACGGTCGCGCGGATCCTGCACGGAAAGCGCCGAGGCGATGACGAGAAGCTCGGTGAGGCATTGCTGCTCGCGCGCGGCAAGAATCATCCGGCCTAGCCGCGGATCAACGGGAAGTTTCGCCAGCGCCCGCCCTGTCTCGGTCAGCTCGGCGCCCTGCCCGGCATCGGTCGCGAGCGCGCCCAGCTCCTGCAACAAGTGGTAGCCGTCGGCAATCGCGCGTCCCGTGGGAGGATCGACAAACGGGAACGTTTCAACGTCTTCAAGGTGCAGCGACTTCATCCGCAGGATCACGCCCGCGAGCGAAGAGCGCAGGATCTCCGGATCGGTAAAGGCGGGGCGCTCATTGAAATCCGGCTCGTCATAAAGCCGGATGCACACGCCAGGCCCGAGGCGCCCGCAGCGACCGGCGCGCTGGTTGGCCGAGGCGCGGCTGATCGGCTCGATGCGCAGCTGCTCGACCTTGTTACGCCACGAGTAGCGCTTGACACGTGCCAGGCCGCTATCGACGACGAACCGGATCCCCGGCACGGTCAGCGAGGTCTCGGCGACGTTGGTGGAAAGGACGATGCGCCGCGCGTTGCCCTGCGGATGAAAAATCCGCTCCTGCTCGGCCTGCGAAAGCCGCGCGAACAACGGCAGGACTTCGGTCGCGGCGGGGTGATGCTTGCGCAGCGCCTCGGAAGCCTCGCGGATCTCGCGCTCGCCGGGCAGAAACACCAGCACATCACCGGGCCCCACACGGGCGCACTCGTCGACGGCATCGACGATGGCGGCGATGAGATCGCGCTCCTCGTCCCGGGCAAGCGCGCGATCCGAGCCGCTCTGGGCAACGGGTGCCGCACCGGGCTCCGGGGGCTCCATCACCGGACGGTAGCGGATTTCCACCGGATACAACCGGCCCGACACCTCGATCACGGGGGCAGGCTTGCCCCGCCGATCGGCGAAATGGGCGGCAAAACGCGCGCTGTCGATCGTGGCCGAGGTGACGATCAGCTTCAGATCGGGCCTGCGCGGCAGCAACTGGCGAAGGTAGCCAAGCAGGAAATCGATGTTCAGGCTGCGCTCGTGCGCCTCGTCGATGATGATCGTGTCGTAGCGGCGCAGCATCGGATCGCGCTGGGTCTCGGCGAGCAGGATGCCGTCGGTCATCAGCTTGATCGCCGTCGAACTCGAGCTGCGATCCTGAAACCGCACCTGGTAGCCTACCAGTTCGCCAAGCGGCGATTTGAGCTCTTCGGCCACACGACGCGCCACCGAACTGGCCGCAAGGCGGCGCGGCTGGGTATGCGCAATCGTTTGCACGAGCCCTCGACCGAGCTCCAGGCAGATCTTGGGCAACTGGGTCGTCTTGCCCGAACCGGTCTCGCCGCTGACGATGATGACCTGGTGCGCGGCGATGGTGCGCGCGATCTCCTCGCGCCGTGCGCTGACGGGCAAGTCTTCGGGGTACGTCACCAGGGGGCGCTGGCGTGGGGAAATGACAACGCTTTGGGCCTGCGCACGCGCCGGGTGCTTCGTTTCGGGCATATTTTCTGATCCAGTTAAGGATGCATTATAAAATTTACCGGTTAAGCACGATTCACAGCACTTTTCACCCGAGGTCGACCACGCAGCCCACTATGCCCGAATCACTGGAACAAGAAACAGTATCCGCCCAGGAAGCACCAGAATTCGCCGCAGCGCAATTCGTGCGCTGGTTCCGTGACGTGGCCCCGTATGTGCATGCGTTTCGCGGCAAGACGTTCGTCGTGGCCTTTGGCGGCGAGCTCGTCCAGGCCAACGCCCTGAACGACCTGGTGCAGGATCTTTCGCTGCTTTCAGCTCTGGGCATCCGGCTGGTGCTGGTTCACGGGTCGCGACCCCAGGTCAACGAGCAATTGCGCCTCAAGGGCTTTCACGCCCAGTTCGACCGGGGACGCGCGCCGATGGACGCCGATGCGCTCGAATGCGCCAAGGAAGCCGCGGGCGAAATCCGCCTCGATATCGAGGCGGCCTTCAGCCAGGGGTTGCCGAACACGCCCATGTCACACGCCCAGATCCGCGTGATTTCGGGCAATTTCGTCACGGCGCGACCAACCGGGATCATCGACGGGGTCGATTACGGGCACACCGGCACCGTGCGCAAAATCGACATTGACGCGCTGCGCTTCGCCATCGAGCGCGGCTCGATCGTCCTGCTCTCCCCCCTGGGCTTTTCGCCCACGGGCGAAGCGTTCAACCTCGCCTTCGAAGAGCTTGCGACCAGCGTCGCGACGGCCCTGCGGGCCGAAAAGCTGATTTTCCTGACCGAGAGCCCGGGCGTGATCAATGCCGACGGCACCGTCGCCACCGAACTGGCGCGGCTCGACGCCGATGCGCTGCTGGCCTCGGGCACGCTGCCCGAAGATACGGCCTTTTACCTTCAGTTCGCTTCACGCGCCGTCAAGCGCGGCGTCACGCGCGCCCACCTCATCCCCTTCGCGATGGATGGCGTGGTCCTGCTTGAAATCTTCACCCACGACGGCGTGGGCACCATGGTGGTCGAAGATACCCTGGATGACCTGCGGCCTGCCACCATCGACGACGTGGGCGCCATTCTCCAGCTGATCGAGCCGCTCGAGGCGGACGGCACGCTGCTGCCCCGCGGTCGTGCCATCATCGAACGCGACGTGGAGAACTTCACCGTGCTCGAGCACGACGGCGTGATCTACGGTTGCGCGACGCTGCACGATTACCCGGCCGATGCGATGGCCGAAATGGGATGCCTCATCGTCCATTCCGAATGGCAGGGAACGGGCGAAGGCGAAATGCTGCTGCGTCACATGGAATCGCGCGCCCGCGCGCTCGGCGCCAAACGCTTTTTCGTGCTCACCACACGGACTTCGCACTGGTTCTTGAAGCGCGGCTTCGTGCAGGGCGGCGTCGCCGACCTGCCCAAGGAAAAGCAGGCGCATTACAACCGGTCTCGCAATAGCCTGATCTTCATCAAACGCCTCTAATCGGTGGGGTCTTGCCGGGGGGCGCATGCCGCACACCCGTACAATAGCCGCCACTGAGTTCACTCGCTGGGATTGCACCGCCATGGCACGTACCGTTCAATGCATCAAACTGAAAACCGAAGCTGAAGGCCTGGACTTCCCGCCTTACCCGGGCGAGCTTGGCACCAAAATCTGGCAGAGCATTTCCAGGCAGGCATGGAAGGATTGGATGGATGTGCAGACGCGGCTCGTCAACGAAAACCGCCTGAACCTCGCCGACGCCCGCGCGCGCAAGTACCTGCGCGAGCAAATGGTGCAATACCTGTTCGAGGACACCAACGTCGAGGCACAGGGATTCGTGCCGCCTCCGGCCTGACGCCGGGTTAGCGGCGCGGCACCGGACACCGCTGCGCCCGCAAGGGCGCGAGCGGTTGCCTGATCTGGCGGCTGCGGACTCTGGCTGTTGCCTACTCTGGCTGTTGCCTGCTCTAGCGGATACCTGCTCTGGCGGTTGCCTGCTCTAGCGGCTGACGACTCTAGCGGATGCCTACTCTTTTGGAGCAGCGCCTTCCGTTTCTTCGCGAACGAGTCGCTCGGCCATCTTGACGCCCTGGTGGCGTACGTCCGCGCCGTGGACCATGTAAATCACGCGCTCGGCCATGTTCTTGCAGTGGTCGCCGATACGTTCCATCGAACGGGCGATGAACAGCAGGTCGATCCCGCGGGAGATCGTGCGCGGATCTTCGATCATGTAGCTGATCAGGTTGCGCATCGCCGACTTCCACTCCTTGTCGACTTCCTTGTCGCTGCGAACGACGGCGGCCGCAAGCACCGAATCGTGACGGGCAAAGGCATCCATCGTCTGGTGAATCATGGTTCTGACGCAATTGGCCATATGGCGCAACTCGATAACCGGCATGAACCGATGATCGTCCTCGTAGATACGCCGGGCGACGGTGCTGATCTTCTCGGCCTCGTCGCCACTGCGCTCCATGTCGGTCAGCATCTTGGTGACGGCCAGCAGCGAACGCAGGTCGATCGCCGTCGGTTGGTGCCGCGCAAGGATCTGCGTGACTTTCTCGTCGATCTCGACCTCGTGGCGGTTGACTTCCTTTTCGCGCTCGAGCACGCGCTCAACCAGTGACATGTCCCCTGTGGTCAGCGCGTCGACCGATTCCTGGATCATTGCCTCGACCACGCCGCCCATCTGTAAGAATTGCGTACGGATACGCTCCAGATCGACGTCAAACTGCTTGTTGGTGTGCTCTGCCATCAGGATACCTGCCGTAAAAAGTCTGCCGCGACCTCCTTATGAGGCCGCAGGCACACCCTGAATATTACCCAGGGCGCGCTTCATCCTGTGGAGTGTAAGACGGAACGATGACAGTTTTATGAATGCCGCGGAAGATCGGGCAACCCGGGGCCGCAAAAAGTCGACCGTCTCAAAGCCGCCGCACGCCGTTTTGGGTGGCAAGCAGCGCGACATCTGCAGGGCGCAGCGCGAACAACCCATTGGTCACGACGCCTGGCAGATTGTTAATGGTCGATTCGAGCAGGCACGCGTCCAGGATGCCCAGGCCCGACACATCCAGGATCTCGTTGCCGTTGTCGGTCACGAATCCGGCCCGCAGCACGGGCTTGCCGCCCAGGCGCGCGAGCGCCCGCGCTACCGCTGCACAGGCCATCGGAATGACTTCGACAGGCAGCGGAAACGATCCCAGCTGCGCCACGAGCTTTGATTCATCGGCGATGCAAATGAACCGCTCGGCGACCGACGCGACAATTTTCTCACGCGTGAGCGCCCCGCCGCCGCCCTTGATCATCTGCAGCTTGGCATTGATCTCATCGGCACCGTCGACATAGACGGGCATGGCATCGACCGCATTCAGGTCGAGCACCTCGATGCCGTGGCCGCGCAGCCGCGCAGCGCTGCGCTCGGAGCTCGCCACGGCGCCGCGAAAGCGATCCTGGTGGACGCCCAGCCCATCGATAAAGAGATCTGCCGTCGAACCGGTGCCCACCCCGATCACGACGCCGGGCAAGAGGTAAGGCTCGATCAGGTCGATCGCCGCGCGTGCTGCGGCCAGCTTGAGATCGTGGGAAGAAAGCATGTCGGGTCCTGTCTATCGTGTGAAATCAGCGTAAAGGGGATGCGCCGGAAGCATCGGCGTCAAGTTCGTCGGTCGCGTCCGGCGGGGCTTCGGTCTCGCCATCGGCATCCGCATCGTCGTCCGGCAGAAGGCCGTCGCCGGCCGTGTCCGCGATCAGCGCCACGGCCTGCCCGTCGGGCAGCGCCTCGACATTGCGCAGGCTCTTGAGCATCACGCGCGCGCGCGTTTCGGTCTTGCCGAGCCGGCTCGCGGCGCTATCCAGGGATTTGCGCACCGAGGCCAACGCCTCGCCGAACTTGCCGAACTCGGTCTTGACCGCGCCAAGCACGCGCCAGACCTCGGACGAGCGCTGCTGGATTGCCAGCGTGCGAAACCCCATCTGCAGGCTGTTGAGCATCGCCGAGAAGTTGGCAGGCCCCGCCACGTTGACGCGCAACTCCTGCAGGCGATCCATCAGGCCGGGCTGGCGCAATACCTCGGCATACAGGCTTTCGCTGGGCAGGAACATGATGGCGAAATCCGTCGTCGCAGGCGGCGACACGTATTTGTCGACGATCTGGCGCGCCTGCAGTTCGACGGCTCGTGCGAGCGCCGCGCCGGCCGCGCGCGCGCCATCGCGATCGGCGGCATCCTGGGCATCCATGAGCCGCTCGTACTCTTCCTTCGGGAACTTGGCGTCGATCGGCAGCCATACCGGATGGTCGTGCTCGGTTCCGCCAGGCAACCGGATCGCGAATTCCACCTGGGCATCGCTGCCGGGCACCGTGCGCACGTTGCGCCCGAACTGCTCAGGCGTCATCGTGTCTTCGATCAGGCGCTCAAGCTGCACCTCGCCCCAGGTTCCGCGGGTCTTGACATTGGTCAGCACGCGTTTGAGATCGCCCACGCCTGCCGCCAGGGCCTGCATTTCGCCCAAGCCGCGCAGCACCGCCTCCAGGCTTTCGGAAACTTGCCGGAAGGATTGGCCAAGGCGCTGTTCCAGTGTCGCGTGGAGTTTTTCGTCCACCATGCGCCGCATTTCGTCCAGCTTGGCGCCGTTGTCGGTCTGCAAGGACAGCAGCCGCTCTTCGACCGCCTGGCGCAACTCGGCGATGCGCCGCTCGTTCGTGTCGATCAGCACCTGCAGTCGCTCGGAAAACCCGGAGGCAAAACGCGCGAGCGATTCCGCGCTTTCACTGCGTCCCGCTGACGCATCCCGGGCCACGGCTGCACGAAACTCGGCATCCCCCTGCGATAATTCCGCGCGCAGAGCGCGCGATGAGTCAGAGAGTTCTGCACGAAGCTGACGCTGGCTTTCGGCCTGCTCGTCGCGCAGCGCGCGCTCAAGGCGCTCCTGCCCGGCCAGGATCTGATCGATTCGCGGATCGCCCAACTGCCGTGCGGGCGAGGAGCGGATCCACGCCAGCAGCGAAAACAGCGCTGCGAGCCCGGCCGCACCGGCCACCGCCCAGAGAGCCCAAACAGGATCCATCATGCGAGGCCCAGCTGCTCGGCGTAACGCTTTTCGCTGAACCCCGCGGTGACGGTGCCATCATCAAACACGGCCACCGGGCGCCGGACCAGCGCGGGAAATTGCGCGATCAGCTCCAGCCATTGTGCGTCGGAAGATGGCGACTTCAGTGATTCATCGAGGTTGCGCCACGTAAGCGATGCCCGGTTCACGAGCTTTTCCCATCCGCCCAGCGCCTTCGCCCACTGGCGCAGCACGGACGGCGCGACGGGGACGTCGCGATAATCCTGGAACGCGTGCGCAATGCCTTGCTGGTCAAGCCAGGCGCGTGCCTTGATGCAGGTGCCGCATTTGGCAAGCCCGTACAGGGTGACTGACATGATGACTCCTAGACGCAAAAATCATAGTTCTTTTTTCGAGACCTGCCAGCGCTCGTCGTATCCCTGAACCAGCGCGCTCCAGCATGTCGCCTCAAGCTCTGGCGCCACCTTGCGCACGGAGCGCAGCATTCGCATCAGGTTGTCCTCGCGCTGCACCGCTGTCAGGCGGCCAATGCGCCCCCGGTCGAAATCAATGAGCCATACCCGGGTGCCTGCGCCGACGAGCACGTTGTAGACGTTAAGGTCCGCGTGCCAGACACCGAGTCGGTGCATACCGGCGATGACCACGCCTGCCTCACGCCAGACAGCAGGATCCTGCGTGTCGGCCAGGGGCACGGCATCGGCGATGCGCTCAGTCAGGATCGCCGCCCGATAGGTCAACCCGCTGCGCCAGACCGCCGCGGCGAGCGGGCGCGGTACCGGCGACCCGGCTTGCCAGAGCTTGCGCATCAGGTCGAACTCGGCGAACGCGCGGGTCGAATCCTCGCCGCGCCAGAAATAGGTTTCCCGCACAAATCGGGCCACCAGGCCGCCTCGTCGATAGCGCCTGAGGACGGCGGCGCGGCCCTCGATGGTCACAAACCAGGCTGCCGCACGGCCGCCGGCTGCCACGGAAACCGCCCCGAGCGCCGGCGATGCCGGATCGAACCACGCGGGCGTAGGATTGGCCAGGACCGCGGAGTCAAACAGAATCCGGCAACCCTCGCCCGAATAACGCGCGACGATGGACGAATTTTGCCTAGCCATCGCGATTGCGCATATCGAACAGGGTCGGCGACTCTGCGGCAACTGCGGACAGTTGCCCGGAGGCGGCTTCCAGGCTTGCGGGATTGCGGTCAGACATTTCGCAGAACGGTCAGGGGGGGAGTTTGCAGCACGCCGCGCAATGCGAGCGCACCGGCGGCCCAGGCGCCAAGCATACAGACTCCCAGGCCCAGGAGCCACGGCCACACCGAAAACGTCGCGCCAAACTCGAACACCCACCGCGACAAGGCCCATGCGGCGATGGTGGCGCCGCCGGCGGCAAGCAGGCCGGCCAGCGCACCCACACCGAGCAGCTCGATGCGTTGCGCGCGCGCCAGCTGGCGACGCGTGGCCCCGAGCGCGCGCATCAGTGCGGCCTCGCGGACCCGTTCGTCACGCGTTGCGGAAAGGGCCGATGCAAGGACAATGATCCCGGCAATCACCGAAAACACGAACAACCCCTGAACCGCCACGCCGACCTTGTCAAGAATCGTCTGCAACTGCGCCAGGATTGCGCCGACGTCAAACACGGTGATGTTGGGGAACTCGCCCACCAGTGCCTGGACGGCGAGCGCCTGGTCGGGGCGCACATGCACGGCGGTCATGAAGGTTTGCGCACGGCCTTCAAGCGCGTGGGCGCTGAGGATGGCGAAGAAATTGGCGCGCATGGAATCCCAGTCCACGCGGCGCAGGCTCGTCACCCGCACGCGCACCAGTTCGCCCGCGACATCAAACTCCAGTTCGTCGCCCATCGCGAGGCGTAGCGATTTCGCAAGCCCCGTCTCGAGCGAGACTTCGTCGCTCGCGCCGTCAAAGTCGCCGCCAGCGCTGATCTGGCCGGGCTCGGGAAGGCGCTGGGCGTACGACAGGTTGAATTCGCGCTCGATAAGCCGCTGCGCCCGGGGTTCGTCATAATCGCTGGCGTTTAACGGTTCGCCGTTTCGCGCCACCAACCGTCCGCGCACCATCGGCGACATGCGCACCATCTGCACGCCCGCGTTGGACAACGCGCGGGCCACTGGCTCGCGCTGATCGGGCTGAACGTTGATGAGGAACCGGTTTGGCGCATCGGGCGGAAGTGTGCGCTGCCAGCCTGCGAGCAGATCGGTGCGAACGATGGTCAGCAACAGAATCGCCATCATGCCGATTGCCAGTGCACAGACCTGGGCGATGGTGGCACCCCTGCGGCGCACGAGGCCGGCAAGGGCGAACCGCAGGACAGGAGAATGCGTAAACACTCGACGAAAGCGGCCGATCCCCCAGAGCGCGAGCGCGCTGGTCGCACCAAACAGGGCCATGGCGCCGATGAAGCCAAGTGCCAGGCCGCCACCAAGCTTCAGATCATGCGCGACCCACCACATCAACAACGTGAACCCTGTCACGCCGACGGCATAACCCGCGACGCTTTGCAGAGGAACTCCCGCGGATTCGTCGCGAAGTATCTGCGAGGGTGCCACCCGACGCAGCGCCTGCAAAGGCGGGAGGGCAAAAGCCACGAGCACCCAGAGCCCGGCAAACAATCCCTGCAGCGCCGGCATGGCCCCGGCAGGCGGCAGATCGGAGCCGAGGAACGCGCCGAGCGCGTGCACCATGGCCGCGTGCGCGCCCCACCCAAGGGCCGTGCCGGCCAGACTCGCGGCCATGCCCACGAGCAGGAACTCGACCATCAGGATGCCGGTGACGGTGTCCTGGGTTGCGCCCAGGCAACGCATTACCGCGACGCTGGCGCGATGGCGCTGCCCGAAGCGACGCGCGGCCAGCGCCACCGCTACGGCCGCGATCAGCACGGCAAGCATCGCCACCAGCGAAAGAAACTGCTGCGCGCGATCGAGCGAACGGCGGATTTCCGGGCGACCGTTCTCGATCGTCACGAGCTTCTGCCCCGGCTTGAGCGCAGCCTGGAGCCAGTCACGCAGCACCTGGACCTTCTGCACGGAGCCTGCGGCGAGCATCGAATAGCTGATCCGGCTGCCGGGCGACACCAGCCCGGTGGCGGGGAGATCCTCGGCGCGGATCATCACGCGGGGCGCGAGGTTGACGAATTGCGCGCCGCGATCCGGCTCGAAGGTAATGACGCGCGCGATGCGCAGCCGCGCCTCGCCGACCTTGAGCAGATCGCCGACATGCAATCCCGCCACGGCGAGGATCTGCGGATCGACCCACGCCTCGCCGAGTTGTGGCCCGCCCATCGTGAGTTCGTCCGCCTGCGAAACCGCTTGTGTCGTACGCAACCCGCCGCGCAGCGGGTAGCCGGCCTCAACCGCCTTGACCGAGGCCAGTTGCAATGCGGCGCCCGTGCCAACCATGGAAGGAAACTGCCAGGTGGCTGCCGTCGCGAGCCCTGCATCCTGCGCCTGGCGCACGTATTCCGGCGGCACTGGCGCGTCGGTCTCGAGGACAAGGTCAGCGCCCAGCATCTGGGCAGCGTCGCGCTCGAGCGCGCGGCTCACCCGATCGGATAAAAAGCCCACGCTGGTCACGGCGGCAACGGCCACGATCACGGCCAGCCCAAGCAAGCGCAAATCGCCGGCGCGCGTGTCGCGCCAGAGCTGCCGCAAAGCGATTCTTAATATCTTCAAATTACGGTGTTTCCAAGGTCAACATTCCAGCGCGCTAGTGGCACGCCGTGAGACAACGATCCGGCCCACAATTTCAGTCAGCCTGCCCCGCCAGAGTGTACGTGACGATCGACCTGATTTTCGCGCATCGTTGAATTCAGCTTGCCGCCAGAAGCCTCTGCATCGCTTCGGCCTGCGCGGCGCGAACTGCTATTTTTGCCGAAGGCGATCCAGCGCATCCTGCAGGCGGTCGACTGCCCACACTTCCAGCCCCTCGATGGGCTGGCGCGGCGCGTTGGCCTTGGGGATGATGGCGATGGAAAACCCCAGCTTGGCCGCCTCGCGCAACCGCTCCTGGCCACGCGGCGCAGGCCGGACCTCGCCGGCCAGGCCCACTTCGCCGAAAGCGACCAGACCTTCTGGCAGCGAACGGTCGCGCAGCGAGGACATGATCGCCAGCAGCACCGGAAGATCCGCTGCGGGCTCCGTGATGCGCACGCCGCCGACCGCGTTGACGAATACGTCCTGATCGGACGTGGAGACACCCGCATGCCGGTGCAGCACCGCGAGCAACATCGCAAGGCGGTTGCCCTCGAGCCCGACCGACAGCCTTCTGGGGTTGGGCACGTGGGCCGTGTCGACCAGCGCCTGGATCTCGACCAGCAGCGGACGCGTGCCTTCCTGGGTCGCCATGACGCAAGTGCCGCTGACCTGGGTGGCGTGGCGCGACAGGAAGAGCGCCGACGGGTTGGCCACGCCCCGCAGACCGCGATCGGTCATCGCGAAGACGCCGAGTTCATTGACCGCGCCAAAGCGGTTCTTGAAGGCCCGCACCAGACGAAACGAGGAGTGCGTATCACCTTCGAAGTAAAGGACCGTGTCGACGATGTGTTCAAGCACCCGGGGGCCCGCGAGCGTGCCGTCCTTGGTGACATGGCCGATCATCACGATCGGGATGCCGGTCTGCTTGGCCAGACGGGTGAGCTGGGCGGCGCACTCCTTGACCTGCGATACCGAACCGGGCGCCGAGGTCAGTTCGCCCGAGTAGATTGTCTGGATCGAATCGATGACCGCGACGGCGGGGCGCACGCGCAGCAGCGTCGCCTGGATACTCTCGAGCCGGATCTCGGCGAAGAGGTCGACGTGATCGCCGGAAATTCCGAGCCGCCGCGCCCGCAGGGCGACCTGCTCGGCGGATTCCTCGCCTGTCACGTAGAGCACGCGCGACTGGCCCGACATCGCAATCAGCGCCTGCAAGAGCAGCGTGGATTTTCCAATACCCGGGTCGCCGCCGATCAGCACCACGGCGCCAGACACCAGGCCTCCGCCGAGCACGCGATCGAATTCCGCAATGCCTGTCGATATCCTTGGCAACTCGTGGGCTTCGACGTCAGCCAGGCTCAGCAAGGGGCTGGATTGCGTCAGGGGTGCGTAGCGATGCTCAGCCTGGCCGGACGAGGCGGCCTCGGCCTGCTCTTCCAGCGTGTTCCAGGCGTTGCAGTGTGGGCATTGCCCGGCCCATTTGGGGCTGGCACCGCCACACTGCGTGCAACAGAAAATGGTTTTAGTCTTGGCCATGCGCCAGTGTAACGAACCCGACAGCGCCCGGCGGGCCAGCGCACATTCAGGTCACATTGCCCGGCTGCCGAGGCTGCCCCCGCCATCGATGCCGATCACCTGCCCGGTAATGAATCCGGCCTCCTCCGAAAGCAGGAAGGCAATCAGTGCCGCGACTTCGGAGGCCGTACCCATGCGACCCATCGGCACGGCGGTCGAGGCCGGGCCTTGCGATTCACCCACCGGATTGGACTGCGTAAAAAGCTCGGTTTCGATCACACCGGGCGCCACCGCATTGACGGTGATCCCGTATTCGGCCAGTTCAAGCGCCCAAGTGTGCGTACAGCCGATCAGGGCGCTCTTGGCTGCCGAGTAGCTCGTGGCCAGGCGCGCGCCCTGGACGGACAGGCTGCAGAGGTTGACGATGCGGCCACTGCGCCGAACCTTCATGGATTCCACGAAGGCCTGCGTCACCTGCACGGCTGTGCGCACGTTCAAGTCGAACGTCTCGAACAGGGTGCCCAGCTCGACCGAGCCGAGCGCCTGGGGAACGGAGGCGCCAACGTTGTTGACAATGGCGTCGACGGGGAACTTCTCCCGGATCTCGCGCAGGACATCCTCGGTGCGCCCGGCATCGGAAAGGTCGCACTCATAGAGATAGCCGGGAAAGTCGATTTCAGCCGTATTGCGGGCGATGCCGACCACATGGGCGCCCATATCGGCAAGCCGGCGCGTCAGCGCCCAGCCGATGCCCTTGGTCGCGCCCGTGATCAATACGCAGGTATCCTTCAACCCATTCTCCCGTGCGCTGATGCGCAATCGCAACACCAGTAGTCTAACGCAGCGAACAACCACATTTATTGCCGCGACGCCGGTTAACCGTCACAAGCGTCATTAAAATGGACCACCATCCGGCTGGCACCCCACGCGTGCACGGCGGGCCCAGCCAGTCTCTTCACCTATCGGTTGCAATGTCTGTCGGTCATTACGAAAATTTTCCTGTCGCTTCGATCCTCCTGCCCCGCGCATTGCGCAGCGCGGTGGTGGACATCTATCGGTTCGCGCGCAGCGCCGACGATCTGGCCGACGAAGGCCGGGCGACACCGGACGAACGCATCGCCGCCCTCGAGGCCTACCGCGCTGCATTGCACGCGCTTGGCGCCCAGCAGCGCCACGCGGCACCGCAGCCTCCAGGCATTGCGCGGGTCTTCGATCCCCTTGCGCGGACGGTCAAGCGGCATCAATTGCCGCTCACGCCTTTCCTGAACCTGATTTCCGCCTTCGAACAGGATGTCCGCATCCACCGCTATCCCGACTACCGGTCGCTCGAGGATTACTGCAGCCGCTCGGCGAACCCCGTGGGTCGCCTCATGCTGCACCTGTTCGGCGCCAGCGATCCTGATGCGATCACGCAATCCGACGCGATCTGCACTGCGCTGCAATTGGTCAATATCCTCCAGGATGTCCGTTCGGACGTTCGCCGTGGGCGGATTTACCTGCCGCAAGCCGAGCTTGTCGCCTTCGGCGTGACCGAAGACATGATCGTGCGCGGCGAAGTCGGCAGTGCGTGGCGGGCCCTGATGGCTTTCCAGCTCGAGCGCTGCCGCACGCTACTTGATGCCGGGGCGCCGCTCGGCAGGCGACTGCAGGGGCGAATCGGCCTGGAGTTGCGCCTGATCATCGAAGGCGGGCGCGCGGTACTTGGCCGGATCGAGGCCGCCGGTTGCGACGTGTTTGGCGAGCGACTGGTCCTGCGCGCCCGGGACTGGCCTGGCATTATCTGGCGCGCCCGGGCGGCCTAGACCATCATGACACCCAACGAATACTGCCAGGACAAGGCGGCCCGAAGCGGCTCCAGCTTCTATTACGCATTCCTGTTCCTGCCGCTAGAGCGGCGCAATGCGATCACCGCACTCTACGCGTACTGCCGCGAGGTGGATGACGTGGTCGACAACTGCACCGATCCGTCGATCGCGCGGGTCAAGCTCGCGTGGTGGCGCACACAGGTCAACGCGCTCTTCGAAGGACACGCGGATCACCCAGTGCTCAAGGCCCTGGAGCCGAGCCTCCAGCCCTTCGGAATCACCCGTGAACGCCTGATCGCCATCATCGACGGGATGGAAATGGATCTTGACCAGAATCGCTACCTCGACTGGCCGGCGCTGCGCAAGTACTGCTGGCACGTGGCCGGCGTCGTGGGCGAGTTGTCGGCCGGGATCTTCGGCTATCAGGATCCCCGCACGCTCGATTACGCCGGAAAGCTGGGCATCGCCTTCCAGATGACCAACATCGTGCGCGACGTCGGCGACGATGCCCGCCGCGGCCGCATCTACCTGCCGATCGACGACCTGAAGCAGCACGGCGTGCGTGCGGCCGATGTGCTCAACGGCGTGCATTCACCGGCCTTCGAGGCGCTGATGGCGTTCGAAGCCGAGCGCGCGCGGGCGCTCTACCGCGAAGCCATCGCCGCCCTGCCCGACCAGGATCGGCGCGCACAGCGCCCGGGCCTTCTGATGGCAGCGATCTATTTCACGCTGCTTGAGGAGATCGAGCGGGAGCACTGGCAAGTGCTGCACCAGCGGATCTCGCTCACGCCCCTGCGCAAGCTGTGGCTGGCCTGGAGCAACTGGGTCGGCGGCGGCAGCGGCATCGTGCGCAGGATCAGCCGCAGCGCGAAGCCCTCTTGAACAGGTGCGCGGCAAGCCCCGTCGTTCGGGGCGAAGTGGGCGACAGGATTGCGGTCGTCGGCGCCGGATGGGCAGGGCTATCGGCCGCGCTCGCGCTGCAGCGGGCCGGCCGGGATGTCACCGTCTTCGAGGCAGCGCGCACGGTGGGTGGCCGCGCGCGACGCGTCGACGACGCGGTGCTCGGCGCAATCGACAACGGCCAGCACCTGATGGTGGGTGCCTATTGCGAAACAGTGGCGCTGGTGCGCGAACTGAACCCTGACACGGACGTGAACGCGCTGCTGCTGCGCTTGCCCCTGCACCTGGAATCGCTCGACGGCGCGTTTCGCCTGCGCGCGGCGCGCCTGCCCGCCCCCCTGCACACCCTTGCGGGCCTGCTCGCGGCGCGCGGCCTGTCAATCGGCGATCGCATCGGGGCGCTGCGCATGATGGGCAAACTGCGTCTGGGTGACTGGCGCGCGCCCCAAAGCACCCGGACGGTCGCGGCGCTTCTGGATCTGCACCGGCAATCGGGGACGGTGCGCGACCGGCTCTGGAATCCATTGTGCCTCGCCGCGATGAATACGCCCGCCCCGCTCGCGAGCGCACAGATCTTTCTCAATGTCCTGCGTGACAGCCTGGGGGCGGATGCGCCTGCGGGCGACTTCCTGCTCGCGCGGTCTGACCTCTCCGGTCTCTGGCCTGAGGCTGCCGCACGGCACATCCGGGTCGTGACCGGCAGGCTCGTTCACGGCGTGAAGCCCATCGGCGATCAGGTGCAGGTTGACGCAGAGCCTTTCGATGCCTGCATCCTCGCCGTGCCTCCCACTGTCGCCCTGCGCCTGCTCGCGAGCGTGCCTGATGCACCGGGCCTCGCGGCCTGGCGCGAGACGCTCGGGTCTTTCCGCTACCGGCGCATTGCGACTGTCGTCTTGCGGCTGGCGAAGCCCTGGCCTTTGCCATGGCCCATCATGATGCTGGATTCAGATCACAGCCGCGGGGATTACGGGCAATGGGTCGTCGACCGGTCCGCCACGCACTTGCCACCGCCCGGGCCAGCAGAACTCGCCGTGGTCATCAGTGACGCGGGCGACGACTTGCCTGAGCAGCATGACGATCTGGCGGCACAGGTTGGTGCCCAGATCCGGCGTCAGGCCGCGCGTCGCCCCGCCATGGCACCGATGCCCGATATCGTCGCGCATCGCGTGATTGTCGAAAAACGCGCAACTTTTGACTGCACGCCGGATCAGGTGCGCCCAGGCAACCGGACTGTGCTCGAGAGGATTTGGCTGGCCGGCGACTGGACAGACACCGGCTACCCGGCAGTACTGGAGGGGGCGGTCAGGAGCGGCAGTGCCGCAGCACGTGGGGTGATGGCCTCCCCCGTTTGATTCGTTATCCGGATATACCAATCATTGATCAACAAACCGTATCCGGATCGAATAATTATGAATCTCTAAATCTATTGGTTATCGAAACGCATGGGCGGTCAGCAACCCGAGCACCGTCAACCCAAGCGATCCTAACAGGCTGAACCCCGAATAGCTCAGCGCCATCATCAGGCGCCCTTCCTCGATGAAGGCCACGGTCTCTGCCGAAAACGTCGAAAAGGTCGTCAGCCCACCCAGAAAGCCGGTGACCACCATGAAACGCCAGAATGGCGGCCATTCCGGATGCGCGGCGATCACCCCCACAACCAGGCCGACCAGATAGCCACCCAGCATGTTGGCGGCCAGCGTGCCCCAGGGCAACTGATCGGCGTGTCGGTTAAGCCAGACCCCGAGCATCCAGCGCAACCACGCGCCCAGGGTCGCCCCGATGGCAATCACTACGAAATGCAGCGGACTGAACATCGGCATGGCGAAACTCCCGGTGTTGGGCGGGCCCCTTCAGGGGCCTGCTGTCAAGCGATCACGTGACGGGCAATATAGTCCCGCACCGCGGCGAGCTCGCACGGCAAAACATCCACCCGCTGCGGCAATGATTCAAGATCCTCAAATCCCGCCGGTGGCGGAACCGCGCGGCCAAGCGCCTCTTCGATGACGTCGGAGAACTTGGCCGGCAACGCCGTTTCGAGCACCAGCATGGGAATGCCGGGCTCCACGTGGGATGCCGCAACCTTGACGCCATCGGCCGTGTGCGGATCGATGAGGACGCCGCAGCGATCCATGACGGTGCGAATGGTCGCCAGGCGCTCTGCGTGCGAGCTCGCGCCAGCCTGGAAGCCGTACTTGCTCTCGAATTCCTGAAGATGCGCGGATAGGTCAAACGACCCGCGCGACCCAAGCTCTGCCCAGAGCGCGCTGACACGCGCCGGGTCGCGACCGACGAGGTCAAACACGAAGCGCTCGAAGTTCGACGCGCGCGAGATGTCCATCGACGGGCTCGATGTCGCGTATGTCTGGTCGGCCGGTCGCGGACGATAGATGCCGGTGCGGAAAAATTCTTCGAGTACGTTGTTCTCGTTCGTGGCGAGCACCAGGCGGCGGATCGGCAGCCCCATCATGCGCGCGATGTGCCCCGAAAGGATGTTGCCGAAATTGCCCGAAGGAACCGCGAACGAAACCTGCTCGCCAGGCCCTCGCGTCGCGCGCAGCCACCCGTGGAAGTAATAGACGATCTGGGCGGCGATGCGCGCCCAGTTAATGGAATTGACCGCGCCCAGGCGGTATTTCGACTTGAATGCCAGATCGCTCGACAGCGCCTTGACGATGTCTTGCGCCTCGTCGAAGACGCCGGTCACGGCGATGTTGTGAATATTGGCATCCTGCAGGGAGTACATCTGCGCGCGCTGGAAGGCGCTCATGCGGCCTTGTGGCGAGAGCATGAACACGGCGACGCCTTCTTTGCCACGCATGGCGTACTCGGCAGCCGACCCCGTATCGCCAGAGGTCGCCCCGAGGATATTGAGCGTCGCGCCGCGCGCGCGCAGCACATACGGGAAGACCTGGCCAAGGAACTGCATGGCCATATCCTTGAACGCGAGGGTCGGGCCTTCCGAAAGACCCAGAAGGTGCATGCCGTCGAACAGCGCCCGCACCGGGACGATATCCTCGCTGCGAAACACATCGGGGCGATACGCCTCGCGGGTCATGCGCGCGACTTCTCCGGGGGCGATGTCGGTGATAAAAAGCGACAACACCTCGGCGGCAAGTGCATGGTAGGGCATGCCTCGCCAACGCTCGAGGGTATCGGCGGAAACCTTCGGAATCGACTGCGGAACGGCCAGCCCGCCGTCGGGCGCGAGCCCCTCGAGCAGGATGTCGGAAAACCCCTGCGGCTGCATCTGACCACGCGTCGAGATGTACTTCATGCGAGGCTTTCCATGCGAATGCGTGTCACGCTCGAACGAACAAATGGCAGCGCCTCGATTTTGGCGATCGCCTCGTTCACGTTGCGCTCCACGGCTTCGTGGGTCAGGAAGATCAGTTCAGCCGTGTCGGCGGATTCGGATGGCTGCTGGATCATCGATCCGATCGAAATGCCGCCATTGGCCAGCACGCGCGCGATATCCGCGAGAACCCCGGGCTGGTCCGCGACGGAAAAGCGCAGGTAATACGACGTACGGACATCGTCGATCGACAGGATGGGGGTATCGTCCATCGCATCGGGCTGGAATGCCAGGTGCGGGACGCGGTTTTCCGGATCGGCCGTGAGCAGGCGCGTGACGTCGACCAGATCGGCCACCACGGAGGACGCGGTCGGCTCTTCGCCTGCGCCCTTGCCGTAATAGAGGGTCTGGCCCACGGCGTCGCCGCGCACCAGAACGGCGTTCATCGCGCCCTCGACATTGGCCAGCAGGGACCGGGTCGGCACCAGTGCCGGATGCACGCGCAACTCGATGCCCTCGGGACGGCGCTTGGTGATCCCCAGCAGCTTGATGCGGTAGCCCAGCCGCTCGGCGAGCTTGATGTCTTCCGCCGCGAGGCTGGAGATACCCTCGATGTAAGCACGGTCAAACTGGACAGGGATGCCGAAGGCGAGCGATGCCAGCAGCGTGAGCTTGTGCGCCGCATCGATGCCTTCGATGTCGAAGGTCGGGTCGGCCTCGGCGTAGCCGAGCGCTTGCGCTTCGGCAAGCACAGTCGCAAACGGCAGGCCGCGCGAGCGCATCTCGGAAAGAATGAAGTTGGTGGTGCCGTTGATGATGCCGGCGACCCACTCGATGCGGTTGGCGGTGAGCCCCTCGCGGATGGCCTTGATGATCGGGATGCCCCCGGCCACGGCAGCCTCGAAAGCCACCATGACGCCGCGCGCCGAGGCGGCGGCAAAGATTTCGCTGCCGTGTTTGGCCAGCAGCGCCTTATTCGCCGTCACCACGTGCTTGCCCTGGGCGATTGCCTCAAGCACAAGCTCGCGTGCCACCGTATCGCCGCCGATGAGTTCGACCACGATGTCGATCGACGGATCGCGTACGACCTCAAACGGATCGGCACCGACGGCGACATCCGGCCCCAAGAGCTTGCGAGCCTTGGCAACATCGCGCACCGCGACCCGGGTGACCTCAATGTTGCGGCCGGCACGGCGCGCGATTTCCCGGGCGTTGCGCGCCAGCACCTTCCAGGTGCCGCCGCCCACCACGCCAAGACCCAGCAAACCAACCTTGATCGATTCCATCACAGCAACCCGTCCTTGCGAAACATTTCCTTGATGCCTCGCACGGCCTGGCGTGTGCGCTGCTCGTTTTCGATCAGCGCGAAGCGCACGTACTCGTTGCCGTACTCGCCAAAACCGATGCCGGGCGAGACCGCGACCTTGGCCTCCTCGAGGATCCGCTTGGCGAACTCCAGCGAGCCCATGGCGCGATAGGGCTCGGGGATGCGGGCCCAGATATACATGGAGGCCTTGGGGATATCAACCATCCAGCCGGCTTCGTGCAGCCCCTTGCAGAGCACGTCGCGGCGACTCTGGTACTTTTGCACGACTTCAGCCACGCAATCCTGCGGACCGTCGAGCGCGGCGATCGAGGCGACCTGGATCGGCGTGAAGGTGCCGTAGTCGTGGTAGCTCTTGATCCGCGCCAGCGCGTTGACCAGTTCCTTGTTGCCCACCATGAAGCCGACGCGCCAGCCAGCCATGTTGTAGCTCTTGCTCATGGTGAAAAACTCGACCGCCACGTCGCGCGCGCCAGGCACCTGCATGATGGAAGGCGCCCTGTATCCGTCGAAACAGATATCGGCATACGCCAGGTCGTGGACGACCAGGATATTGTGTTCGCGCGCAAGCTTGATCACGCGCTCGAAGAACTCGAGATCGACGCACTGCGCGGTCGGATTGCTGGGGAACCCGAGGATCATCATCTTCGGCTTCGGAATCGACTCGCGCACCGCGCGCTCGATCTCGACGAAGAAATCCGAACCAGGCGTCATCGCGACCGAGTGGATGTTGGCACCCGCGATCACGGCCCCGTATATGTGAATCGGGTAGCTCGGATTGGGCACCAGCACCGTGTCGCCGGCATCGAGCGTTGCGAGCATCAGATGGGCCAGGCCTTCCTTGGAGCCAATCGTCACGATCGCCTCGGAATCGGGGTCGAAGGCGACGTCATAGCGGCGCAGGTACCAGTCGGTGATGGCCTTGCGCAAGCGCGGAATCCCCTTGGATACCGAATAGCCATGGGTCGTCGGGCGCGTGGCCGCCTCGACGAGTTTTTCCACGATGTGGGGCGGCGTCGGGCCATCGGGATTGCCCATCGACATATCGATAATGTCCTCGCCACGGCGACGGGCGGCCATCTTGAGCTCGCTCGTAATATTGAACACGTAGAGCGGCAAACGCTCGATTCGCGGGAACTTCATCATCGTAAATCCTTGGGGTGGCAAACCGGTTTCGCCGGCGCTATTTGCAGTGCAACAAAACCCAGTAATCTAGCGCAAGGCGACTCGCCCGGCAAATCGGAGCCCAAATGGGGGTAAACCAACGTGAAAACACCTGCCAACCGTCAGATTTTCGTCACACTCCGCCGGATTGAGTGCGCTATGATCAATTCAACCTGCCGGAGTTTTTATTGAAGCTTCACTCTGATACCACCTCGGCACTGAACTCGGTCACCGCCTATGGCCCCGGGTTTGTCGAGATTAACAAAATCCGCTTTGACCACGCGGTTGCGTTCGGCCCCCATGGCGATATCGCCCGATGGTCGGCCCGGAATCCCTCCGATATTTCCAGCGATCTCCTGTTTGCGGCGGCGCGCCTGACTCTGGCGCCGCCCGATCCCATGGCGTTTCTGGATTCGGACGAATCCCGGCCCACGATTGTCGGCGAACGCCCCGAAGTGCTGCTCATCGGCACGGGCGAGCGCCATGTCATGCTGTCGCGCGAGGTTCTGGATCCGCTGCTGCGCGCAGGCATCGGGGTCGAATGCATGAGCACGGCAGCCGCAGCACGTACCTACAACGTCCTGATGGCCGAAAGCCGTCTGGTCATCGCAGCCCTTTTACCCTGACCCCTACAGAACATGGCCACCGCACTCATCGGAAAACCTGCCCCCGCCTTCGCGGCTGACAGCACCTTCGGGCGCATTTCGCTCGAACAGTGCCGCGGTCGCGGCATCGTGCTCTATTTTTACCCCAAAGACAATACGCCGGGTTGTACGACGGAAACCGAGGGGTTTCGCGATGCCCATGACCAGTTCATTGCCACGGGATGCGTGGTGATCGGGGTCTCGCGTGATTCGTTGCGCTCGCACGAGAATTTCAGCGGCAAACTCAAATTGCCTTTCCCGCTGATTGCCGACACGGATGAGGTGGTCTGCACCGCCTATGGTGTCATCAAGCAAAAACAGATGTACGGCAAGCAGGTGCGCGGCATTGAGCGCAGTACGTTTCTGATCAACGCCGACGGCAAGCTCGTGCAAGCCTGGCGCGGCATCAAGGTCCCGGGCCACGTTCAGGAGGTGCTTCAAGCCGCACAAAACCTCACTTAGTTCGCGCCATTAAAAACCCCGTATCCGACTGTCCGCCTGGAGAGTGCTCCGTATGCCGCTACCGAAGTTGCCCACCCGCCCCGCCGCGATCCTGGATCTGGCCAACATCGACGCAAGCCGTCAGTCACACGCAGCGCAGGTTGTCGATCTGCAGCCGACGCTTGAGAATTTCGACGAGCCGGTTCTGCTGGTCGAAGCCGACGTCCCCGTATCCAGACCACACGTGGCCCCGATCACCTTGCCCGCGCGCCCTCCGGCCGGCAAGCGTTCGGCGCGCGGCACGCCGCCCGCCCCGGTCACGGGAGCCGCCAAATCATCGACGGCCCGCTCGGCCAAGCGCGGAGGTGGCAAGCCCTCCCCCGATGGCACGCGCAAACTGTTCGTCCTGGACACCAACGTGCTGCTGCATGACCCCAGCTCGCTCTTTCGCTTCGAGGAGCATGACATCTTCCTGCCGATGATGACGCTGGAGGAACTCGATCACCAGAAAAAGGGCATGTCGGAAGTGGCGCGCAACGCGCGGCAAGTGAGCCGCACGCTCGATGCGCTGGTCGGCGACCACCGCCTGTTCGAGGACGGCCTTGCGTTGAGCAGCCTGGGCAACAAGGACGCGAACGGCAAGCTGTACTTCCAGACCTCTGCGATCGCCAGCATGCTGCCCTCGGACTTGCCCATGGGCAAGGCCGACAACCAGATCCTGGGCGTGGTGCGGGCGCTGCACGAGCGTCACCCGACGCGCGAAGTCGTGCTGGTGTCAAAAGACATCAATATGCGCCTGAAGGCCTTCGCGCTCGGGATGGCGGCCGAGGATTACTTCAACGACCAGGTGCTCGAGGATTCCGATCTCCTTTACTCCGGCGTGCTGCAATTGCCGGAGAGCTTCTGGAACAAGCACGGCAAGGGCGTTGAATCCTGGCAGCAGAGCGGCACCACCTTCTACCGGATCACCGGCCCGCTGTGCACCCAGTTCATGGTGAACCAGTTCGTTTACTTCGAGGGATCGATGCCGCTCTACGCGCAAGTGCGCGAGGTGAACGGCAAGAGCGCCATCCTCGCCACGCTGCGCGACTACACGCATGGCAAGAACAACGTCTGGGGCGTCACCGCGCGCAACCGCGAGCAGAACTTTGCCATGAACCTGCTGATGAATCCGGAATGCGATTTCGTGTCGCTGCTCGGTCAGGCGGGCACCGGCAAGACGCTGATGACGCTGGCCGCAGGCCTTGCGCAGGTGCTCGAAACCAAACGCTATACCGAAATCATCATGACCCGGGTCACCGTACCGGTCGGCGAGGATATCGGCTTCCTGCCCGGCACCGAGGAAGAAAAGATGCTGCCTTGGATGGGCGCACTCGAGGACAACCTGGACGTGCTCAACATGGGTGATACCGAATCGGGCGCCACGGGCTCGGGCCACGGCAATGACTGGGGGCGCGCGGCCACCATGGATCTGATCCGCTCGCGCATCAAGGTCAAATCGCTGAATTTCATGCGCGGCCGCACCTTCCTCAACAAGTACCTCATCATCGACGAGGCGCAAAACCTGACGCCCAAGCAGATGAAGACCCTGATCACGCGGGCCGGGCCGGGCACCAAGGTGATTTGCCTTGGCAACATCGCCCAGATCGACACCCCCTACCTGACAGAAGGCAGCTCGGGCCTGACGTTCGTGGTCGACCGTTTCAAGGGCTGGCCGCATGCGGGTACGGTCACGCTGCAGCGCGGCGAACGCTCGCGTCTGGCTGACTACGCAGGGGAAGTGCTCTAGGCGCGGGCGGCGCGCCTTCGCAGCAGGCACATCATGCACATGGCGCCTGACAACGCGAATAGGAGCACTCTGCCGATCGCCCTCACACTGGGCGATCCGGCGGGGATCGGCCCGGAAATTATCGTGAAACTTCACGATGCGGGGTTGCCGGCACCTTGCATCGTTTACGGGGATATGCCCGCGCTCGTGCGCGCCTGCCTGATGTTCGGGATCAGCCTGGATATCGTGCCGGTGGACACTGAATCCGATCCGCGCGTGCTCGAATTCGTGCCGGGGCGCATGCTGGTGCGCCCGACATCGCCCGCCCTGCCCCGGGATTTGCCGCTGGGCGTCGTGGATGCGCGCGCAGGACGCTCGGCGTATGACGCACTGTGCCTGGCGATCGACGACGCAATCGCCGGCCAGGTGCGCGCCATCGTGACCGCCCCGCTGAATAAAGAAGCCATGCACGCCGCGGGATTCGATTTTCCGGGCCACACGGAAATCCTGGCGCTGCGTTCAGATACACCCCACGTGGCCATGATGCTGGTCAACGACGAATTGCGCGTGATCCTGGCGACGATTCATGTGGCGCTGGCGGACGTGCCCCGCATGCTCGACACGGAGCTTGAGTTGCGCACGATCCGCATGGCCTGGAAGGCGTGCCGCGGCATGGGGATCGCCCAGCCGCGCATTGCAGTGGCGGGGCTCAACCCGCATGCGGGCGAGAACGGAAAATTCGGCCGAGAGGAAATCGAACTCATCGCGCCGGCGATCGCACAGGCACGTGCCGACGGCATCGATGTGACCGGCCCATGGCCTGGCGACACCATCTTCATGCGCGCGCGGCGCGGCGAATTCGACATCGTCGTGGCGCAATACCACGACCAGGGCCTGATCCCGGTCAAATACCTGGGTATCGACGAAGGCGTCAACGTGACGGTCGGGCTGCCTTTCGTACGCACCAGCGTCGATCACGGCACGGCATTCGATATCGCGGGTCGCGGCATCGCCGATGCCTCATCGCTGCGCGCGGCATATGACCTCGCGCTGAAGATGACGGGCGGCTAGGCCGCAGGCACCAACTGCAAAGCGGGCACGGCCACGCGCCAGGCGCGCGGCACGCGCTTCACAGCCTACTTCGCGGCGGCCTTCACCGCGCCGGGCGCAGCCTTCTTCGCCACTGCTGCCTTCACGACCTTCTTGCCCGCCTTCTTTGCGGTCTTGGGGGCTGTCTTGGCGGGGGATTTCGCGGTCTTGACTGCTGCAGTCTTGACTGCTGCGGTCTTGGCGGCGCTCTTGGCTGCAGACTTGGCTTCAGGCTTGGCTGCAGGCTTGGCGGCCTTATTGGCGGCTTTCT
>CAITPF010000471.1 GCA_903894155.1 uncultured beta proteobacterium | reverse complement strand
TGGTGTGAGCATTGAGGCTTCGGGCGGCGGCCTGGGCCTGATGAACGCCCTTTTTAGTGCGGCGGAGAAGCGCGGGATTGATATTAAATATGAAGCCCGGGCACTAAAGCTGCTGACCGTTGGCGGAGTGGTATGCGGGGTGCGTGTCGTTCAGGGAGGATCGGAGGTGGATTACCACGCCGATGCTGTGGTGCTGGCTGCGGGCGGCTTTCATGCAAATGCCGAGTGGCGCACGCGCTATCTGGGCAAGGATTGGGATCTGGTGAAAGTTCGCGGCAATCGTTTTAATACGGGCGATGGCATACGCATGGCGCTGGACATTGGTGCCATCCCGTGGGGCAACTGGTCCGGCTGCCATTCCGTCTTCTTTGATCGCAATGCTCCCGCTTTCGGCGATTTGGATCTTCTCAACCAGAACAAGAACGGCTTCTCGCGCGGCATTGTGGTGAATGCGCTGGGAAAGCGGTTCATGGACGAAGGCGCAGACATCCGCAGCTACGTCTACTCGCAGATGGGCCGTCGAATCCTTGAGCAGCCTGGTCGATTCGGCTACCAGGTGTTCGATCAGAAGATCGTGCCCACGCTTCCGGATGAGTACCGCACGCCCAAGGCGACACGCATCGAAGCCAATACGATCGAGGAACTTGCCGCCAAGATGGAAGGGGTCGACAGCGCCGCGTTCGTCAACACCGTACGTGAGTTCAATGCGGCGGTAAGCACCGAGGTCCCCTACAACCCCGCAAAGAAGGACGGGCGCTGCACTTCTGGACTGGAGATCAACAAGTCGAACTGGGCGAACCGCCTTGATGCGCCACCATTCGTCGCCTGGGGCGTGACAGCTGGCATCACGTTCACTTACGGCGGACTGCGGATTGATACCGAAGCGCGCGTTTTGAGTGAGGATGGCCCCCCGATTCCAAACCTTTATGCGACGGGAGAACTGGTCGGTGGGCTGTACTACATCGGATATCCGGGCGGCGCTGGACTGATGGCCGGATCGGTGTTCGGCAGAATCGCTGGTCGCAACGCGGCCACGCGCTAAGGCGCATGCGGCATATTTTTGTTGGTGAATTTCAGGAGAAGATTAAATGGGTGTGACTTTATGGCGCCGCCGGTCGATGGCATCGTTGCTTTTCCTGCTAACCGTGCTGGCAACAACAACTGCCTCAGCGCAGAATTTCCCGACCAAGCCGGTGAAGATCATTGTCCCCTTCGCCGCCGGGGGGAGTACCGACATTCTGGCCAGGCTGGTGGCCGATTCGCTCAGCAGCGCATTAGGTCAGACTTTCGTAGTGGAAAACCGGGACGGTGCAGGCGGTAATATCGGAGCCGAAATCGTCGCCAAGGCGCAGCCGGATGGCTACACGCTGCTGTTCACGTCGTCAAATGTGACGCTGAGTCCGGCGATCAAGAAGACCTTGAGGTACGACGTCGTGCGAGACCTCAAGCCTGTGACGCAGGTGGCGTTCGCGCCGTTGATTCTGGTCGCCTCGGGAACTTTTCCGGGCAATAGCCCCAAGGATGTCGTCAGTTTCGTGAAGTCCCACCCGGGCAAGGTGAGTTACTCCTCGAGCGGTGTGGGAGGAACGCCGCACCTGGCAGGCGTCATGATGAACGACACCCTGGGCCTTGACATGATGCATGTGCCCTACAAGGGCGCGGGCCCCGCCATGGCAGACGTGGTGGGCGGGAGTATTGACTTTACGTTCACGTCCTATGTGTCAGCAGCACCCCTGCTTAAGGCTGGGAGGTTGAAATCAGTCGGCGTTGCAAGCACGGAACGCGCGCCCTTTATGCCCGACGTCCCCACCTTCAACGAATCTGGGTTTAAAGATTTCGAGGTGGGCGTCATGTTCGGACTTTTTGCACCGGGCCAGACCCCTCGCGCAATCGTAGATGTGCTGTACGAACAACTCGCGAAGGCCGGCAAGACGCCTGCCTTTCGCAACAAGGTCGCCGATCTCGGAGCGAACATCGTTCTCGACACCCCCGAGGTCTTTGCCGACTACGTGATACGCGATGTGGAGAAATGGAAGCGGATCATCAAGGCCAACAAGATCGAACAGGAAGACTGACGAACGGAGAGCTCGAATTGAGCTGCAGAACGAGTTGGCCTAACGCTAGTTGTGTACAGCTTCCTGGATCCGCCTTTTTTCCCTTGTTGATCAGGCGTTTTACCACCGTCAGCTTGCTGTGTGGCGTCCCTTTTCCATTCCCGGGCAATAACCCATCAGGTTGAATTGGTTCAAGTGTTTTTGACCACCTACCTTTGGCCTACTGGCGTAATTGTTGCGCCGCCCACCTTACCGCCCCAACCGGCACACGTACTCAGCAGTTGAATTCACCGCGATACAAAGTGGGGTGCGGAAAAAATCTTGGATCGATTTAAGCCGGCGCCAACACCAACACAAAACGGGTCTGAATTTCACTCGAACAGCGAAACAAAAAACCGAGAAATTTGAATCGAAACCGAAAAAGTGAAAATCTTGTGATTCAAAAGGGAATCACCGGTTTTTTGGGCGGGATCTGTAGAAGTTCCCTATACTCGTTCTTCGGTTGAAAGCCGCGAAGTGCGAAACGCCCAACGATGCAGCGCTCATGCAGCCCCGGAGGAAAAATGTCAGCACCATTCCCGCTCCTGTCTTTGGTCGCGATCCTCTTTGTACTGTGCCCGGTTGGCGGAGCCGCACAGGAGCGCTTTCCAACCAAGCCGATCGAGATGATCATTCCGACTGCGCCGGGAGGGGGCACCGACACCTCGCTTCGGCTGCTGGCCGAGATCGCCGAGGCCGACCTCGGACAGAAAATCGTGGCGGTGAACAAGCCGGGCGGCAGTGGCACCGTCGGGGTCACTGCACTCACGGCGGCCAAGCCGGACGGCTACACCATCGCCGGCGTGTGGTTCGCCCCGCTCACGGTGGCGCCGCACATGCTGCCCGTCAGTTATACGCCGAACGATTACGCCGCGGTCAGCCTGTCCGTCGTGGTGCCGCTGGTGTTTTGCGTGCGCCCGGATTTCCCCGCGAAATCCGCGGCAGAGTTTCTAGAACGGTTGAAAGCCAGCCCCGGCAAATATACCTACGGCACGGACGGCGTCGGCGGCGCATCGCATCTGGCCGGAGAGCGGATTTTCGGCCGCCTGGGCATCAAGGCCAGGGCCATACCCTTCACCGACTCGGGCCAGATCCTGAAGAACTATCTCGGCCGGCACATCGACATCTATCTCGGAATCATCGGGGCGATTCAGCCGTACCTCAAGTCGGGCGAAGCGAAGTGCCTGCTGCTGACCACCGGCGAGCGCAACGCGGCCGTGCCGGACGCCGCCAGCCTCTCCGACATGAAGCTTGCCGATCTCAGCACGCTGGTCTGGCGCGGCGTCATTGCCCCCAAGGCGACCCCGGCCGAACGCATCAAGCTGCTTGAGAGCGCATTCGTCAAGGCTGCGCAATCGGAGCGATTCCGCCAGTTCATCGAAGCCCAGGGCGGCGTGGGTGTCGGCGGATCGGCGTCCGAGTTCCGCAGCCTGATCGACCGCG
Organism: uncultured beta proteobacterium; assembly: GCA_903894155.1. Lineage (GTDB taxonomy): Bacteria > Pseudomonadota > Gammaproteobacteria > Burkholderiales > Burkholderiaceae_B > Zwartia. The sequence continues at coordinate 4,409 of CAITPF010000471.1, read as the reverse complement.
ACTACCAGGACTTCGGGCAGGTGGTGCAGGCCCTGGGCATCGGGAAGAAGTAGTGCCGGTAGATTCGCAACCCGGCGCCTGGATCGACGTTTCGGAAAGGCGGGGTACGCTCCTCGCGGCCCTTGCCTGCGGCGCGATCGGTGTGGCGTTCCTGATCGGCGCATTTCGCTATGACTTCGGCTCGTTCTCGGTCCCGGGGCCGGCCGTGTTTCCGGTGCTCGCGGCCTGTGGCCTCGTCGTCATGAGCGCAGCGCTGGCCGTGCGGGCGCTGCGTATGCCGGCCCAAGCCGAGGGCACGCGGATCGAATTAGGGCACCGCAACTCGATGGCCGCGATACTGGCGCTGTGCTTCGTCGCCCTGGCGTTCGAAAAGGTGGGATACGGCATCGCGTCCTTCGTGATGCTCATCACCTTGTCGCGGGTATTTTCCGAGGCGGGTTGGATTCGTTCAGCGCTGTTTGCCGTTCTGGTCGCAGGGTCGAGCTACGTCATTTTCACGCGCGGCCTCGGCGTTGTTTTGCCGTCCGGGCTGCTGGGCTTGCGGTAAGCCGCCGTGGACGTTCTCAACGCCCTGGGCGAAGGCTTCGCGGTGGTACTGACGCCGACGAACCTCCTGCTGTGCCTCGTGGGCTGCCTCTGGGGAACCATTGTCGGCGTGCTGCCCGGCCTCGGCCCCATGGCGGGCCTCACGCTCCTGCTGCCGCTGACCTATCACCTCGATCCTGCCGCCGGCCTGATCATGCTGGCCGGAATATTCAATGGCGCGATGTACGGCGGTTCGACAACCTCCATCCTGATGCGAATTCCCGGCGAAGCGGCGTCGGTCATCACCTGCATCGACGGCTATGAAATGGCGCGCAAGGGCCGCGCCGGCGGTGCGCTGGCGATCGCCGCGATCGGCAGTTTCGTGGGCGGCACCGTGAGCGTCATCGGGCTCATGCTGTTCGCGCCGCCGCTCGCCTCGGTCATGCTGTCCGTTGGCCCTGCGGCGGAATTCCTGCTGATGACGCTGGCGCTCGTGGTCGTGACCGTCGTGACCGGCGGGTCGCGCGTCAAGGCCGGGATGATGGTCTGCGCCGGGCTGCTGATCGCCTCGATGGGCATCGACTTCATCACGGCGGTACCCAGATTTTCGTTCGGTATGATCGAACTTAGCAACGGCATCAGCTTCACCGCGCTGGCGCTCGGCCTGTTCGGGGTCAGCGAGATCCTGCTCAGTGTCGAGAGGCTGTCGACGATCAAGCCGATCATTCCGACATTCCGAAGCCTGCTGCCGACCGCGCGCGAGCTCAAGGACTCGGCGGCGCCAATCGGGCGTGGCACCCTGATCGGGTTCATCTTCGGCATCATTCCCGGTGTCTCGCACGTCATCTCGACGTTCGTCTCGTATGCGGTGGAGCGGCGTATCTCCAAGCATCCCGAAGAGTTCGGCAAGGGTGCCGTGGCCGGCCTGGCCGGCCCGGAAACCGCGAACAACGCGACGACGGGCAGCGGCATGATTCCACTGCTCGTGCTCGGCATCCCTGCCCTGCCGGCCACCACCATTTTGCTGTCCGCCATGATGATCCACGGCATCCAGCCGGGCCCGCAGCTGATCAGCGAACATCCGGAGATCTTCTGGGGCGTGATCGCCAGCCTCTATGTCGGGAACCTTCTGCTGCTGATCCTCAACCTTCCGCTGGTCGGACTATTCGTCAATCTGCTGCGCATCCCTTACAGCCGTCTGGCGCCGATTGTCCTGCTGCTCTGCATCATCGGTGTCTACAGCCTCAATTCGAGCCAGTTCGAGATCGCGATCATGGTGTTCTTCGGCGTCGTCGGCTACCTGCTGCGCAAGCTGCGTTTCGACGTGGCGCCGTTGCTTCTGGCCGTGGTGCTGGGCGATCGGATCGAGATCTCGCTGCGCACCGCGCTGATGATCTCCGACGGCAATTGGCTTGCGCTGTTCGAGGGTGCAGCGGCGCGCGCGCTCGTGATCGCCGTCGCGGTCCTTGTAGGCATCTGGCTCGTTGCGCGATGGTTCGGCTTCAGCCGCGCCGAGATCGCCAAGGCCGCGGAAGAGTAATGTTGTACACCCTCACCGAAATGGAGAAGACATGACCCGTGCCCGAAGGCTTCGCGAACTGCTCGCGGCCAAGACTATCCTTGTCGCACCCGGCGCCTACGACGCCTGGAGTGCCCGTCTGATTGAGATGGCCGGCTTTCCAGCGGTCTACATGACTGGCTACGGCGCGTCGGCGTCACTGCTGGCGATGCCGGACCTAGGACTCATGACCGGTTCCGAAATGGCGGATCAGGCCAAGCGCCTGGCCGATGCGGTCAAGGTCCCGCTGATCGCCGATGCCGACAACGGCTTCGGCGATGTGCTCAACGTCCAGCGCACGGTCCGCGAGTACGAGCGCGCCGGCGTCGCGGCAATCCAGCTCGAGGATCAGGTCTCGCCGAAGAAATGCGGGCACATGGAAAACAAGCAGCTCGTCGATGCGACGCAGATGGTGCGCAACATCAGGGCCGCCACCGCCGCGCGCGAGGATCCGGATACCGTCATCATCGCCCGCACCGATGCCCGGACGGTGATCGGGTTCGACGAGGCGCTGCGCCGCGCGGACCTCTACCTCAGCGCCGGGGCCGATCTGCTATTTGTCGAGTCGCCGCTGAGCGATGAGGAACTGATGGGAATCTGCGATCGATTCAAAGGCGTGCCGCTGCTGGCGAACATGGCGCCGGGCTGCAAGACACCGTATCACACGGCCGGCGAGCTGGAGGCGATGGGATTCTCGCTGGTCATTTACCCGATCGATACCCTGCTCGCAGCGACCTCGGCCGTCCTGCGCACGCTCGAGCATCTTCGCGTCGACGGCAGAACGCCGGACAGCCTGATCTCGATCGACTTTAAGCGGTTCAACGAACTGATGGGGCTGCAGGGCTACGTCGACATTTCGGACAAGCTGGCCGAAGCAACAGGCCAGCAGGCGTGAACGGCGCCTGGCCCGGGTACGCGACGTCGATTACCGCTTCAGGCAAAGCGCCAGGCTCGGCCTGATCTGGGCCAGACAGGCAGCGGCATCGCCGTCGTGCATGACCGCATGGCGGTAGCCGACATAGTACAGAGACCAGATGGCGTAGCACCTGGCCGGGATTTCGTCGTAGCCGTCGTGCTGCAACGCGTCGACGATCGGCTGGATCATCTTGAAGATTTGCCGGATGATTAACTCTTCATACTTGCCTGACCACTTCCAGCCGAACGCGGCACCTTCCGCCCGGATGCCCTTGATCGCGATGTCCTGCGTGTAAAGATCCAGCAAGTACCTGTCGATGAAATCTTCGACTGACTTGAATCCCTTTGTTGAAAAAGGCTTTATCCGGTCGATGATCTGCTGGTTGATTCTCAGGACGACCTCGGCGAGCAGATCCTTTTTGTCGAGACCAAGGCGATACAACTGCATTGGACTGAGCCCCGCCGCCGTGCAAATCTGACGAATGCCGACATGCTCGTAGCCGTCTCGCTCAAACATCTCATGCGCAATTCGAATGACCAGCTCCGCCCGTTCTGTGCGAGCGGCATCTTGCTTTTCGTTGATTCCCGTCATGCTTATGTAAATCAGAAGATGCGAAGGATCCTCAATTATGGGACAATTGTCCCGTCGATGGTTAACGGGTTAACAATATTATGTTCACCGCACAAAACCTGACCAGACGCAGACTCCTTGCGGGCTCGCTGAGCCTCGCCGTTAGTTCAGTTGCCTGCGCGATCGGCCTGAAGGATCCACTGCCTGCCAATGGCGTCCTGCTCACGTACGACATCCTCTACAAGGGCGAGAGGGTCGGAGAGCACCAGATGAAAGCAATCCCCGACGGCGACCTCATTCGCCTTGAGCATAATCGCCATATTGACGTCAAAGTCCTGTTTATCACGGCGTTTACTGAGCGACATCAATCAACGGAGTGGTGGACCAAGGAAGTCATCCTCAAGAAGCTTGAGGCAAAGAGCCTGCTCAACGGCAAGGAAGTGATCATCTCAGGGCGCGCGCAGCCAGACGGGTTTGTCTTCGTTGTCGACGGCAAGGAACAAAAAGTGCCCGTCGATGCCGTCACGCTCGATAGTTACTGGGTGGCGAATGCGGTTAAACGATCCATGGTGATTGACGTCGCCAACGGCAAGGTGCTCAAGACCACCAGCAATATCATGCCCGACGGGCGTGTGGAACTGAAAGCCAAAGATCTCGTCGCCAACTTCGCCTACCAGGGCGATTTCATGTCCCGTGGCGAACTGGAGCAGGACGGCAACACCATCATCTACCAGAGAACCTCCGGACCATGAACACGCTTTTCGACAACTAAAGGTGAGCCGCGATGAAGCACGACCACACGTCGCTGTACAGATGCCTTGCAAGCATTCCTTTTTTTTC
>CAITPF010000470.1 GCA_903894155.1 uncultured beta proteobacterium | reverse complement strand
TCACACTGCTTGCGGTGCGCTGGGCACTGCGGCGCGAAGCGGCCCTCCCGGAAGCGGGGGACGATCCGCAACCCTCCGAATGGCGCTTCGTCACGATGATGGCGGTCGGGCCAACCCTGGTCGCCTGCGCGCTCGGCACGGGCATGATCAGCCTGCACGCCAACTGGGCCACCACTTTCTACGTCATGCTGGGCGTTTGGGCCGTTCGGTGGGCGCCGCGCGTGGATGGCGCAAAGCTCGCGCGCAGCGTGCTCACGGCCGGCGTCGTCGTGGATTTGCTCATGGTGGCCGGCGTGAGCCTCTCCAACGGCTTGCTGGTCGACCTCATCAAGCGCACGTCGCGTTCGAACTTCCCTGCGATCGAACTCGCCGCGGAAATGGACAAACTCTGGGATAGCCGATTCGCCAGTCCACTGAAAGTCGTGATCGGCGAGACCTGGATCGCGGGCGTCACGTCGGTCAAGTCGCACCATCAGCCCTACGTGCTGCAGTACGGCATTGCGTCGGAATCCCCCTGGGTCAGCGAAAAAATGATCGACGATTGTGGCGCCCTGATCGTGGTCGATCGCCGCGAGACCGAAAAGCCGCCCAATGACAATGTCGACGCTTATCTCGCCCGGGCGACACAACGCGGTACGATCGACCTCCCCTGGAACCGTTTCAAGGCCACACCAGCGCTGACGGTTGAATGGGCACTCATCGAACCCCGCAACCCCGGCGCCTGCGCCCGTTAGCAAGGCCACCAGAAGGCACCGCATGTCGCTGTTCAAACGCTCTGTCGTTTCCGAAATCGCCAACCACTCAGGCGTCGTCTTCTCGACGCTGATCGTGGTTTGGCTCAGCGTCGTGCTCGTGCGCCTGCTGGGCGAAGCTGCCGCAGGGCGCATCGGTGCCGATGTCGTCATCGGCCTTGCGGCTTTCACGACCATCGCGGCATTGCCGACCATCCTCGCGGTCTCGATCTTCGTCGGCGTGCTCACGACGGTCAAGCGCAGCTACCGCGAATCGGAAATGGTGGTGTGGTTTTCCAGCGGGCTGTCACTGATGAACTGGCTGAATCCGGTGATGCGGGTCGCCGTCCCGGTGGCCTGCCTGGTGGCTTTCCTGACGCTCTTCGCGACACCATGGGCCAATCAGCAGATCGAGGAATACCGCGCGCGCTACGAGATGCGCTCCGATCTCTCGAAAATCAACGCCGGCGAGTTCCTCGAGACCGAGGGCGGCGAGCGCGTCTTTTTCCTCGAGGCGCCGGAGAGCAACGACTACACCTTCGGCCAGGTCTTCATGCGGATACTGGATCCCCAGTGGTTCGTGCTGCTCACCGCCACCTCAGCGCAAACGGTGACCGAGCCCAACGGCGACCGTTTCCTGGTTCTGGGCAAGGGCCAGCGCTACGACCTTCAGCTTGGATCGCCGCAAGCCCGCTACGCGGTGTTCGATTCGCTGGGCGTGCGCATCGAAAGCAAGGACAGCGCGCAATCCCAGGCGACCGCACGCGACCGGGCGCTGAACAGCCGTCGTGCCCGCCCCACCTCGTTGCTGCTCCAGGATACGGAGTACGATTCCTGGGGTCAGATGATGTGGCGGCTGGCCATCCCGTGGGCGGCGCTTAACCTCGCATTTCTGGCGATTCCGCTTGGCGCGGTGAACCCCCGGTTAGGGCGCTCGGGGGATATCCTGATCGCCGGCCTGGTGGCCATGCTTTATATGAACCTGATCAATATCTCGCAGGGGTGGATCATTTACGGCAAGCTGCCGTTTTCAATCGGCGTGTGGCTCGTGCATGCAGCCTTCGGCCTCATGGCCGGGTTGCTGATGTGGTGGCGCATGCGGATCAAGACACCCAAACCGCCCGTCGTGACGGCGACCGACAGCGCTGCGACCTCATAGCGCTGCCTACCAGCTGGTTCCCCAGTTGTCGGCGATGAAGAAGTACAGCAGGGCAACCCCGAACGAAACGACGAACTTCTGGCCGTAGTAAAAAGCGGAGATCTCTTCCTCTTCGGGATTCTCGACGCCGGCCAATCGATCGGACAGCCGCCAGAACACCAGAAACAGCCCGACGGCAAGCGATTCAAATCCAAGCCGGACATCTGCGAACCAGAACACCGCAACGGAAAACGACAGACTGAGGGCGAGTAGAACCGTTGAAATCGTGAATCCCGAAGTTGATTCGACCGCCGGGATACCTGATGGAATTCCTTTGCCGAAACTGGTTACCTCCTTCTATTTTACATTATTTTTATAAAATATTATTTAGTTATTCGGTGACTTCGCCGTTCGAACCGAAGGTTTGCCGCGCCCTGCATATCCGAACCAGTCCCAGAGAACTCGGAACTGGGCAAGAACACCTTGACCTTGTCTGCCAGTTGCAGGAGATCTTCCCGGGTCGTTGCCCCGTTCACACCCTATACACAGTTCAGCCTGATGGCCGGATGCGCCGTGGCTTTCGTCAGACGACAGACAGAAACGATTCTCGTTTTTAAAATGCCAATTGACGATGGTCGCACATTTGGAGACGTTAGTTGTCAATTCAAAGAAAATAGCGACAATTCAGGGCGTTGCCATTGAAAGTCAGCGCATACCATTACGGTCAGGATTTGCACTCTTGAGAGTTTGGTCCACCAGTCAGTCGATCGGCGGGAATGAAGCGATAGTCTTCTCCTGCATGATCCCGCAGCAGCCCATTTAGCCCTGGAAACCAATGAACCGACCGCCCAAACGCCGCATCGCACTCCACGTCCAGATTTCGACGATCTTTCTTCTGCTGGTCATGGCGGTGGCCGGTGCGATCGGCGGCTACGGGTACTTCACTTCGCGCTCGATGCTCGAATCGTCCACCAAGGACCTCATTGCCAAAATCAATCACGATACGGCAAACCAGATCAACCATACGATGAGTTCGGTGACCCAGGCGATCAACCTCCTGGCGCGCACAAGACTGCCACAGGTGAGCACCGAAAAGGAGCGACTCGAGCGCCTGCCAATCATGCACAGGATCCTTCGCAGCTCCAACGCGATCGTCTCCCTGTATGCAGCCTACCGCTCAGGCGATTTTTTCATGCTCCGGCGACTCCGATCGGAATCGGACGTCAAACTGTTCAACGCGCCTGCAGGCACGCGCTATATCCTGCAGGAAATCGATCGCAGTGTCAGCCCGGCGCGTGGCAAGTTCGTCTTCATGGACAACGACCTCAATATTCTGCGCGAGGAGGACAGGCCCGACTACCCTGACAGCTTCGATGCCCGCACGCGGTCGTGGTATGTGAACGCCTTGCAGTCAGGTGTTGAGGTGATTAGCGCGCCCTACGCATTCTTCACGACAACCAAGGTCGGCATCACAATCTCCGCTGCTGGCACAACCTCCGAAGGCGTGGTCGCTGCCGACATACGGCTTGAAACCCTTGACCAACTGCTCGCTGAACAGAAAATCACCCCGCACACACAAGTGGCGCTGGTCACCGGCGATGCGGAGATCGTGTCCAATGAGGCGGTCGACCAGCTCATGGTCAGTTCCACGAGACCAGGCGTCAACCCCAGCCTCGTTAATTTGCAGGATTCAGGCTTGCCCGTCATTTCGACGCTCGCGCCCATCGTCAGGTCGCTTCGGGGCGACAGCGCGTACGCGGGTGCGGTCGAAGGCCCTGGCGGCGATTGGCGCGTGCTGATCAACCCGATCAAGATCGGGAACGTGGCCACGGATTACCTTGTCATGGCAATTCCGGAAGCGGAATTGATGTCCGTCGCGATCCAGCAGCGCAACCTTTCGATTGGCATCACCCTCATCCTGCTGCTCGCGGCGATCCCGATCACGCTGATGGTGGCGCGCTCGGTCGCCAAGCCTGTGCGAGAGTTGGCCGAAGAAGCGGAGACCATCCGGCGCTTCGACTTCTCAAAGCCTGTCCAGGTCGAGTCATCCGTCCAGGAGATCGACCGGCTTGCGGGCACGATGGATGGCATGAAGCAGACGATACGGCGCTTCCTTTCGATCTCAGATGCGATGGCGTCCGAGGAAGACTTCGACAAGTTGCTGCCGTTGCTGCTTTCCGACACCATTGCCGCAGCCGAAGCCGAGGCTGGCGTGCTCTACCTCCTTGATGAGGGCAAGCTCAATCCTGCCGCGGCAATGACCGCGGCAGGCGCCGATATCCACGAAGGGTTGCCCTCGCTGGACGAAGCGCAAGGCTCCGGCCTGATACACAGTGCGCTGCGTGACGGAACCCCTGTCATCGGTCAGCTTGAGAGCAACGATGTACACACGCTGGGCCTGACTGGCGTGCCGGATATCGCGCAGCTTTCCCATGCGGTCGCGGTCCCCCTGCTCAATCGCACGCGCCAGCGCGTGGGATGCCTGCTATTGCTTGGCGTTGATGCCTTCGACACAGCGCACGTGGCGTTCATCAAGGCGCTCTCCGGGTCGGCCGCGAGTTCGCTCGAAACACGCGAGTTGATCAAGTCGCAGAAGGCCCTGTTCGAGGCGTTCATCCAGCTCATCGCAGGCGCGATCGACTCCAAGAGCCCCTATACGGGGGGCCACTGCGAGCGCGTGCCCGAGCTCACCAAAATGCTTGCCGACGCGGCATGCGAGCAGGCCGAGGGCCCTTTCGCGGATTTCCGTTTGAGCGAAGATGACCGGGAAGCCG
>CAITPF010000469.1 GCA_903894155.1 uncultured beta proteobacterium | reverse complement strand
TTCGGGTCCCTTGCCTGTCGCAACTGCGGCCATGACATAGGCATCGAAATAGGCATCCCACATCGATACGCGGCCGGCATACTTCGGATTCCACAAGTCGAGCCAGGAGGTGGGCTTTTCGACTTTGTCCGGGTTGTACATAATGCCGAAGGGCGAAATCAGAAAGACAATTGCAAATCCCCCGGGTGCCATCAGTTCCTGGGGCACGTTCTTCAGATTTGTCATGATGGCGGGATCGAATTTATCCCACATCCCGTCTGCGATTCCGCGCTGCGTGAAAAGATCGTTGACCATCGAGCCGCTAATGATCGGGCTACTGCGCTGGGCAAGCATGCGTGGGTAGGAGGACGCATTGTTTGACGCGATGACTTCAATCTCGGTCTTGGGACTCAGCTTCTTGATGGCGGGGTTTGAAATCTCGGCACAGAGCTTCGGAAGTATCCCGGGTTGCGACAGAATGACCAGCTTGGCCACCTCTTCGTCGGACGACGCCGCGAGCACGTTGGCAAATTGTGTCAGCGTCGCGCCGCCGATCCCCATGGCCAGCATGGATTGCAGGATGTTGCGCCTCTTTGGGCTGGTGCAGAAGCTGTCCAGCAGGTATTTGTCTTCCGGGCGTAGCGTTTTCATATTGAAGTCTCCCTGGAGTTAAACAATCACGTAGTGGCTAATGCCTGAACTGCTTTCGTAATCCGATCGAGCGCTCAATCAGGACAACAATCAGCGCGGTGACGCCCAACAGCATGGTCGAGATCGCCGCGACAGTCGGATCCATCGAAAACTCAGTGTAGTAATAAATCTCCAGTGGAAGCGTCATCACGCCCGGTCCGACCAGAAAAAGCGACACTGTAAATTCGTCGAATGACATGATTGCAGAAAACACGGCACCTGCGACGAGACCCGGTCCAAGCATCGGCAAGGTCACCTCGAAAAAGGTGCGCATCGTGTTGGCGCCCAATGTTGCGGCGGCCTCCTCATAGGCACGGTCGATCTCGGCCAGCGTTGCGCCGACGGTGCGCACGACGTAGGGCACCGTGATGATCACATGTGCAAACACCAGGCCCCAGAAATTTCGTACCAGCCCAACGGATCCCAACACCATCGAGAGCGCCACAGCCAGAACGATCGCCGGAAATACCAGTGGGGTCATAAACAGCAATTCGAAGAATTGCTTTCCCGGAAAGCGGTGTCGCACGATGGCAAAGGAGGCCAGGGTGCCGATGACGAGCGAGATGCAGGTCGCGATACCCGCAACCAGCAGGCTGACCTTGAAGGCTTCCCAAAAACCCGGCGTGTTCCAGGCGTTTTCGAACCACCGCAGCGAAAACCCTTTGGGCGGAAAGCGCAGGGTCTGGCCGCTGCTGAACGCAGCAGGAATCACGACAGCGATGGGCAACACGAGAAAAAGCAGCATCGCGCCGACATAGACTCGGAGGATTTTCTCGGACCGTTTTGCTTTCATCGCCTGGTGTGCTTCCTGATGGCAAGGCCGTAGAGCGTAAGTACGGCAAGCGTTACAACAGTCAGGATCATGGACGAAGCCGCGCCTGCGGGCCAATCCACCATCACCACCATCTGTTCATGAATGGCGATGGCCATCACATTCACCTGCCCCCTTCCAAGCCAGATTGGGGTGATATAGGCTCCGATCGCCAGGCAAAAAACAATCACGGAGCCTGACGCCAGGCCCTGCACTGACAGTGGCAGCACGATGCGAAGGAAGTTCTGCAGCGGCGGGGCGCCCATGACAGCGGCAGCCTCAAGCGTGGATTGATCAATCTTGCCCAGCACGCTCGAAATCGACAACACCATGAAGGGCAGCAGAACATGCGTCATGCCGAGCACCACACTCCAGAAGCTCTGCATCAGTCGCAGTGGTTCGTCAACGATGCCAAGGCCGACGAGCAAACCGTTGACCAGCCCCTCGTTTCCAAGAAGAATCGTCCATCCCAGTGTTCGGACAACGATGCTGACGAGCAAGGGCGACACGACACCCAGGAACACCAGGTGTTTCCAGCGTGAGGAACTGCGCGCCAGGTACCATGCCACCGGAAATCCGAAGACCGCCGTGAGTATCGTGACGATCACGCCCAACGCCAGCGTGCGCAGCGCCACCATCACTGAATACGCATCCTCGAACTGAAGAAAATACTGAGCGATCGTCAGTGTCGTATGGTTGGGGTACTTGTCGTAGAACGAGATGCCGACCATTGAGGCAAATGGCCAGATCACCCCCACCACCAGAAACAGAAGCCCTGGCACCAGCAGCACGGCAAGCGTCAATAGCCGCTTTAAACTCTTCTTGCGATGCCGCAGCGAGAGCTCAGGCGTGCCTTTCGCTTCAATTGACCCACTGACCGCCATCGACATCGAGGACCTCGCCTGTGATGAAACATGGATCCATGGTTGCCAGGAACTCGACGACCACGGCGATGTCGTCTGGAGTACCGATACGCTTGAGCGGAATGGTTTGCCGGATCTGTTCGTAGCGCGCCAGCATCAATTGCTCGGTCAGGTCGGTGCGAATCGCACCAGGACAAATCGCGTTGACCATGATCGTCGGTGCAAGCTCCTTGGCCAGCCCGCGCGTCAGCCCCAATACTCCGGCCTTGGCGGCGCAATACGAAAATTTGCTGACAGCCTCTGCGCTGCCACCGGTGACGGCGCTGATCGAGGACATATTAATGATTCGCCCTCCACCCTGCCCGAGCATTGCCGGGGCCACCGCCTTGCACCAGTTGAATACGCCCTTGAGGTTTACCGTAAGGATCCGATCCCATTCGCCCTCGGTAATATCCAGCAAGCCCTTGGCCTGGGATATCCCGGCGTTGTTGACCATGACGTCGATGCGACCATAGCGCTCAAGCACCGATGCCGCCTGTTGCTGGACAAGGCCAAAATCGCCCACGTCTCCGGCGAGCGGCATCACCTCGTAACCCTCGGTGCGCAGCAGGCTGACGGACTGGTCAAGCGTAGGCGAGCCCAGATCCGCCATTGCCACCGCAAAGCCGCTTTTCAGGAGTCTGCGCACGCAGGCCAATCCGATTCCACGTGCGGCGCCGGTGACGACTGCAACTTTCAGGTCACTGCCTGACCCTGACATGGCATACCCCTATCTGGTTGCAAAATCTGAGTATAGGTTCATTTATTACGCAACATCAGAGATTGCGCTGCTTCGCAAAAAACAATGAATCCGAGTTGGAAAGAGTCCATCAGCAGGATCAAACATCCTCAGCCGTGGTTCGATTCCGCACCGAGCCACCAAGAACTTCAAAACGACTGCATAGGTTGGCTTTATGATCCAACGCAGGGGAAATCGACTGGTAATTCAGTTGGGCTCACAACACGAGAATTCCGGTTTACATATAGCCGGGCATATGTCAGCATGCCAT
>CAITPF010000468.1 GCA_903894155.1 uncultured beta proteobacterium | reverse complement strand
TGATTCGACTCAAATGCTCTGATTGCATCTGGAATCAGTCGGTCAACAGACCAGTCGCCACCACCAATGACATTGCCGGCCCGTGCCGACGCAAGCGAGAGACCGCGCTGCGGGCAGGATTCTGTTGCGAAGAACGATCTCTGATAAGCGGACACCACCAGTTCCGCACAGCCTTTGCTACTGCTGTAAGGGTCGTAGCCTCCCATCGGCTCATCTTCGCGATACCCAGCTTCACGCTCCCTATTTTCATAACACTTGTCCGTCGTGACTGCCACCGCGACCCCAACACCGGGTGAACGACGCGCGGCCTCAAGAACATGCACTGTACCCATTACATTGGTCGCGTAGGTCTCGACCGGATGCTCGTAGGAGTAGCGCACCAAGGGTTGGGCGGCCATATGGATCACGATTTCCGGATTCGCTGCAGTCATTGCGTCATGCAAAATTTGCGCATCGCGAATATCGCCGATTATTGACTGCCTGATTTGCGAAGCAACCCCGACCACGTCGAACATGCATGGTCTGGTGTTAGGCGCGAGAGCAAACCCGGTGACTTCAGCGCCCATATCGGCCAGCCAAATGCTCAGCCAGCTACCTTTGAAGCCCGTGTGCCCGGTTAAAAAAACCCGCTTGTTCCTCCAGAATTCCGGCTGAACCTTTATGCTGTCCATTACCAGACTTTCCACGGCGCGTTGCCACTTGCCCAGTGGCTTTCCAGCATGTTCTTGTCACGCAAGGTGTCCATCGGTTGCCAAAATCCCCGATGAAAGAAAGACTGCAACTGGTCCGCTTTCGCCAAGGACTCGAGAGGTCCACGCTCCCATACGATGTCATCGCCTGTGATCAAGTCCAGAACCTTTGGATTGAGAACAAAAAAGCCACCGTTGATCCAACCGCCATCACCAGACGGTTTTTCTTGGAACGACTTGATTGAATTGCCATCGATGTTAATTGCACCGAATCGCCCAGGTGGCTGAACTGCTGTCATGGTGCCCAGCTTGCCGTGGCATTTATGGAACTGCAGGAGTGTAGTGATGTCGACGGCCCCAACGCCATCCCCATACGTCATGCAAAAATCGCCATCGATGTAATCAGCCACGCGCCTTAAGCGGCCGCCCGTCTGGGTCGCCTCGCCCGTATCGACAAGGGTTACCTTCCAGGGTTCCGCCTTCTTGTGATGTAACTCGATCTGATTTGTTGCAAGATCGATCGTTACATCCGACATGTGCATGAAGTAGTTGGCAAAATACTCCTTAATCATGTATCCCTTGTATCCACAGCACACGATGAAATCATTGATGCCATGGGAGGAGTAGATTTTCATGATGTGCCAGAGCATGGGCTTTCCGCCGATCTCAATCATCGGCTTCGGGCGGGCGTCTGTCTCCTCGGACAGCCGTGTACCCAAACCTCCGGCAAGTAGCACTAATTTCATTCCGTCATCAACCTGCAAGAGAATATGCAATCAGAATTGTAGTGGATTGACTCTGCTGTGAGTCAACTCTTGAGGGTTTAGGAGATCACACCCAGCGTCACGCAATGTTCGATAAGCAACGCTGGATACGCTGCTCGATCGACCTCCGATCCAGACCATGCTCTTTCAACAGGTACTCATAGCTCCCGCAAAAATGGGAAAACCTGTCGCGAACGCCAATTCTCAAGATCCTTACAGGGGAAAATTCGGAACTG
>CAITPF010000467.1 GCA_903894155.1 uncultured beta proteobacterium | reverse complement strand
GACAAGGCCGTGGGCGTAGAGCCGACGCTGACCATATCGCAGGCGAATCCCGCCGCGCGCAGGCGATCGGCAGCGCGAACGCAGCCCGATCGCTCGGTTTCAGCCATCGCCTGCAGTGCCTCTACGGTATTGAGGTCGTAACTTGAGCCCGCGTGCGTCATGACGCCAGCGATCTGGCTTCCAGGCTGTGTGAGCATCCGGGCCACGTCCAGCAACTCGGCGGATTCTGGCTTGATGCCACTGCGATGGTCGTCCGTATCAATTTCGATCAGCACCTTGAAAGTCACGCCATGATCACGCCCGTAGGCCGCGATGGCACTTGCGGACTGCACGCTGTCGGTCAGGATCTTCAGGTCGCATCCCTGTTGCATCAAACCGAGCGCCTGACCCAGCTTGCCCGGGGCCATGCCGACTGCATACAGGATGTCTTTGATGCCTGCGGCAAAAAACTGCTCCGCTTCCTTCAGTGTCGATACGGTGATCCCCTGCGCGCCGGCGTCGATTTGCGCACGGGTCACTTCGAGGCATTTCGACGTCTTGACGTGCGGTCGGAACCGCACGCCCAGTGAATTCACCTGCGATTGCATCCTGCGGATGTTGCCCTGCATGCGCGCGATATCGATGACCGCGGCGGGCGTGCTGATTCCGGCGAGCGTGGGTTCAGGGTGATCGGTCATGGAGAATCAGGCGCGCCGTGAGTGGTTGGTCAGAACTTCAAGGACCTGGCGGCCGTCGACATTGAACACCTCGGTCTTGACCACGGCCGTGCTGCGGCCCTGGTGAAGAACGACCGAGCGCGCCGAAATCTTGGCTCCCTGGCCCGGGCTGATGTAGGAAGCGGTCGCGCCCGTCATGACCCAATCCTTGTTGAGGGCCGCCTCGGCGGTGGTCATGCCAAAAGCCAGGACGATGCCGCCCTGGAAGTGCCCGACCCGGTTGCTGATGTGCGGGCCGTTGATGAGCTCACAGTAGGCGCTGCGCTCGCCGGGTGTTGGCAGGAAACCGAGGAAATGGCTGATGAAATCCTCGCCCTTCGCCTGGCTGGTCTGGATCGTCTGCTCGGCGTGCTGCAGAATCCAGCGCTCTTTCTCGTTAAGACTGTCCACATCCAGCGGTGGGTCGACGGGCGCCGGCGCCTTGATCCAGGGAATCGGGTGC
The DNA here is from genome assembly GCA_903894155.1 of uncultured beta proteobacterium. Classification (GTDB taxonomy): domain Bacteria; phylum Pseudomonadota; class Gammaproteobacteria; order Burkholderiales; family Burkholderiaceae_B; genus Zwartia. The sequence goes on along the minus strand of CAITPF010000467.1, from coordinate 2,010 downwards.
AACTCGACGCCGGGTGGCGGCGGTATGATCATGAACGATCCCAGACCGATGCAGATCAGTTGATCATTGCTGGTGATGGCGCAGTCGCTCAGGCCCTGCAAACCACCGATGCCCTGAACGAATCCCCGCCCCTTGCCGACCGCTTCGATGTCGCCCGTGCAAGTGACCCCATTGAACTGCAGATTGATCGATACGGTCGCCAGGCGCGATGCCGGATCCAGGCTTGCGCGCACGGCGTTGCCCAGGCCCATGTCAGCCAGCATGGCAACCATGGCAACGCTGAGATGGCCTGCGCTGTCCAGGTTGTGCTGGGCGGCGGGCACCGTGAGGATCGCATCCACGCCCTGCACTTTGTTGAAGATGACGTCGAAAAAATTGCCGCAAAAATGCCAGCCCGGGCTGCGGTTCAAAGCGATCGCACGCCGTACCTGGCGCATGATGGGGTGGTTTGCTAGATCTTGTTGCTGCATGGCATGGAATCTTGTTATTGAATATGGGTGATGAGGACATCGGCGGCTCACGGCCCGCTCCGAATCCTGAGGCCGAAGACTCAAGATGTTGCAGGCTGAGCCAATTGCCCCCGGATTCTGCCAGTATAGGCAAACCCGGCGCAACCTCGCCACCTACCCCGATATCTGCGTAAACTCAATGGATCGGGTTTTCCCACGCGATCCGTTGCGAGCGGTGTGGGCGCCCGTCCAGAAAATCATCATGGCCAGCAGGCCGGGGAGACACGGGAATGCCATTCGGGAATCGGTCATTTTTGCATATCGCGCGCAGCGCCTTGACAACGATCTTCGTGCTGGGCTGCGCGGCTGCGCCCGCGCTGGCGGGTTTTCCGGATAAGCCGATCCAGTCGATTTCGCCCTTCGCCGCAGGCGGGGCCAACGACTACCTGACGCGCCTGATGGCCCAGCAAATGGGCAGCGACCTGAATGTCAGCATCGTTGTCGACAACAAGACGGGCGCCAATGGGATCGTCGGCGCGAGCTATGTCGCGAAATCGGCACCCGACGGCTATACGCTCCTGATGGGCAACAGCGCCACACATGGGACCAACCCGAGTCTTTATGCCAACCTGCCCTACGATCCCGTCAAGGATTTCGCGCCGGTCGGCATGGTCGGCTTTGTGCCGCTGGTGATGGCGGTCGACCCACGGTTGGGGATCAATACCGTCGAGGAACTGGTTGCGTATGGCAAGAAGAACCCTGGCAAGCTTGCCTTCAGCAGCAGCGGCGTGGGTTCGACCGGGCATCTGACCGGCGAGGCGTTCAAGGCCGCGTCCGGGATTGATATGGTTCACGCGCCCTATAAAGGCGACGCGCCGGCGGTCGGCGATGTCGCGGCCGGACAAATCCCGATCACCTTCGTGGGCGTCGCCTCGGCCTCGCCGCTCTTCAATGCGGGCAAGATCAAGGTGCTCGCGGTGGCCAGCTCGCGGCGATCAGGCACCATGCCCATGGTGCCAACCATGGCGGAATCCGGGTACAAGAACATCGAGTTTTCCCAGTGGTACGCGCTTTTTGCCCGCGCCGGCACGCCGCGCGAATCGATCGACATCATGAACAAGTCGATCGCAAAGGCGCTGGGCCGCGAGGATGTCCGCAAAGGAATGTCCACGCAGGGTGCGGAACCGGAATACTCGACCCCGGAGCAACTCGATGTGTTCTTCAAGGCCGAAATCAAACGTTTTGCCGACATCATCCATCGGCTGAACATCAAGCCGGAATAAGCCCCGGCCGATACGAATCGATTGAACACCTGACCGCGCATTCCCCTTGCCAGACCGACCGGTTCGCCGTGCGAAGCTTTAGGCGGAGGGATAGTTCATTTTCACACCCGAACAGGCTGCGGCCGACACGATGGAGCGAGTGCGCGGCGCCCCCTGTCCTTGCGCGCAGCAGGCCCTGTTCCTTGCGCGCAGAATGGACTTGACGTCCTCGCCCCAAACGACGGCGCTTGCCGCGCACGCGGTCAACAGCCGGGGGTCAGACCGGCACCAGCACCAGT
>CAITPF010000466.1 GCA_903894155.1 uncultured beta proteobacterium | reverse complement strand
AGCTGCTTACCTTTGCACAGCTTCTTGATCCGCGGAACTTCCTTGCCGATCACCGTGCTCTCCGACTTCGGCTTGAAGAAGTCGCCTTCCGAAAAGCTGCGGTTGTGGCCGTTCGTATGCTTGGCCTGAACAATGACGGTGCCGTTCCAGGGTGCCGCTTTACTCGGCAGTAGCTCGGCAACGCCGATGAACTTCGCATCGCGCCCACCATCTACGCCCTTTGCAAATCCTTGTACGCCCATGCCAAGCAGGTGGCGACAAAGCAGGACGACGAGCTGCTCGAACTGATCGTCGCTGAGGTCTTCGTATGCGTTCATGCGAAGTTGGTCTTAAGCTTGTTCGCCGGAAGCCGGCCCGGAGAATGGGCCAGAGAACTCATCAGATGTAATTGTCGGGAACGTCTAGGTGGCATTGGGTACGCGTGCTTTGTGATCTTGACAGGGCTGACTCCCTGACGATTGATATGAATCGTACCTCACGTAGCGGGTCGGGAATGCGCCATTCGCGGCATACATGACAAATGTGCGACACCTATTAAATCCAAAGTACATCGAAGCGGTTACCGGGCTTAGGATCAAGGAAGATGATGGCGGCAGCTACCGGACCCGTTATTGCGTCATCAGTCAATCCGGATGTTGGCTTCACGCACAACCTTGGTCCACTTCTCGATCTCCCCCAACAAAAATACCCGAAACTCATCCGGCGTGCTGCTCACCGCCTCGGCACCGTTATCCAGCAGTCGCTGCCGAACCTCGGGCATTGCCAACACCTTGGCCATCGATTCGCTCAGCTTGGCCACCACCGCAGGCGGTGTGCCCGCCGGCACCATCACCCCAGTCCAGGACGTTGCCACATACCCCGGGTAACCAGACTCAATCATCGTCGGGGTATCCGGCAACAGCGGGCTGCGCTGCGCGCTGCTCACGGCCAGGGCGCGCAGCTTGCCGTCCTTCACATGCTCGATCACGCCTGGCATCGTCGGGAACCCGACCTTGGTCACCCCGGACAGCAGATCCACGATCTGCGGAGATGTCCCCTTGTAAGGCACATGCACGATATCGATCCCCGCGATCGACTTGAACCACTCGGCAGCCAAGTGGGGCGAACCCGCAGTGCCCGACGACCCATAATGCAGTTCCCCCGGATGCGCCTTGCAGTAATCAATGAACTCCGCCATCGTCTTGAACGGCAACGACGGATTCACCACTAGGAACCCTGTGGCGGACGTCGCTTGCGATACTGGCACCAGGTCCGTCATCAGGTCGCAGCTCAGCTGGGGCAACAGCGCCTTGGCCACCGTCGCCCCGGGTGAAACCCATGCCGGCGTATAGCCATCCGGTGCAGATCGCACCACCACCTCAATCGCCACATTGCCCCCGGCGCCCGGTCGGTTCTCGATTACGACCGGTTGGCCTAGTAATTCGCTGAGCTTCTGGCCGACCAGTCGGGCGGGGATATCCGTCGATCCCCCAGGGGTGTAGCCGACCACGATGTGGATGGGTTTGGTCGGGTAGGCGGGATCGGCTGCCGATGCTGAAATGCAGCCGAACTCCATACCGACGAACAAGGCAAGGCCAAGCGCAATTCCGCACACCCCACCCTTTCCTTTGGGTGCAAAACCGCACTTTGCCGTCCAGCCCATAATCGTTGTTAAGCGTTTCATTGTCCCCCCTACGCGGCTTCGTTCTGAGATGATGCGTGTCGGAGCCGCATTTATCCCATCATACTGGCAGGTCATCCGCCGTCACGGCGGCGTTGCCGATCGGCCGGCCTTGCTGATACGATCGGCCAAATCGTAACAATATGCTTCGCGTTGGGCCCGACATCCATGTCGCAGGCCGCGCAAACCAGCTCCGGGGAGATCGTTAGATGGATATGCTTGAAGGGATTGCCACACGGCGCAGCATCCGGGGCTTCAAGCCCACGCCGATCCCGCACGAAACGCTCGAAAAGCTGTTTCACCTTGCCTCGCGCAGCGCATCCTACAAAAACACCCAGCCTTGGGAAATCGCCGTCGTCACCGGCAAGAAGCGCGACGAGCTCAGCAAGATCCTTTACGACCTGGCCAGCAGCAAAGCTCCGCAGAATCACGATGAACCTGCGCCCGGGCTCTACCCGGATGCGCATGAAGAGCGCTCACGTGTCCACAACAGGAACCGCTTCGCAGCTATCGGCCTCGGTCGCGATGATGTGCAAGGGCGCGAGAAGGCACGGCTTTTGAACTTTGAATTCTTCAGCGCCCCCTGCGCGGTGTTTGTCTTCATGGATAGAGCGCTGACGCACTGGTCTACGTTTGATCTT
>CAITPF010000465.1 GCA_903894155.1 uncultured beta proteobacterium | reverse complement strand
CTGGGCGACATGGCGACCCGCACCGATGCTGCGCGCCTTCTGACACAGCGTGCCGCCGAGTCCTACGATCGCGGCGAGCGCTGCGATATGGAAGCGGGCATGGCCAAGTTGTTCGCTACCGAGGCCGCGCTTGAGAATGCCACCGAAGCGATGCGCCTTCACGGGGGATACGGATACTCCAAGGAGTATCCGGTTGAGCGACTGTATCGCGATGCGCCTTTGCTGGTGATCGGCGAAGGCACCAACGAAATGCAGCGGATCATCATCGCGCGGCAGGTCATCGAAAGGAACAAGGTATGAGCCTTCCCCTGAGCGGGCTGCGCATCGTTTCGATCGAACAGTACGGCGCGGGTCCCTTCGGCACGCAGCACCTGGCGGATCTGGGCGCCGAGGTCATCAAGATCGAAAACCCGCACGATGGCGGCGACGTCGGGCGTGCGGTGGGGCCGCATTATTTCGGGCCGGGCGACAGCCACTTCTACCAGGCCTTCAACCGCAACAAGAAAAGCGTGCGGCTCGACCTGAAGCAGCCGCAAGGGCGCGAAGTCCTGCACAAACTGGCCGAGCACGCCGATGCGGTGTTCAACAACCTGCGCGGCGATCTGCCCTCCCGCATGGGGCTTGATTACGCGTCCCTCTGCCATATCCGCAAGGATATTGTCTGCGTCCACCTTTCGGCCTACGGTCGTGACGGCGAGCGGGCATCGTGGCCCGGCTACGATTACCTGATGCAGGCCGAGGCAGGCTACCTGTCGCTTACCGGCGAGCCGGAGGGCCCGCCTTCGCGCTTCGGCCTGTCGATCATCGACCTGATGACGGGAACCACGGCGGCGCTTGGCTTGGTGTCTGCCGTGCTTGGCGCTCGCACGACGGGGGAGGGGCGCGATGTCGATGTGAGCCTCTTTGACGTCGCGATGCACAATCTTGCCTACGTGGCAACGTGGTACCTCAACGGCGGTCATGAAACCGGTCGCGCGCCGCGATCGGGACATCCCTCGCTTGTGCCGAGCCAGTTGTACAGGACAAGCGATGGCTGGATTTTTATCATGTGCAACAAGGAAAAGTTCTGGCCGATCCTCGCCACGGAGCTTGGTCGTCCGGATTGGGCGCAGAAGCCCGAGTACCGCAGTTTCAAGGATCGTTTCGCTCATAAGGAGCAGTTCAACGAGGATCTGGAGCGAGTGTTCGTGACGGATACGACTGCTAACTGGATGAAGAAATTCGCAGGCAAGGTGCCAGCTTCGCCGGTCTACAACGTTGCGCAGGCACTGGACAATCCTTTCGTGCAGGCGCGTGCGGGCGTGGTTGCCGCGCACACCCCCGAAGGCAAGGAGGTTCTGGGCGTGGCGGCGCCCATTCGCTGCTCGGGGGCGGTGGCTCCGCTACGCGCGGCTCCGGCGATGGGCGCGGATACTGATGCGCTACTGACCGAGGCGGGGTTCACGGCGCAACAGATTCAGTTCCTGCGGGAACACGCAGTGATATGACGGCATCCCGGGGCGAACTGATGGGGTCTGGCCCGCGCTACATGCAGCTGGCCACGACCCTGATCAATGAAATCCGGTCCGGGCACTACCCGGTTGGCAGCCTGCTGCCCACCGAGTATGCGCTGTGCGCGCAGTTTGGCGTTTCCCGCTTCACGGTGCGCGAGGCCGTCAAGAAGCTCGTGCACCAGGGGCTGATCGTGCGTCAGCCCGGGGTCGGCAGCCGTGTCCTCGCGCAATCCTCGGCGACGCAATACACGCAGACCATGTCCGGCATGACGGACCTGAACCACTACGCCGACGAAACCTCGTTGCTGGTGCATGACTGCCGAATCAGCGAAGTGCAGGGCGAAACTGCCGAGCGGCTGGGCGCCTCGCCCGGCGAAACGTGGTTGCACATCGACGGGCTGCGCTACGTCAAGGGCCAGTCGCAGCCGATCGCGCACACCGAGGTCTTCATCGCACCGCGGTTCAGGTCGGTATCCGGCATTGCCGGACGGATGCGGCGTGCACTTTACGAAGTGATCGAAGAGCAGTTCGAATGCAGGATCAACTCGGTGCACCAGGAAATTCGGGCGATGATCCTGCCCGCGGCGACTGCCAAGCTGCTGGGTGTGCCGGCGCGCAGCGCCGGGTTGCTCGTGCTGCGCCGTTACGTCGACGAGCGCGATGACCTGGTGGAGCTTGCCATCAACGTTCACCCGGCAGACAGGTTCATCTACCGGGAATCCTTTCGCCGCGACTGGCAGGCCAAGGCCTAGCGCCTGGGCTTGCGATGACCCGACAGTCGCTGGGGCGCGTCAGGATCTGGCGTGCATCTGCCGTGCTACCTGCGAATCCGGCAGGAAGGGGCGCGCCGCCGTGATGGTGTTGGTAGGGCTGCCGGCGAGGAACTCCTTGAGATTGGCCAGCGACGTATGGAAGAACTCTTCCATGTTTTCCTTCGTCACGAATCCGATGTGCGGCGTTGCGATGACGTTGGGCAGTGAACGGTACGGATGGTCGTAAGGCAGGGGTTCAACCTCGAAGACATCCAGACCAGCCCCGCCGATGCTTCGGTTCTGCAGCGCAACCAGCATGGCCTTTTCATCGATCAACTGCGCGCGCGATGTGTTGACGATGAAGGCGTCGTGCTTCATGCGGCCGATTTCCTTCTCGCCGATGATGCCTGCATTGTCGTTCGACATTGGCATGTGAATCGTGACGACGTCGGACTGCGAAAACAGCTCGTCCTTGGTCACGGACTCGGCGCCATGGGCCGCGGCGCGCTCGGGCGTCATGTTGCGGCTCCAGGTGACCACCCGCATTCCAAAAGCCTTGCCGATCTGGGCGACCGGAATGCCCATGTTGCCCAGCCCGAGTATTCCCAGCGTCTTGCCGGCCAGGCCGCGCCCGAGCGTCACTTGCCAGCCGCCGGCACGCAACGAGGCGGTTTCTGTCTGCAGGCACCGGAAGTAGGCGAGGATGAGTGCCCAGGTCACTTCGACCGTGGTCTGATGCTGGGCTTCGGTCGCGCTGACCACGATGCCGAGTTCGTCGGCGATTTTCAGGTTGATCGAGCGGGCGTTGCGCATTCCGGTCGCCAGGATCATCTTCAGGCGCGGCAGGCTTTTCAGCACGCGCTCGGTGAACTCGGTGCGCTCGCGAATCCGCATGACGAAGTCAAACTCGCCGAGCCGGTCGATCAACTGGTCCTCGTCGTAGACATGATCACGGTAGGAAACGACCGCGAGGCCGGGAATCTGCTTCCAGTCGACAATGGTCTGGCCAATGCCAAGGTAGTCGTCGAGTATCGCGAGGCGCAGGGTGGTTTGGGTCATTGACGTGCATCCTGGGTTGCTGCGGCGGGAGTGGGCGACCCCGCACAAATTGAGATCATCGACTTTATCATCCAGCGTGGCCGGTGTCCCGTTGTCGGCGCAACCGGCGATTGCCGATCGCCTGTAAACTTGCGATCGACGCGCCAGGACTGATCGCGCGCGCAGGAGACACCCCAATGAAAATTCGATTCTTCCCGGCACTCGCCGCATCCGCCCTTTGGATTCTGGGCGCGGGCAGCTGCCTCGCAGCCGATGACCTTCCCTCCGGCAAGCCGATCGCCATCATCGTCGGCTTTGTGGCGGGCGGCGCATCCGACACCTCCACGCGGCTCGTTGCCAAGAAGGTCTCCGAGAACATCGGCCAGCCGGTGGTCGTCGAAAACCGGCCGGGGGCGGGGGCGACAATCGCAACGCAGTTCGTTGCCAACTCCAAGCCTGACGGCTCGACATTGATCCTCGGCACCATCGGGCCGATTGCGGTGGCGCCCCATTTGATGCAACTCGGCTACGACCCGATCCGCGACCTTGCGCCGATCACCATGGGGGTCAACTTCCCGAACGTGCTGGTCGTGCATCCGTCACTCAATGTAAAGACGCTGAAGGAGTTCATCGACCTCGCCAAGAAGGAGCCGGGCAAACTCACCTACGCAGCGACCGGGGTCGGATCCGCCTCTCACCTGGCGGGTGAATTGTTCAACCAGCGCGCGGGCGTGGAAATCCTGCATGTGCCGTACAAGGGGGGCGCGGCAGCGATGGTCGACCTGCTCGGCGGTCGGATTTCAGCCTATTACTCCACCCCCTCGACCGCCGAGCCGCACATCAAGTCAGGCAAACTGATCGCGATCGCCACGACCGGTCTCAAGCGCTCGCAGATGTTTCCGGATATCCCCACGATCGCCGAGTCGGGGTACCCGGGCTTCAACGCAAGCAACTGGTATGCCTACCTGGCGCCGGCCAAGACCCCGGAAGCCACCCTCAATCGTCTGAACACCGAGTTGGTCCGTGCTCTGAACGATCCCGAGGTCCGCGAACAACTGGCACAGCATGGTCTCGTGCCCGATCCGATGACCCGAAAGGAACTGGCCGATTTCATCGCTGCCGAGTCCAAGACCTGGGCAACGGTCGTGAAGGAACGCAACATCAAGATCGAGTGATTCGGGCGGGCGGGCCTTTGGAGTCGCTATCCCCCCGACAGACTGCGGCATGCTTCAGCCAGGCCGCTCCCCTCGAGGTGCGCCGCGCTGCTTGTCTGTGATGTCCGTGGCCCGGTTGATCAACGGCGCGACAAGCCACGCCCTTCAGGGCGAGGGAGATGTCAGCGAGGTGTAGCCGAGGCCCGGGCGTGTCGCCTGCGATACCAGTGCGGGCGCTCCGCCTCCACGTTGACTGGGCCTGCGGGCAGGCGATCCGATTCCAGCGCCTTGAAGATCTCCTCGGCGAAGTCGATGAAGTGCCGCACGCGTGGCGTTCGCCGCTGGCTGCTTCGAAAGAACAGGTTGATTGGCGGCGCGTGCTTCGTTTCCCAATCCGGCAGTGCCGCAACCAGCTCGCCGCTCTGGATGTACCTTCGGATGGACAGGTCTGAAAAGCGCCCGACGCCTTCACCCGCGATGGCCGCGCCAAGCAGCACGTCGCGGTTATCGCTGACCATCCATCCGCGCACCGTCACGGATTCGCGCACGCCCGCGCGTTCGTACTCCCACAGATCCAGAATCGTCTTTTCCTGATCGCGAAACAGCAGGCAGTTGTGGCCGGCAAGATCCTGTGGTCGCCTGGGAATTCCGTGCTGGTTCCAGTAGGCTGGCGCGGCGCAGATCAGAGACCTTGTCTGGGCGAGCCTGCGCTGGACCATGCTTTCGTGTGCCTGCCAGCCGACCAGGATGAGGATTTCGCATTCGCGCGCTGCCTCGGGCGAGAAAGAATCGAAGGCGCGAATGTCGAGGGTGATTTCCGGGCACCGCGCATGGAACTCGGGCAACGCGGGCAGGATGCAATGCTGGGAAATATAGGAGGGTGCACCGAGCACCAGCGTGCCCTGCGCCTGGTTGCCCGAGCGTGCCAGCGAGTTTTCCGCGAGGGCAAGCTGAATCATTGCGGGCGTGCAGGCCTCGAGGTAGCGCCGGCCGTCGGACGTGAGCGTGAGCCCTTGAACGCTTCGCTCAAAGAGTTGCGCGCCGACAGACGCTTCCAGCGCATTGACCAGGCGCGCGACAGCCGGAATGCTGACGCCAAGCTCGCGCGCAGCCCCCGAAAAGCTGCCAAGCCGGGCCGATTCGGAAAAATATTGCAGCGCGCGCAGCTTATCCACGGTTTTTCATGCTTAAACATTTAGTTTAAGTTAATTTAATCAATTTGTTTATTCTTGTCACTGAGGTGCGATGCTAGATTTAGTGTCGCGCGGCGAATTCGGATCGGAAGCGGCCGCAGCAACTGAATAAGACCATCGGGCAGGGGAAAAATATGATTACGCTGGGCAGCGATATCGGCGGAACCTTTACCGACTTCGTCGAGGTTGACGAGGCGACGGGCAACGTCGAGGTCTACAAGTGCCTGACGACGCCCGATGATCCCTCGAGGGCGATCGGGGAGGGCGTGCGCGAGATCGCGTCCCGCCAGGGGCGAACCGCCGCAGCGACCGACGCGATGATTCACGGCACGACCCTCGTCATCAATGCCGTCATCGAGCGAAAAGGCGCGCGCACGGGGCTGATCACCACGCGCGGGTTCCGCGATGTGCTGGAGATCGGCCGGGAAAAGCGCTTCGATGCCTACGACCTTCAGATCAGCTTCCCTGCTCCGCTGGTACCGCGTCACATGCGCATGGAGATCGATGAGCGTATGCACGCCAGTGGGTCGGTGCTCACGGCGCTGAACGAATCAAGCGTGCGTGGCGCGGTTGCCGCACTCCTGGAGCAGGGCTGCGAATCATATGCCGTTTGCCTGTTGCATTCGTACCGCAACCCGGATCACGAGCGACGTGTACGCGAAATCATTCAGGAGATGGCGCCTGATATTCCGGTGACCCTGTCGAGCGATGTCCTGCCCGAGTTGAAGGAGTACGAACGCACCACGACGACAACGATCAATGCCTATGCCAAGCCGGTGACGGTGCGATATCTGACCAGACTTGAGCAGCGCTTGCGCGACCAGGGCTTTGGCGGCGAGATCATGATGATGCAGTCGAGCGGCGGCATCAACTCGCTTGCCTTCGCGCGCGAGTTTCCTGTCCAGATCATCGAATCGGGCCCCGCTGCAGGCACGCTCGGTGCCGCGCACTTCGCGCGACTGGCGCACCTCGACCGTGTGCTTGCCTTCGATATGGGCGGTACGACGGCCAAGCTGGCGCTGGTGGAAGGCGGCAAGGCAATCCGCACCAACGACTTCGAGGTGGCGCATGTCCATCGATTCAAGCGCGGCAGCGGCATTCCCGTGCGCATTTCCGTGGTCGACCTGATCGAGATCGGGGCGGGCGGAGGCAGTATTGCGCGCTGCACGGCGGTGGGAACGCTTCAGGTGGGTCCCGACAGTTCGTCGGCCGTGCCCGGGCCGGCCTGCTACGCGCAGGGCGGGACCGAACCCACGGTTTCCGATGCCGACCTGGTGCTGGGGTATCTGGACGCCGATCACTTCCTGGGCGGGCGCATGAAGCTCGATGCCGACGCCGCCCGCGCGGCAATCGACGCAAGGCTCGCCAGGCCGTTGAATATTTCGGTCGACGAGGCCGCGTTTGGCATTCATGCGATCGTCAACGAGAACATGGCGTCGGCGGCGAAGTCCTACGTCAGCGAACACGGAGAAAATCCAAAATCGTGCGCGTTGGTCGCGTTTGGCGGAGCCGGCCCGGTTCATGCTTGTGATCTCGCCGCGCGCCTGGGAATCGGTACGGTGTTGATTCCGCCTCGCGCAGGCGTGGCAGCGGCCTTTGGGATGATCGTTGCCCCGGTGACTTACGATGCGGTGCGATCCCGGCGTACGTTGTTTGCGCAAGTCACGCGCGAGGTCTTCGAGGCGGTTTCCGGTGAGATGCTTGCCGAGTGTCGCGAACGACTGCCCCGCACCGTGAACCCCGGCGACGTCAGTTACGCCCACTCGGCGGATATTCGCTATCTTGGGCAAGGGTATGACGTCAATGTGGCGTTTGACCCCGGCGCTGACCACGCACTGACGCTCGCTGCCATCCGCTCAGGCTTCGAGAAAATCTACACCAAGCTCTATGGCCGCGTGTACCCTGATCTCCAGCTTGAACTGATGAATTTCAGGGTCACGGCGAGTGCGCGTCGAAACGTGGCCGACGTCGCGGAGATCGCCCCGGTCGGCGATTCAGACGGAAAGATCGGAACGCGTCGCGCGTTTTGCCCCCGTTTGCGCCAGTGGGCGGAGTTTGCGGTCCACCGTCGCGCCAGTATTTCGATCGACCGTCCATTCCCGGGGCCGGCGATCGTGGAGGAAAATGAGTCGACCACGGTCATCCCCTCGGGGGCGCGCGCCTGGATCGATCCGCATGGCAGTCTGATCGTGAAGCTGGCAAACCAGGAGGGGCATGACCGTGGCTGATCCCAAAATCTCAATCGATCCCATCACGCTCGAAATGCTGTGGCGCCGCTTGGTGTCAATCGTGGGCGAACTAGGCTCCACGCTGCGGCGTACATCCTTTTCAACTGTGGTTCGCGATATCGGCGACTATGGTTGCGCGATTTTCGACGCACAGGCGCGCCTGCTTGCGCAGACCCCGGACAGCACGCCCGGGCTCTGCGGGCCGCTGGGCACGATGCTGCGCCATATGCTGGCGAAGTACGGCCCGGAGGCCCTGGAGGAGGGCGACCTCGTGATCTGCAACGACCCGTGGGCCGGGGCCGGGCACCACAACGACATCAGCATCATGCTGCCGATTTTTTACCGTGATCGCCTGATCGGCTACGTGATGACCTGCTGTCATCATGTCGATATCGGCGGGCGCCGGGCGACGACGGAAAGCCGGGACAATTATGAAGAAGGCCTGCGCATCCCGACGCTGAAGTTCTACCGGCGCGGGCAAGTCAATCAGGATGTGCTCGACTTCATCGAGAACAATGTGCGTTCAAGCCAAACCGTGATCGGCGATATCGGCGCCCAGGTGTCGGCCTGCCACGTTGGCGCAGAACGCATCCAGGAAATCTGCATTGAAATGGGATGGCCTGATCTCCAGACGCTTGCCGATGAAATCGTCGAGCGCAGCGAGCGCGTCACGCGCGATGAAATCCGCAAGCTCCCCAACGGCGTCTACCGTAACGAGTCGAAGGTCGACATTGTCGGTGGCGATACCTTGCTGATTTGCACGACGGTGACGATCGACGATGACGAGATCACGGTCGATTTCGAGGGCACATCCCCGCAGGTCAAGCCGGCGATCAATTGCACACTGACCTACAGTGCTGCCTACACCGTATTCGGCGTGATCTGCCTGCTGAATTTGCCCGTCGCGGTCAACGAGGGGACACTGCGGCCGATCAAGGTGCGCGCACCCTTGGGCAGCGTTCTCAATTGCGTTTTTCCGGCGCCAGTGTTCGGGCGCACCGCGATCGGGAACTTCCTGCCCGATCTCGTCTATCTGGCGATTGCACCCGCCGCGCCCGAACGCGTCTGCGCGGGCGCTGGCGCCACGCCGATGTGGGGCCAGTACATGTTCGGCAAACGGTCGGATGGAGCGGATTTCGCGCCATTCAATGTGTCGAGCGGAGGTTTGGGGGCGCGCGCCGCACAGGATGGTGTGTCGTGCCTTGCGTTTCCGTACAACGTCGGCAACACGCCCGCAGAGGTCATCGAAAGCGAAGTGCCCATGATCGTCGAAGAGCGCTCGTTATGGGAAGATTCGGCAGGGCCGGGAAAATTCCGCGGCGGCTTCGGGCAGAAATATATCCTTCGCATGCTGGAAGGCGAGCATGGTCCCGTGGGCGAGGTGCTTGCGAGCTTTCGGGGCGGCAGGTTCATTTATCCGCCATCCGGGATCCTGGGCGGTGCCGATGCGCCCAATGGATTCCTGACGATCCGCGGCACCCGGGATGACGCCGGGCGGCACGTGACGCTTCGGGCGGGTGATCGCATCGTCAGCCACATTCCGGGCGGTGGCGGCTATGGCGACCCTGCGGATCGTGACCGTGCGCTGGTCGCGAGCGATCTGAAAAATGGCCTGATTACCTCCGATCATGCTAAAAAATTCTACAAGTACGTAGAGGCCTGAATCGCAAAGGGAGATCTGCCGTGAAAGCGTTCAAACATTTGTCGTCATACCTTGTGGCGTTTGCTCTGCTGGGGTTTGCCCCGGTTGCATCCAGTGCCGAGGATCGTTACCCCTCGCGCCCGATCCGCCTCGTGGTGCCGTGGCCTGCGGGTGGCACCGTGGATATCGTCGGCAGGTTTCTTGCCGAGCGCATGACCGAGCGCCTGAAAACGACTGTAGTCGTTGAAAACAAGCCTGGCGCAACGGGCCAGATCGGGTCTCAGGCCGTCGCCAACGCGACGCCTGACGGCTACACGCTTCTGATTATGTCAGCCACCGTTCATACGGTGTCGCCGAATCTCGCGAAATCGTTTCCGTTCGATCCGGTCGCAAGTTTTTCGCTCATTTCTGAGCTCGTGTCGTTCCCCTACGTCATGGTGGTGTCGGCCAAGAGTCCCTACAACTCGGTCGCGGATCTCGTCAAGGATGCCCGCCAGAACCCCGGAAAGGTTTCCTACGGTTCGTTTGGCATCGGCAGCGGCCCTTTCCTCATCAGCGAGCTTTTCGCCTCGACGACCGGCACGCAGTTGTTGCACGTGCCCTACAAGGGTGCGGGGCCCGCGCTCACCGATCTCAACGCAGGCGAGATTTCGTTCTTTATCGATTCGTTGCCGTCCCCACTAGGCCAGATTCGTGGCGGCAAATTGCGGGCACTGAGCGTGACGACCAAAGAGCGGTCGGCCACGGTGCCGGATGTGCCGACGATGGGCGAGACCATTGCGGGTTTTGAGGCAATCGCCTGGATCGGGCTGTGCGCGCCCGCGCATACGCCGCCCGAGATCATCGATGCGCTTCACAAGGCCGTGGTGGAAATTTCTGCCGAGCGTGATTATGGCGCCAGGCTGCGCGACATCGGCCTGGAGCCCGCGGCAAGCCAGTCACCGGCTCAGTTCAAGGCGTTTGTCGTCGACCAGAAGCAGTATTGGGCAGACTTCATTCGTAAGGCGAATATTCCGCTGGCCGAGTAGCCGCGGGTTGCTAGCCCCCCGACAGACTGCGGCTTGGCTCGGCCAGGCCGCTGCCCTCGAGGTGCGCGGCGCAGTTCACACGCACCGCCTGGTGGGGGGTGTTCGGCGTGCATTCGCTGAACGCAGTATTGGCAATGCGCTCTGGCACCACGAAATCCCCGAGTTCAATCCAGTTCGAGAGGATGGTGTGGATGACCAGGCCGTGGGTCACGACGACCAGCGTACCGTCAAGCTTCCCCCGCAGGCCGACCACGTGCTCGAACGCCTGGCGGCAGCGCTCGGTAAATTCAGCCATCGATTCGCCATTGGGTGGGGCCTGCAGCATGGCAATTGGGTCAAACCCGAAGGCGTCATGAGGCTGCCCGCGCAGATCGCCGAAGTTGCGTTCGTGCAGCAGCTGCGTCAGCGTGGGATCCAAGCCGGTCTCCCGCGCGATTTCCTGGGCGGTGCGCAATGCGCGGGGCATGTCGCTGCTGACAATCGCAACCGGTTTGAGCGCCCGCAGGCGGGCGGCGGCATGCCGGGCCTGCCCGATTCCCCGCTCGCTTAACGGCGTGTCGGCAGGCTGTAACGTGCGCGACGCATTGAGCGCCGTTTCACCGTGTCGGACAAAAATGATGGTCATGGCGTGGCTTTTAACGAGTCTTGGTTCGTGTGTGTTCGAGGTTCAGGCCGGATCGGCCTTGATCAGTACGGAGGCAAGGAATTCCAGCGCAGTCTCGCCGCGCTGATTGATCGTATTGATGAATGCGCGGATCATGCCGCGTCCCGGTTCACGGGTAAGCCGCGCCTCCCGGATCTCGACAATCGCGTGCAGCGTGTCGCCTATCTTGACCGGCGTGACGAAGCGCAGCGTGTCCATGCCGAGCCCGGCGATGACGTTGCGCCCGAGGATGCTTTCCAGCATGCCGGCGGCAACCGACGCGGTCAGGAAGCCGGGGCAGATCCGCTCGCCGTAGGGCCCCTGCTTCTCGGCATACTCGCGGTCGATGAATATGGGCATGCGCATACCGGTGAACCCGATGAAAGCGACGAGGTCCGATTCGGTGACGGTGCGTGAATAGCTTCGGATCACCTGGCCGGGTTGGAAGTTCTGCAGCACGGGTTGATATTCCGGATCCCAGTCCTTCATGCGGATGTTCCTGTGAGTTTGCTGAATTTGCCTGCGTGATGCGGCATACGGGCCTGCGTGGGGGTGGCGGATGTTCTTTGGGCGTCAGTTCGCCTTGATCCCGGCCTTCTCGATGACTGCCCGCCATTTTTGGCCATCGTCCGCGATCCATTGTGCGGCACCCTCGGGGGTTGAGGTAAACAGCTCGACACCCTGGCTTGCCATCCTCGCGCGTACCTTCGGGTCGTCCACGATTTTTCCAAGTGTTTCATTTAGCCGCGTAATGATGGGGGCCGGTGTGCCCGCGGGTGCGAGTACCGCGTACCACCCGGTCGCATTGAATCCGGGGATTCCGCTGTCGGCAACCGGCACGACGCCTGGCGCCAGGGAAGAGGGCGTCGGGGTTGAAATGCCGAGAACCCGCACGCGATCGGATCCAAGGTAGGGCAGCACTGAGGTCATCGTATTGAAAGCGAAATCGATTTGCCCCCCGATGATGTCCGCGAGCACAGGTGCTTCGCCCTTATAGGGCACATGGGTGATCTCGAGCCCGGTTGCGTGCCGGAACAACTCCATCGTCATGTGGGACGTCGTCGCGTTCCCGGCTGACCCGTAGTTGAAGGCGCCGGGCTTGGATTTCACGAGCGCGATCAGTTCCTTTGTATCGCGGGCCGGGAAATCCGGGCGTGCAATCAGCAGCATCGGAAATGATCCAACCAGGCCTATCGGCGCGAAGTCGCGTGCCGTGTTGTAGGGCAGGCCGGGGATCAGAACCGGATTGACGCTCGCGACCCCGCTGTAAACCATCACCAGGGTGTAGCCGTCGGGTGGGGCTTTGGCAGCGGCCACCATGCCGATGGTGCCCCCGCCACCCGGACGGTTTTCGACCACGACAGGCTGGCCGAGTCGTTCAGCCAGGCCGGTCGCGATTTCGCGGGTGAGGATGTCGGTCAGCCCGCCTGCCGCAATCGGGGCGATGAACTTGATAGGGTGGTCGGGATAGGTCTGGCCGCGCGCAGGGGCCACCGCGATCACTCCCGCCAGCGCCGTGACGCCAACTGCTGACCCCAACGCGCGCAACAGGCTGCTGGCTGTTCTCACTTGTCTTGCTCCCCTCATTTTCTTTGCCAAGAGTGTGCAGCAGATCCCCTGCGCATGCAAGGCTTCGTCCTTTGTCCGTGCGCTTTCGCTATGATGGCGGAGTTTGCCGATCGACCTACGACACGAGAGTTACGAATCCATGAATACTGCACTTGGGCACATTCGCGTTCTGGACTTGTCCAGAATCTTCGCCGGGCCGTGGGCCACGCAGAATCTCGCCGATCTTGGCGCCGAGGTCATCAAGATTGAAAGGCCGCTCAAGGGCGACGATACCCGCGCCTGGGGGCCACCCTTCCTGAAGGATGCCGAGGGCCGCGAAACCGACGACTCCGCCTATTTCCTGGCGGTGAACCGGGCCAAAAAATCGGTCACGCTCGATATCTCCACCCCCGAAGGGCAGGAGATCGTGCGCAAACTCGCCGCCGTGTCCGATGTAGTCATCGAGAACTACAAGGTGGGTACGCTGGCACGCTACGGGCTCGCGTGGGAAGACCTGCAGAAGATCAATCCGAGGCTCGTCTATTGCTCGATTACGGGCTTTGGCCAGAATGGTCCGTTCGCCGACCTGCCTGGCTATGACTACGTCTTCCAGGGCATGGGCGGCCTGATGAGCCTGACGGGCATCCCGGATGGCGAGCCTGGCGGCGCCCCGATGAAGGCGGGCGTCGCGATCAGTGACCTGATCACGGGCATGTACGCCTCCACTGCGATTCTGGCTGCGCTCGAACACCGTCACATCAGCGGCAAGGGGCAGTACATCGACCTGGCGCTGCTTGACTGCACGGTGGCGCTTTCTTCCTACATGTCGATGAACTATTTCCTGTCGGGCAAGGTTCCCCAGCGCATGGGCAACGCCCACTCGAACATGGTCCCGTATCAGGTGTTTCGCTGCAAGGACGGCAACATGATCGTCGCCGTGGGCAACGATGGCCAGTTCGTCGCCTTGTGCAAGGTGATCGGCCTGGCCGATCTCGGCACGGATCCGCGCTTTCACAGTGCAGGGCAGCGCGTTCGGAACCGCGGTGAACTCATCCCCCTGATCGCCGAGGCACTGATGGCGCGCACCATGGACGATTGGGTTGCAAGGCTGGAGGCCGAAAACGTGCCCTGCGGGCCGATCTACGACCTGAAGCAGGTTTTCGAGCACGAGCAGGTCAAGTTCCGGGGGCTGAAACAATTGGTGCCGCACGCGGCTGGCGTTGACGCGCCCACGGTTGCAAGCCCGATGAACCTGTCGGATACGCCGATCCGGCACACGCGCTCGTCGCCGGCGCTCGGCGAACACAACAGCGAGGTACTTCAGGGCATCCTGGGCCTGGATGCCGATGCCCTGGAAGGCTTGCGCAAGAAAGGGATCACCTGACGACGCTGGTCGTTCAATGTCGTGACAGCAGCCACGGCACTGCAAAGCCCGGAGAGCCTTGTTGCGGCCGTTTGCCTCAGCGAATTGAGCGACCGAATTCGGTAGGAATGCGACGCTCATCGCCGCAGCGCAACTGACGCATACCGGCCAGGAGCAGCCACTGGGGACTCTCAAATTGCGTTTGGTGAAAACACAATCCTCTCAAATTCGTCAGCTGTCATGGGGCGGTAATACAGATACCCCTGCACATAGTCGCAGCCAATGCTCGCCAGCCAATCGCTTTGTTCCTGGGTTTCGACGCCTTCGGCAAACACTTTAATGTCCAATTTATGCGCCAATAGAACCATGCTTTCACATAATACGGCTTCCTTGGTTTCGGACTTGGATCGAAGCAATTTACTCACAAAGATCTGATCAATCTTGAGATAGCTGATCGGATATCGCGCGAGGTGGGACAAGGATGAGTATCCCGTGCCGAAATCATCCAGAGCGATCGCGAATCCTGCCTCGTGCAATTTCATCACGTTAGTCGTGGTGCCGAGCGTGGCGTCCGTCAGAACACGCTCCGTAATTTCTATCATGATGTTGTCGTTGAGACCATGACACGTCTCGATGGCCTGAATGATGTCGTCTGCGGAACTGAACTCGATCGCGGACTTGTTCAGTGAAACCTGAAAGTCTTTCCGTAAATTCTCCGGCCATGCTCTCAATCTTGTTGTAACTTGCCCCAAGACCCACTGATCGATTTGTCGAATCAGGCCAACTTCCTTAGCGTAGGGGATGAACTCATCGGGCATGAGCAGGCCAAGGGTCGGATGCTGCCAGCGGATCAGGGCCTCTGCCTTGCGCACACGCCCAGACGACACTTCGACAATGGGCTGAAAGTAGACAACCAGCTGGTTCTCAATGAGCGCAAGATGCAGGTCAATGGCCAGTTGCATTCGCCTCGAAGTTTCCTTCTGCAGAGCCTGGGAATAAAACGTGTAGCGATTGCGTCCACTTTGCTTTGAAGCGTACATCGCCTGATCCGCGCTTTTAAGCAGAGATTCGACCTCCACGCAATCGCCGGGATACATGGCAATGCCAATACTTGCCGAGACGTAGAGGGAGTGGTCCTCAACGCGAAAGGGAACGGTCAATTCACTCAGTATTTTCTGACAGATGTGTTCGATATCATGAGCACTGGATAGTTCGCTCAAAATGACAGTAAATTCGTCCCCCCCCATCCGGGCAATCGTGTCGATCTGGCGCAGGATCTTTCTCAGCCGTGATGAAACCTCAATCAGCAGCAAGTCACCGATGAAATGGCCGAGCGTGTCGTTGACATTCTTGAAGTGATCGATATCCAGAAACATCAGGGCAACGATCGCTCCAGAGCGTTCGGCCCTCTTGATTTCATGTTCAAACGTATCCAGGAATGCACGTCGATTCGGCAGGCCGGTGAGCGCATCAAAATTCGCGAGTTGGAAGATCTCTTGCTGACTGGCTTTTTCGGTAGTGACATCGCAGAAAGCGGCAATACGAATAGGCCTGCTCCCAGGACTAATATGAGCCGTGTCAATTCTCAGGTCGTCGATGGCGGTGGTGCCATCCTTTCGTCGATTGCGCACGTCACCGCGCCATTGGCCCGTGGTAGTCAAAACTTGCCAGAATTCACGCCAAAATTCCTGATCCTGAGCACCCGAAGTCAGAACCCGGGGTGACTGGCCAATCACTTCGCCGGCATCATATCCGGTGAGTGCGGTAAAGGCGCGGTTTACGCTAAAGATAACGTTCTCGGAGTCGACGAGCATCATCGCTTCGCTACTGTTGCTATAAACCGAGGCAAAAACACGCATTGAATCAACCTGACGCCGTTTCTCCGTGATCCAACGGAACAGCAAGACCGCCGCCGTTACCGTAAAAAGCGTAAGGACTAACCCGACGCTCAGTACAAGTTGCATGAAGGTGTCATGTGTTGCGAGGGCTTTAGCCTTTGACTCGCCAACGAGAGCGGTCACGCCGTAGGCGGGCAGGCGTGTAAAGCCAAATATTCGCTCGACGTTATCCGTGGTCGTTACGAGGGTGAAGACGCCTGTCTTCGGGGCATCCGGGATAAGAAAGGGACGGGGGCCGGGGAGTAACTCGCCATAGTGCGTATCGCTGACCGGAAATCGCGCCATGATCTCGCCCGTGTCACGAATAATTCCAGCGATGCCGTTGCTACCCAAATTCAGATCCTGGCCAAATTGACCAAATTGCCCGGGATCAACCGAAACGACCAAAACGCCATCGAAGCGGTTGTCCTTAAAAATTGGCCGGGAAAATTGAATCGACCATTTCCCCGAGGTCTTTCCAACGAGCGGGCGACTAATAAACAGACGATCAGCATCCGGTGACTCCTGGTGCACACGAAAATGTTCTCTGTTCGAAAGGTCAATTCTGACGGTTGAGAAATCTCTATTGGCAAACAGCAAGATGCCGTTCTTATCAATCACTGATATTTGAAAGGCTATGTCATGTATTGTGGTCAACTGCGCTGCGACGAAACTCACGAAATAGGCTGAGTCGTGCTCCAAAGCCCGGACGCTTTCGCGTGCAATCTGGTCGACCCGCTTGATGGTCGAGAGGGCGTATTCGGCAAATATTTGAGACTTGTTCAGGGCTCGCTGTTCGGATGACTTAATCGACTCGGAATAATTGCGATCGACTGCAATGAATGCGATGCTCCACGCCGCAGCCAGTATCAGCAGCGTGCTGGCAACGATCTTTATCCATAGCGGAGGTTGGACAATAACCATGTTCACCATCTAACCAGAAGACACATAAAGGCACAGGCAACCAGGAATGTCTCTGGAATTTTGGGTGACATGACTCAAGCCACCAGACCCGGAAAATAATATAATGAAATTGTCCGTGACAAAATGGCGTGGACAAATGTTTATTTGCCGCTACCCTTAGCCAATATGAGCACCCAACCCATTGTTTTAGCGTCGGAAATCGAGCGTGAAACGGGTTTTGGAAAAGACCAACTGCGAAAGTGGCGTCAGCGCTTTGGTTTTCCCCCGGCGGAATCAACGGCGAATAGCAAAGCTGCCTATTCACGCGAGACCGTTGATCAACTTCTCTTGATCAAGCGTCTGCTTGAAGGTGGCTTTCGGCCCCGCCAGGTCGTCGGCAAGACTGCCCTGGAACTTGAAACGCTGAAACTTGCCTTGGGCGAGCCTGTTCCGATCGTATATGCCGTTGAATCAACTCAGGCACTGATCGCACAAATCAAACTGATTGACCTGGCGGGATTTAGTGCCATATTGGCGGAGGAAAGAGCCAGCCAGACACTGATTGACTTTGTTCGCAACACGGTCACTCCACTGCTGATTGGTATTGGCGACGCATGGAGGCGCGACGAAATCGACATTCACCATGAGCACCTTTGCACCTGTTGCGTCGAGCGTTATTTGCAGGCGGAAGTTCTCAAGTTCAAGCCGAGGAATGGTTTGCCGAGTATCTTGTTCGCCCTCCCGCCGGGAGAACATCATCTGCTTGGCCTGTTGATGACCGAGGCGGTGCTGGCGGAGCAGGGCGCCCGAACGATCAGTATTGGATCGGATATTCCCCTGAATCACCTAAAACTGGCCGCCCTTGCGTGTAAGGCAGATGTGGTCGCGCTGTCCTTCAGTTTCGCTTATCCGGCACGCGATGTGGTGCCAACATTGGTTCATTTGCGGCGCTTGCTGCCGGGCCAGATGCAGATTTGGGCCGGCGGGGCTGGCGTGTTGGGCATTAGAAAACATCCCAAGGGGGTGCGGATCATCACGGATTTTGGAGAAGCAGTGACTGCGCTGAATAACTTGCCCCTTCAGCGCAGTGCGCCAGAGCAGTCCGGTCTTTGAAACCATGAGGGTTCGGTTCGGCTGCTATTTTGGGCTCGATTTACCGTAAGTCGGATAGCGCTGCAGGCCGGTGGGCCGTCATGACCCAACGAACGGCTGTTATGGGTCGATCGGCGACCGTCATTGCCCCTGCGTGACCGGCGCTTCCCGGCCACAAGCGGTAATTCGGGCTGCGATTTCATGTCTTGAATCAAAACTGAATCCTGACTCCGATGTTGCCACCAGCCAGCACCTGCCCACTGCGTGCCTCGGCGGTCACTCCCGCATACGCAAAGGCGTTATCCGCAAACTTCACTGTGCCGTACATCCCGGCCTGTACAAACGCAGCCCCGGCGCTGGGCGTATTGATCGTCGTGGTCATGCCAGCAAGCGATGCGTTGAGTTGTGGGTTGAGTACGTTCGTTGAATCCACACCCAGGCCCACGTTGACACGGTAGGTGGTCTGCTCCTTGATCGGATCGACCGCCTTGGAGCCTGCCGCCACCCCGATCACACCGCGCACACCGTTATTGTTGAAACTGTTGATGGTAAGTGCGGACGCCGCCGTGCCTTCGTTGAAGCCATTTTGATTGACCTGCTGCCAGGTGGCGCGGATGTAAGGTGTCACGCGGGAATTATCCAGATCGATCGGCAGGTTCAGCCCCAGGCTCACCAGCGCGTCGTTGCCCTGCACGTTCTTGGCCTTGAACCCGCTCGTCAGCCCCGTCACGTCGTTGCGGGTATTGTCCGTCGAGTTGAACCCGTAGCTTGCCATCGCATCCACCACAAACTGCTGAACCGGCAACTTGCCATACAGGAAGAGGCTGCCTTGCTGAACCGTGCCGGAGCCCTGGGATGCCGAGACGTTGGTGTTTGATAATGCCACGCCGCCACCGGCCTTGGTGCCGGCATCCGAGTACATATCGACGCCGACGACTGCCTGCACGAGGTTGCTCGTCCAGCCACCGGAGTTGCTGTCGCTCGAGCGGTTGCCGTACTGGTAGGCGATCTCACCCCACGCAGCCCCGTTGGACATCGACACGCCACCGGATCCTGATGCGTAGGGATTGACGTTCGGGTTCGAACTCATGCTCGCAGTCGGCTGGCCACCGGGATTGGTCGCGCTGATCGCGGTGTTGGTCCCGGCCGCCATCGTGCCTGCCATCATCGGCGCACTCATGGTGTCACCCAGACGCGAGATGACCGCTTGCTGAATGCGTTGGGACGTCTGCGGCACCACGGCAAGCGTCGCGCCATAGATCTCACCCGCCATGCCTTGCGTGAAGGACGGCAGGCCCGCCAACGACTGGCCCGAGGCCGTGTACAACAACGCATCCTGCGCTGTCGTGGCGGTGCCCGATTGGTTGGTCACCACCATCCTGTCCAGCGCACTGCCCACCGACTGTGCGTTCTTGTTGCCAGAGGACGCCACCGCGGTGTTGAACGAGGACGGTGCCACCGCCAAGTCCAGGCTGTTGCTACCGTTGTAATTGTAGAACTGCAGGAATTGCGTGCCCGAGGCCAGGCCTGCTGGTTGAGTTAGGGTGGTGAACTTGCCGAAGATGCCGCCATCCGCCGTGATGATGCGGAACTTGTCGCCGACCACCGGAGTGTAAGGTGCGCTACCGTAGCCGGACTCCGAGAGGCTGAACAGGTTCTGCAGGCGGGGGGTCAGCTTCGCGCCGGACTCGATGGCGAACGCCCCACCAGACACCTTCAAAAAGGAGTAATTGCCGCTGCTCCCCGTGGGTGTGGCGGCGTTAGCCTGCGTGTTGCCAGCGATGTCTTGCACATAGGTGCTTCCAGATAACATGTTGACGGTCGAATTGGTCGCGAGATAGCCCGGTGAGTTGCCGGGCTTTAAGGTTCCACCAACTGCCAGTGGGCCAGCAATTGTTCCTGTTCCTGATAGTGTGGCCCCAGCTGCGATATAGACAGGTCCCGTGCCAAGTGGAGACGCTCCGTTGATGGCAAGCGTTCCTGAGAATACGCCGGTCCCTCCGGAGAATGAGTTTGTGCCGCCTAGTGCTAGCGTGCCGTCACCCATCATGAGAATCCCGCCCGAACCCGTGAGCACGCCGGAAAGCGCGAGCGTGGTGTTTGCGTCAGGCTCAAAACTTGCGATGCTGCTCAGCGCAAGACTGCGTGCGCTATTCATATTGCCAGTCACCTGGAGCGTGCCCCCAGACAGAATCACGGCGTCTGTGCCTGCACCCAGATTGTTGTCGTTCGACACGCTCAGCGTGCCGCTCGCGACTTCCGTTGTGCCGGTGTAGGTATTGTTGCCTGTCAAGACGAGCG
>CAITPF010000464.1 GCA_903894155.1 uncultured beta proteobacterium | reverse complement strand
TTGCTGCAGCCGCAGCGGCGTTGCTGTTAGCGGCCGTCGTGCTTTCCCTGGTCTGGTTTCCGCGTCGCTGACCGCGGGCATAGCGACGCTGGCACTGCCGCGCTGGCGTTTCGCCTGAAGAATATCCATATGGTTTATAGGGGAATTTGGGATAGAGACGCTGGTCTTTGTTCAAAATCCACATCATCCGCCGGCTGCTTGCCGCAACGGCCGTCTCGCAGTAAATCACCGAACTTTCCCCACCCCCCCAAGGAGTATCGCGATGGTTGACAGCACCCGACCCCGGTTTCAGTTCACTGCCTCGCGCCGCCGGCTGTTGCGCCATGCCGCGGCGGGTTCCGCCCTGGTGAGCCTGCCCTGGATGACGACAGCGGCACGCGCGGCGGGCGAATTGACCGTCATCCTCAATCAGGGATTGCTGGCCAAGCTCTGGATCGACGAACTCAACCCGCAGTTCGAGAAGGAGACCGGCGCCAAACTCAATATTCAGCAGTCGGTCACTGGCAATATGCTGGCGATGCTCAAGACGCAGAAGGACAATCCGCCTGACTTGATGCAGTTTTCAGAGGCCGGCGTCTTTCAGGCCCGCGATGACGGATTGCTGCGGAAGATCGACGGATCAAAGATCCCGAACTGGAAATTCCTGCGCAAGGAATTCAACATGGCTGACGACTATTCCGCGGGGATGATCGATGCCATGAACACGATCTTCTACAACACCAATGTCGTCAAGACCGCACCGCAGTCCTGGGCCGAGCTCTGGGATTCCTCCAACAACGGCAAGATTGCCATCCCGCCGATCGCCTGGAACAACGGTGTGCGCATGGTGGTGACCGCCGCGCAGATCGCCACGGGCAAGCCCTTGGCGCAGGCGCAGTACGATATCGAGGCAGGGATGCAGCAACTCGCCAAGCTCAAGAAAAACGGGGTCACTGTATACAACGGAGCCCCCGAGGCGCTGCAGTTCTTGCAGAGCGGCCAGATACCACTCGTGCCGTTCTACCTGGCGTTCGCGGCGCCCCTGATCGCCAAAGGCGCGCCCATTTATCCCGCAGTGACGCTCAAGGAAGGCAAGCAGGGCGAAATTGTCGGGTTGAACATGCCGGTCAACGCGCGCAACATCGAGCTCGCGAATGCCTACATCAACATGAGTTTGGACAAGGGCTTTCAGTCCAAGATCGACAGCGTGTTGCGTTCGCGTTCGGCCCGCGTGGATGTCGATCCTTCACCCGAAACCCTCAAGCTGATTGGGCCGGCCGACAACACGACCTACGCCGATTGGGCTTTCCTGTCGAAGAATCGGCCAAAAATCACCGAGATGTGGAACGAAGTCTTCGGTTGATATGCCGACGAGCCCCGGCCTGATGCACGCGGCGGCGCCACCGCGTCGCGAGAGCTTTTTTGAACGCCACGGCGCCGCGCTGCTGATGCTCGCGCCGCTCGTGGTGTTCCTGGCCGTATTCTATGTGGTGCCGTTCGCGAAGATGGTGAGCGAGAGCCTTTCCTGGGCGACACGGGATCCGGGTGCCGGCGACGGGTGGACGTTCTACCAGTACGTCAAGACGTACGAATGCGCGCGCTTCGGCAGGGTGATGGGGCGCACCTTCCGAATCTCCCTGATCACGGTCGGAATCACGCTTGCAATTTCCTATCCTGTCGCTCTGCTGTTGCTCAGGTCGGGTAGAACGTTGCGCACGGGCATTCTCATGGTCACGTTCGTGTCGCTCGCCTCAAGCCTGATCGTGCGCAACTACGGCTGGGTCGTGGTGCTTGCCGACGGTGGCGCGATCAACAACCTGCTGATCGCGCTAGGCTTCATTGACCGCCCAGTGCGCCTGATATTTTCAGAGACGGCCATCGTGCTCGGGCTGGTGCATTTTTCAATTCCTTTCATGGTGTTGCCGATCTACGCATCGCTGCTGCGATTGCCGGCCTCGTTGCGCGAGTCATCCCTTTCGCTGGGCGGCGGCGAGTGGCGAACGTTTTTCAGTGTGATCCTGCCCCTGTCGATCCCGGGCGTTTTCGGCGGAACGATGCTCACCTTCGCTGTGAGCATGAGCGCCTATGTGACGCCCCTGATGCTTGGCTCTCCATCGACTGCAATGATCTCCCAGGCTGCGGCGGAGCAATTGCTGATCCAGCTCAACTTCCCGTTTGGCTCGGCCATCATCGTCAGCCTGACCGTGCTGACCTTTGCGCTTGTGGCCGCCTATGCGCTGATCGTGCGGAGGACGTTCCGTGCGGAAATCTGAGAACGCGCGCCCGGGAAGCTTTGTCGTGGTCACGAACGCGATGGCGTGGCTGACGATCCTGTTCCTGGTTTTTCCGGTCGTGCTCACGGCGATCGTGTCGTTCAATGCCTCGTTCTTTATCGAG
>CAITPF010000463.1 GCA_903894155.1 uncultured beta proteobacterium | reverse complement strand
GGTCTACCGGCTGCTTGCTGCGGCCGGCATTGCAAGGACGCCAAAACACGAGGTGCTCGCTGGCGGAGCCGAGCCGGCGGACGAACTGCTGGCGTCGTTGCGGGGAAGCCGGGTGGTTGTGAAGATCGTCTCTGCCGGAATTGCCCACAAATCGGACGTGGGCGGGGTCGCCGTCGTGAGCAATCATCCGATGGCAGTGCGAGCCGCTTGCGCAAGCATGCTTGCGAATCTGTCGGACCGCGACATTGCGGGGGTGATGCTCACGGAGTTCATCGAAGCCGACGCCGCAGGTGCCGGCAACGAACTCCTGGTCGGTCTTCGCAACACACGCGAGTTCGGCATGATCCTCAGCGCCGGCCTTGGCGGCGTCGACACCGAGCTCTTTGCTGCGGGCTCCCGGCGCGGGCAGGCGGTCGTGTCGGCTTCGACCGCGCTGACCACCGCCGAAGAATTCCTCGAACTTTTCAAGCCGACAATTGCCTACCGCAAGATCGCCGGACTGACGCGGGGGGGTCGCCGGCTGGTGTCGGACGAAACCCTCGTCCAGTGCTTTGGTGCCTTTATCCGCCTCGCGAACAGTTGCTCGACGGGCGACCCAGCGACAGACTTTGTCATCGAGGAGTTGGAGGTCAACCCCTTCACCTGCGCGAAAGGCTCGCTCGTCGCGCTCGACGGCTTGTGCCGCTTCGGCCGGCCGCAGAGCGTGCGCCCGCCACGGCCTCAGGGCAAGATCGACAAGCTGTTGCACCCGGCTTCGATTGGAATCATCGGTGCATCGGCCACGCGCATGAACTTCGGCCGCATCACCCTGAAAAACATCATCGCATCCGGGTATGAAAAGTCGCAACTGTTTGTCATCAATCCGGACGGCCAGGAAGTCGATGGCGTGCGCTGCGCGACCAGCCTGGGGGCGCTGGAGAAGAAACTCGACCTGCTGATCCTCGCGGTGACCGCCGACGTCGCCTTCGGAATCGTCGACGAGGTGATCAGGACCGACGCTGTGGAATCGGTGCTCTTGATTCCCGGCGGCATGGGGGAAACCGAGGGCAGTAAGGAACCGGCACGACAGATGCAGGCGAAGATCGACGAAGCCCGACGCTCGGGTCGTGGACCAGTATTCGCCGGGGCAAACTGCCTGGGCATCATCTCGCACCCCGGCAACTACGATTCCTGGTTCATCCCCGAGGAACGTCTGCCAAGAGCCCAGAAGAAGGCACAACGCAGTTCGGCGCTGATCAGCCAGAGCGGCGCCTTTCTGGTCACGCGGCTCAGCAAGAACCCGTGGCTCGACCCGGCCTACATGGTCGCGCTGGGCAACCAGAACGACATCACGCATGGCGACTTGGTCGAGAACTTCGCGGCCAACCCCGACATCCACGTGATCGGGACCTACGTAGAAGGATTCAAGGACCTCGACGGGCTGGCGCTGGCGCGCGCCGTGCGCAAGGCGAGCGCAGCCGGCAAGCAGGTCGTCATTTACAAGGCCGGACAGTCAGCGGCAGGCGGGCGCGCCGCGATGGGTCACACCGCCTCCATCGCCGGTGACTACGAGGTGGCCCTGGCCGTGCTCACTCAGGCCGGTGCTCTGGTCGCCACCGACGTCAGCGAATTCAGCGACCTGTTCTACCTCTCTGACTGCATGCGCGACAAGGTCGTTGGCGGCAAGCGCCTCGGCGCCGTGGCCGGTGCGGGCTACGACACGGTGGCCATCGCCGACAGCATCCAGGTCGGAGACTTCTCGATGTCTCTGGCTGAAATCGG
>CAITPF010000462.1 GCA_903894155.1 uncultured beta proteobacterium | reverse complement strand
TAGCGTTTGCTGATTCCCGTGCGCAGGAAGTGCAGTTGATGGGCGTCGGCCAGGGCGTAATCGGTCAGCTGTTGGCCATCGAGCGCATCCAGCCACAAGGCCCTTGCTTGAGGGTCGGGAACGATGTCGGCCTCGGTAATCGGGTGCTTGAAGAGAACCCTGTCATGTGCCGAGGCAATGCCTGCACCGTCGTGCTGCGAGGGGCCTTCGCCGATCTTGTCGTGATAGTGCTCGTGGTAACGGCGCAGCGTGTCGCCGAAATTGTGGCGCAACGGGTAGCTGCTGAGTTCGTGGGCGGCACCGAGACCGTCGTCGCGCAGTGCCAATTGTAATTTCTGCGTGCACGCCAGGATCTCCGTTTTCCCGTCTAGATCCAGGTCGGCTGCAACAATCGGCGGCCGGGCGTGAATCGCATCAAGGCCGGCTTCAAGTGCAACGATATTGTTCCAGACGGCGCGCCGCAGGTGGGGAAGATAGATGCCGCCGAACAGGCCGTGCCAGTAGGCATCATTGGCCTGGGCCCGGTAGAGGTTTTCGACCAGTTCGGGCGGCGGCGCCGGGATCTTTGCCAGGCGGGCTGAAAGTGCCTGCGCTCGCTTGTGCATCCAGTTCGCTTCCGGGTAACGCGACATGAAATTTCGCCAGATGCCGCCGCGCATGAAGGGGGCATGCAGATCCCCACGCCCGGCGTCCTTTTCCGTGGCCACGAATTGTGCATAAACCCGTGCTGACGGCATCGGCAGCGTCCACTCGTTCATTTCGCTGTAGGAAACGTTGGGCAGATAGACGAGGCCACGCGTGGGCTCCTGCGCGTGGAAATCAGCGTAGGTGGCTGTGCGAATGGAGGGGCTCGCCAGAACCCCCTCGATCACCGCCTTGAGCCAGCCGCGGTTGTAGACCCAATCAAAGGTTTCTGGCCAGATGCCGAATTTTTCAATGTCATCGAAATAAATCGCAGCGGCTTGCCCGCGCTCGGCCAACTCTTCCAGATAGGCGATGACGTCGTTGGCGGGCCAGAAGGGAAGGCGATAGCGCAACGCTTCCGAGATCGGGAAAATGTCGAGCCGCATGCCGTCTTCTTCAGTGCTGAAGTAGCCATCCAGTTCCGCGGCGCTCTTGCCTGTGCCTAAAAAATGGTAGTCGTCGACCATCACATAGCGGATGCCGGATTCGGCAAGTGACGGTACGACTGAGGATTCCCAGACGCGCTCTGTCAGCCACGCGCCGTTCGGCATGACGCCTGTCCACGCGGCCAGTTTGTTGTTGAGGGTGCAAAGCTGGCCAACCCGGTCGCGATGCGGTATGGCCGCGAGCACGGGCTCGGTGTCGCCCGAGCTGAACAGTTCGACCTGGCCGCGCTGCACCATCGTGGCGAGCAATTGCATATCCTCAGGGAAGCGCTCGCGCAGCCAGTCAAGCAGCCAGCCGGAGAAATGCGCGGAAAAACGGAAGTCCGGATAAGCAAAGAGGGTTTCGAGGAAGGGCTTGTAGCAGCGACGATGCGCATCGTCGATGACTTCGTCAAAGTTGCCGACAGGCTGGTGGGCGTGAACGCCGAATAAGAGGGTGACGGCTCGAGTCATGAATTGGTCCGGGTCAAATCAGGTGGCGCGGCGCATCGTGCCACCGCTCTCCGGGACGCCGCCACCGCTGCTGAGCGGATGATCCAGGCTGGCCGGTACGGGCAGATCCAGCAGGCGGTAGAGTGCCTTTATATTTTTGCGGAACAGGCGGTCAAAGTAGGAGACTGATTCCGACGGGTTGTAGCCGCCCAGCCACCAGAACCAGTCTGAACTTTCGCAAACAGCCAGGCGATAGAGAATATTCGCGCGCTGTTCGGTCGTTAGCCGCTCGCCATCTTGACCCAGCACCCGGTCAGCGTGCAGTTTTACCTCGCAGAGCAGGTCCCAGGCGCGGTTCTTTTCAGGGCTGCCGATCCACGTTGACAGCGTGCCATACACCCAGCTGCCGGCAGTCAGCTTCGCAAGACGCTTGCGCCGGTCGCGGTGCGTTGTGCAGGCCTCTGACAGCGTGACGGTGCGGATGTTGCCGTTCTTTTCCAGGGCTTCATAGAGGTCCTCGAAGAAATACCAGGCGTTATACGGGTAATACTCCCAGGCGTTTTCGCCATCGAGAAAAATCGGGATCAGGGTGCGCTCGTTTTGCAGGTTCAGGGCCGTGACCGCAGCGATGAAATGCTGGGTGGCATCGCTCCCGTGCCACTTGGAGTATTCGAAGCCGATCAGGTCGGAGAGGTGATCGTTGCGGAAAAAGAGTGTGATGTCGTGGGGCGTGCCTTCGGGCGCTTGCCAGGGAACGCCGGTGCTTGCGATGCTTCCGGCAGAGTGCGTCAGCACGCTCTGGCTGCTCGCGGTCCATTGAAACCCGGCCTCGGCAATTTGCCTGAGAAAGGCTGTCGAGAGCGCGCCTTCCGCCGGCCAAAGTCCTTTTGGGGGCTGGCCGAAGCGGCGAATATGGCTGTCCTGTGCGGCCTTGATGTGGGCCTCGGCGCGCGAGCGGCCGCCGGGATAGCCGCAGGCCTCAGGCAGCGAACAATCGGGCAAGGTTTCACGCGCGGCCTTGAAGTCGAGCAGAAGCGGCGCCAGTGGGTGATGGGCGGGGCTGCAGCTGAGTTCGAT
>CAITPF010000461.1 GCA_903894155.1 uncultured beta proteobacterium | reverse complement strand
TTCGGAAATAATGCCATACATTGAGAATTTCTAGAGAACAAGAACGAATCATGTTAGTTTTGCACTCAAATGTCGTGAGCAATGAGGAGTTCTCGCACTATGACCGCAGCCTGTGCCGGACCTGACCCCCGCCTTCGTGCGGCCAGCATCCCTGTCCCCGCGCTCGCCACGGACACCCATTTCCATATACTTGGGCCCGCGAATCGGTTTCCCTATATCGCCGATCGCGAATACACGCCACCCGACGCGCTGCCGGCCCAATGCCGGAAGCTGTTCGATACGATAGGCATCGGGCGAGCGGTCATCATCCAGCCCAGCGTCTATGGCACGGACAACCGGTGCGCGATGGACGCCGCCCAGGCGCTGGGGATTCCCTCGCGCGTCGTGGTCGTCATCCCCCATGAAACGCCGGATGCCGAGATTGATCGCCTGCACGCCGGCGGTGCCCGTGCCATCCGTTACATCCTGGCGCACGCCGGTGGGCTGCCACTCGACACGCTCGAGTCGGCGGCCGCGAGGGCCAGCGAACGCGGCTGGCATTTGCAGTTCCTGCTCAAGTCGACGGATCTTGTCGCCCTTGAATCGCGCCTTGCCCGCCTCGCGTCTCCTTTCGTGATCGACCACATGGGGTTCATCAAGCCGGCCGAGGGCGGCCCTGACCAGCCAGCCTTCAAGGCGCTGATGCGTCTGCTGGACACCGGCCGTTGCTGGGTCAAGTTTTCGGGTGCGTACCGTCAGTCCGTGCAGTCGCCGCCTTATCCGGACCTGCTGCCGTTTGCGCAGGCGATCGTAAGCGCGCATCCCGGGCGTATCCTCTGGGGCAGCGACTGGCCCCACGTTGCATTCAAGGGCGATATGCCCAATACGACCGACCTGTTCAATCTGTTGGGGGAATGGGTACCCGACGAGGCCACGCGCAAGCGCATCCTCGTGGACAACCCGACGGCGCTGTTCGATTTCTGACCTGGTAGTGCGTTGTTATTGAATCCGGCCCGTCGCATGGCGCGCGATCCGGATCCTGATCAAACCGTTCTTCAGAAACGGTCAACTTGTTCAAGGAGACAAACCTCATGAGCGTGAATCGCAGAACATTCCTCGGCCGTGGCTTAGGCGCAGTCGCCGCCGCCAATTTTGGTGGCGCAGGCCTTACGCTGGGCGCCCCGGCAGTGCGTGCGGCCGGGCAACCGGTCGTGCTGAAATTGGCACACCCCGATGCGCCAGCCCACCCCGCGCAGGAAATCGCCACGCTGTTCGGCAAGCTCGTCCAGGAGCGCACGGACGGATCCGTCACGGTGCGTGTCTTTTCAGGTGGGCAACTCGGCAGCGAGGTGAATATCGTTTCCGGCTTGTCGACGGGAATCGTGGATCTGGCGATGCACACGACAGGTTTCCTTGAATCTCTGTTTCCAAAGATTCAGGCCATCGACCTGCCCTTTCTGTTTCCGAGCAACGAGTCGGCCGAGCGCGTGCTTGACGGGCCCATCGGGCAGGAGTTGCTGACGGACATGCAGACCAAAGGCATCTACGGTCTGACGTGGGGCCATTACGGCTGGCGCGTCGTCGAAAACAACACGCGGCCCATTGTCATGCCCCAGGACCTCGCGGGGATGAAGATCCGAATCCAGCCTGGCGCGGTCTTCGCGGCATCCTTCAAGGCAGTCGGCGCGGTTCCCATCGTGATTGATCTCAATGAGTTATACATCGCGCTTTCCCAGGGCACCGTCAATGCCTACGAGCTGCCTTTCGTGCCGGCGGTGACCACCAAGTTGCTGGAGGTCACGAAATACATCGGCGAAACAAACCATGTCTACAACGGCGGCGCGTTCATGGCCAGCAAGATGCGGTTCGACACCCTGACACCCAAGGAGCAGACGGTCATCCGCGAGACGGCCAGGGAGATGGGGCCGCTGTGGCGCAAGGCGATCACCGAGCGAACCGTCGTGGCGCGCAAGGCTTGCGAGGACAAGGGGATCAAGATCAACGCCGTGGATTTTCCCGCCTTCAAGAAGGCCATGGAGCCGGTCTATACGGAGTTTCGCGGCAAGATCGGTGCGGAATTCGTCGACAAGGTGATCAAGGCCGCCAACGCATAGGGCGCGAACCATGATCGAACGTGGTCTGAAGTTCGTCCTGGCCGTTGCCCTCCTGATCGAAATCGGAGTGGTGTTCTTCAACGTCGTTGGCCGCACCTTTTTCGATTTCCCGCTGTTGTGGTCTGACGAGGCAGCCAAGCTGTCCCTGTCGACCATTGCGTTTCTGGGTGGGGCACTGGCATACCGCCGCAAGGAGCACGCCTCGGTGCGTGCGTTGCTCTCACGCGTTTCGCCGGAAACGCAGGCGGTTTGCGCGGTGCTCACGGATTTCCTGGTGCTGACAGTGTCGATCATCGCCGGGGCGAACTCCTATCCGCTGCTGATCGTCAAGTGGACGGAAATTACCCCCATCCTCCAGATGCACGCGACGTGGTATGCGGTGCCGCTCGTCGTCTCGATGATCGTCCTGGCGATCACCGCGATCGAGCGCCTGCTGGGCGCGCCGCGCTCGCTCGTGGCGCGGATTGGCGGCGCTTACCTCGTGCTGGTCGTCGTGCTGGCGATCACGCGCAACCAGTGGCTGCCGTGGTTCGCAGGGGACGCCGCGCTTGTCCTTGCCCTGGGGCTGTTTTTCGTGACCGTATTCATCGGCCTTCCCGTCGGGTTTGCGCTGCTCTTGGGCGCGCTCGGATTTCTCTATGCATCCGACACGGTGCCAATGGTGGCGCTCGCGCAAAACATGGTCGACGGAACCGGCAATTTCGTTTTGCTGGCCCTGCCGTTTTTCATCCTCGCGGGCATGATCATGGAGACCGGTGGCATCAGTCTGCGACTGGTGGCCTTCGTGCAGTCGCTGGTTGGCCACCTCCGGGGCGGGTTGTTGCACGTCATGGTCGTCAGCATGTACATCGTATCGGGCCTTTCTGGTGCGAAAACCGCCGACGTGGCCGCTGTCGGATCGGTCATGCGCGATATGCTTCGCAAGGAAGGTTACAGCCTGGAGCGCAGCGCCGCCGTGCTTGCCGCATCGGCGGCCATGGGCGAGACGGTTC
>CAITPF010000460.1 GCA_903894155.1 uncultured beta proteobacterium | reverse complement strand
GGGTATTGGGTATTGGGTATTGGGTATTGGGTATTGGGTAGTGGGTAGTGGGTAGTGGGTAGTGGGTAGTGGGTAGTGGGTAGTGGGTAGTGGGTGTGCTTCTCAGTGAAAGTTCCGGCTGGCGGTGTTCAGCACGCCCAGCAGATGGGAGTGGTCCTCGAGTCGCCCGGCCAGCAAGTGCCGCACGCCCTGGATGTTTTGCCACGTGCCGATGACGGCGAGCAACGGGGCGTGCAGCAGCTCGCGCCGCTGGCGTGTGGCGAGCTCTGGCCTGACGATGACGTTGACCAGGCCGGTCTCGTCCTCGATGGTCACGAAGATCACGCCCTGCGCGGTCTGGGGGCGTTGGCGCATGGTGACCAGCCCACAGGCCCGCGCCAGTCGTCCATCCGGGCAGCCGGCCAGCTGTTCGGCCTGTGCAAACCGCAGCTTCGCAAGCTGCGGCCGCAGCAGTGCCAGGGGATGGCGCCCGAGCGTGAAACCCAGCCGGCGATAGTCGGCCACGATGTCCTGTCCCTCGGAAGGCGCGGGCAGCGCGGGGGTGTCATCCTCCAGGATAGGTGCCTCGCGCAGCAGCCCGCCTGAGGCTACGGCTGCGGCGGCTGTCCAGGCGGCGAGATGCCGGTGCCCGGCTAATCCCTGCAAGGCACCCGCATCGGCGACCAAATTCAACGCGCGCTGATCCAGGCCAGTGCGCAAGGCGAGATCGCGGACGTCGGCAAAGGATGGGGGGCCCGTGCGCCGTGCTTGCACGATGCGTTCGGCCCACGCCTGGCCGAGGCCCGAAACCTGGTTCAGCCCGATGCGCACGGCGGGGCGCGCCTGCCCGGGATCCTCGCGCAATTGGCATTCCCAGTCACTGTCGCAGACATCCACAGGCAGGATGCGCACGCCATGGCGCCGCGCATCCTGGGTCAATTGCGCAGGCGAGTAAAAGCCCATCGGCTGGGCGTTGAGCAGCGCTGCCAGAAAGGCCTCGGGTTCGTGGCGCTTGAGCCACGCACTGGCGTAGGCCAGCAGCGCGAAACTCGCGGCATGGCTTTCGGGGAACCCGTACTCGCCAAAGCCTTCGATCTGCCGGAAGATGGCCTCGGCGAACTCGGGCGT
Organism: uncultured beta proteobacterium; assembly: GCA_903894155.1. Taxonomy (GTDB): domain Bacteria; phylum Pseudomonadota; class Gammaproteobacteria; order Burkholderiales; family Burkholderiaceae_B; genus Zwartia. The sequence continues at coordinate 8,890 of CAITPF010000460.1, read as the reverse complement.
ATACCCGTGCGCAAGCAGGCCGCCGACCAGCATGTGGCGAAATTTGTCGACACCGCCCTTACGACGCCACGCGGCCATGGAGCGCCTGAGTTCGTCGGCCTGGCCTGCGGTGAAGCCGGCCGCGACCATGGCGATCTTCATGACCTGCTCCTGGAAGATGGGCACGCCCAGCGTGCGTTCGAGCACCTCGCGCACGGACTGGCTTGGGTAGGTGACGGGCTCCAGCCCCTGGCGCCTGCGCAGATAGGGATGCACCATGCCGCCCTGGATAGGCCCCGGGCGCACGATCGCCACTTCGATCACGAGATCATAAAACTGCCGGGGCTGCAGGCGCGGCAACATGGTCATCTGCGCGCGCGATTCGATCTGGAAGACGCCTACGGTATCGGCCGCGCAAATCATGTCGTATGTCGGGGCATCGTCATCCGGAATATCCTGGAGCCGGAACTGCGGCAACGCGCGACGCCAGGCCACCCAGGCCAGCGCGCGCTGGATGACGGTCAGCATGCCGAGCGCGAGGACATCGACTTTGAGCAGGCCTACTGCGTCGAGGTCATCCTTGTCCCACTGCACGACGCTGCGTCCGGACATGGCGGCGTTCTCGATCGGCACCAGGCGCGAGAGCAACCCGCGCGCCAGAACAAAGCCGCCGGGGTGTTGCGACAGATGACGCGGAAACCCCATCAGCGCTTGCGCGAGCTCCGCCCAGTGCCGGCTGACCGGGGCTTCGGGATCCATGCCGGCGCTGGTCAGACGATCCATGAGCGCCTGCTTGCCGTCCCACCACTGGTGGGATTTGGCGACCTTTTCGATGGTGTCGGCATCGATGCCGAGCGCACGTCCGGTATCGCGCAGCACGCTGCGCGGGCGGTAGGAGACGACCACGCCAGTGAGTGCGGCACGCTGCCGCCCATAGCGCTGGTAGAGGTACTGGATGACTTCCTCGCGCCGGTGGTGCTCGAAATCGACGTCGATGTCGGGAGGCTCATTGCGCTCGCGGCTGATGAAACGCTCGAACAGGGCATTGCCATTGGCCGGATTGACCTCGGTGATGCCCAGGCAGTAACAGACCGCCGAATTGGCGGCCGAGCCGCGGCCCTGGCAGAGGATGCCGCGCTCGCGCGCGAAGCGGACCAGGTCGTAGACGGTCAGGAAGTACGCCTGGTAGCGCAATTCGTCGATGAGATCGAGTTCATGCAGGATCTGCCGGCTTACGCTATCGGGAACCCCCTGGGGGTAGCGTCTGGCGGCGCCCTCCCAGGTTTGCTCGCGCAGGTAACTGGCCGGCGTATGGCCCGCAGGCACGATCTCGTCGGGGTACTCGTAGCGCAGCTCATCGAGGCTGAATGCGCAGCGATCGGCGATGCGCACGGTTTCAGCGAGCAGCGCGCCCGGATAGAGCTGCGCCAGGCGCAGGCGCGTGCGCAGGTGCTGCTCTGCGTTGGAGGCCAGCGCGTAGCCACATTGCGCGACGCCCTGGCGCAGGCGGATGGCGGCCAGGACATCATGCAGCGCCTTGCGTGAACGCCGGTGCATTTCGACCTGGCCGATGGCCACGCAGGGCAGGTCGTGGCCCGCCGCAGCCTGCAGACAGTGCTGGCGCAGACGCGCCTCGCCGGGGCGGTGCAGGCGGCTGATGCCGATCCAGGCTCGCAGGGCGAAATGGCGTGCAAGCCAGCCTGCCTGAATGTCGAGATCTTCCAGGCTGGCGCAGGCATCGGGTATCAGGATGGCCAGGCACCCGGGGATCCTGGTGAGGTCTTCGGGGCGCGCAAGGTACTGGCCTTTGGGCGCCTGCATGCGGGCATGCGTGATGCGCTCGCAGAGATTGCCGTAGCCCACGCGGTCCTGGGCGATGAGCACCAGGCGAAACGGCGCCCCCTCTGCAGGGCTCAGGCGCATTTCGGTCCCGATCAGCAACGCAATGCCCTGGGCGCGTGCCTCTGTGTGGGCGCGCACGATGCCAGCCATCGAGCACTCGTCGGTGATGGCGATCGCCCGGTAGCCCAGTTGCGCCGCCTGCGCGACCAGACTCTCGGGCGAGGAGGCACCGCGCAGGAACGAAAAATTGGAGATGCAGTGGAGTTCAGCGTATCCGGGCAGATTTGCGGGGGTGGAGCTGGCAGCACCGGCGGCGGCACTACCGGCATTCGGTGCATCCGGGGCCTGGTCTGTGTCAGCCATGTGGATCAGCCAAAAATGCCGTGCAGAAACCAGCGTGCCGGATCGGCGTCGCGCTCGCGGTAGATCCAGTAGCGCACCGCCTGCTGGTCTTGTGCCACGAAGTAGTCGCGCACGGCGAAGTGACCATCCCACCAGCCGCTTTCGATGCGCTCGGGGCCGCGTACAAGCTGCAGGGGCGTGCCCAGCAATGGGCGATCCCCCCGCATTGCGAGCGCACGGGGCTCGGGCAGCATCCAGAACGGGCGTTCGGCGAGCGCCACGGGCCCGAACGACGCGCCAGGCGTTTCGGTGCGTGCTTGCGCGCACGTGCGCTGCCCCGGGGGGCGCCCGGGTCGGGTCTGCGAGGCGGGTGCGCCGCTGGCATGCGAGGGTGCGGCATTGATCCAGGCGTTGGCGACCTCAGGCCGGTGATCGGCCACGGGGTGCGGGCGCAGGATCTGGCCTGGCCCCAACCGGGCCGTCAGCAGATCGAGCAGGCGCCGGTATTCCGCAGGGGCATTGCGCGGATCCGGAAACAGCAGGCCGCTGTCGGGTGCGAAATCGGCGAGCGATTCGCAATGCAGTGTGATGGCGACGACGGGCTCGGCAAGCGTCTGGCGTGCCAGGCGCTCGCGCAGAGGAGCCATGAAGTGCGCGACCACCCAGGCCGGCTCGGCCAGCGCCATGTCGATGGTGGTTGGCGCGCGCGCGCGTCGGCCGCGCTCGTGGTGCAGATCGATGCGGATGCCGCGCGCCGCCTGCCGTCGCGCCGCCAGCCAGACGCACAGCGATTGCATCAGGCGCCCGGCGATTGCCAGGACGACTTCGGCCTGCTCGATACGATCCTGCAGATCGAGGTGCCGCGCGAACCGATCGGGCGCGACATAAGGCGTATAGCGCAGGGCTTGCCCTTCGTAGGCCTGCGAGAGCGCATCGAGCAGGGTCGCGCTGCTGCGCCGGCCAAGGCCTGCGCGCGGCAGGCCGCGCAATTGGCCCAGCGTGGCGCAACCCACGGCGCCCAGCCAGTCGAGGTGGGGGCGTGCTTCGGGCAGCGCATCGCACGGCAGGCGATCGAGTGCGCACGCCAGCGAGCGAGGCCTGGCGGTATACCTCAGCGCGCCGCCCGCCTGGGCCAGCAGCCAGGCCCCATGTGCCGTGGGGGCCATGCTGCAGCGTGCCTGTACGTGCAGGGCATCCAGATCGCGACGCAAGAGGCGCATCAGCGCACGCACGCCGCCGAACAGGCGCAGGCTGCCCGCAACCTCGAGCAGGATCGTGTCGCGCAGGTGCTGCGCGACCGAGGGCGTATAGCGCAACGCGGCCTGGGCGGCCAGATCCAGGGTGGCGCGCTCGGCGGTTTCGTCTCGCGCAAGGGCGAGGGCATCGGGGACCAGGCCGCAGGCGCTGGACTGGCCCATGCCGATTGCCACACCCAGGTGCGCGGCAGCGGGCGTGGCGGCGATGACCACGCCTTTGTCCAGCACGAAGGCGGCGCGCCCGGGCTCAGTGAGCCACCGCAGGCGCCACACGTCCAGGCTGAGGCGGTGCAGGTACAGGCCGATCCAAAGGGACATGACCGGGATCCGTGAACTGGCCGTCATCAGTCAGCGCGACATCAATGGGCTGCGCGCATGCCGGACCCCGGCGCTTGAGAATAGAGACCCTGATGCCTTGCGCCTGCGGTGCAAGCGCGAGGCGCAGCGCGGCAGGCGAGGCCTGATCGCGCATTGCCAGGGGACGGAACATGAAGAAGAGCGCTTCGCCGGACTGGGCCGCGAGGTGCAGCCGCCGCAGTTCGGGTACCCGGATCGGGTCGGCCCAGAGGATCAGCGCCGCGCAGCAGTTGTGGCGCAGCACCTGCTCGGCTGCCCACCAGGTATCGCGATCGCGCCCGGTATCGATGCACAGCAGGCGCTGGGCGGGCAGATTCCAGCCCGACCAGCACAGCGCGTTGGGCCTGAAGGGCGGATGCAGCAGCACCACAGGACGATCGGGGCTGGCGCTGGCCAGGGCCGGCTGCAGCAGACGGACTTCGCCGATGCCGTGTGCCCGCACGAGCAGTTCGGTCAGGGCGCCAACGGGCCAGCCGGCGCCGGGCAACTCGGCGTCGAGCGTGGCGTGGCCGGTGGAAACCGTGGGCCCCGTGCGTGCACCGAGCTGGGTGCCGCGCCAGAGCGCCGGATGGATATCCTGGGGTGAAATTGCCATGGGGATTGACGCATGTGATGCACGGAAACGGAACAATAGAATACTGTACAAATATACAGTAGTCCACGGTTGTTTTCGTGATCCGGCAACGCGCGCCGTGCCGGCAGCCGTCTCGGCCATGACACCCGTGCCGACGGCTATGGTGCCCGCGCTTTGGGTAAGGCAGTTGCGTTCAGGCTAAGGCGTGTCAGTGCTTTGGCTAAAGCAGCAGCGCGCAGGCTAAAGCAGTCATGCACTGACTAAAACGGCTGCGCGGCAAGCGCCTGATCGGCGGGAATGCGGGCAATGCCTGCATCGCGATCGATGCGCCAGGCGCTTCGACTGGTGGGCGTGCCGTCGGGGGCGTAGTTTTGTTCGTAGAACAGGGTGTGCCCGCGCGCGTGGCGCAGGATCACGCTTGTGCAGCGCGTCCCGTACTGGGGATCCAGAATGAAAGGGCACGCCAGGCGCCGCTCGCGTTCGATGCCGAGTCCCGTATCCGGAAGCTCGTGGTCGGGCGGCGGCACGCTATCCCGAAAGATGCCGATCAGGGTATCGACATCCGGTGTCGGTTGCGTACCGAGGTGCCGGCCAACGGCCTCGCGGCTGCGCACCAGCTTGGGCCAGGGCGTGTCGAGCAACGCGTTCGAGAGGCCCACGATGCCTGAGGGCAGCCTCGAACCCGTGGCATCCGAGCGGTTCGACGCATACCAGACGCCGGCCTCGTCGGCCAGCAGCAGGCTAAAGCCGTTGTGTTCCTGCGTGCGTGCATCGATCGTTTGCGCATACTCGAGGGCGGTCGTGTCGCCACGCAGATAATTTTCCACCAGGCGCCCGCGCGAAGGCGCCAGCGGATTCCTGAGCCCGGGCTCGCGATAGTTGGTCAGCAGCGCGGCGCGCCCCTGCCGTGTGACGCCCAGCCAGGTGCCACCTGCCTGCAGATCGCGCCCCGCGACCACATCGGGTGCATCATGCCAGGGCGCAGCCTCGCTGGCCTCGCGCGCATGGAACTCGTCGCGGTTGGCGACGATGACCAGCGGCCAGTCGGGCAGGGCGTCAATGGCGACGATGGCAAGGCACATGGGTTGCGCAAATCCTCAGTGGGGCTGCCATTATATGAGTTCCCTACGGTAACTCGGCTGCTCTTGACTTGATTCCGAGAGTAGTTGAATCCCCATTAAGTAGTCTCGAACCCTATGTTTAAAATGGGTTCAGCGATACCTATCTTGACGCCTCGATGTTCTTTTAATAAAATAAGTCTGTTCGAACCCATTAAAAATAAGTGGTTCAAGTGAACTTATGAATCGAATGGATCTCATCCAGAAGCTTGCGGACCTTGATCGTCGAGGCGTGTATGTGCTGGCCAAACGCGACATCGAGAAGCTTTTCCCTGCGGAGGGGGAGAAGGCGATGGAGCAATCCTTGAAACGCATGGTCGGCGACAGGATCCTGACTCGGGCCGCGCGAGGGCTCTACGTGAACCCAGCCGCGTCGAGCAAGAACCGCTGGATCGCTGAGGAGGTTGCCAAAGCGCTGCGCCCGGGATGCCTCTCCTACGTCAGTTTGGAGTCGATCTTGTCGGAGTATGGCGTCATCTCCCAAATCCCGATGAACCGGTTGACGGTCATGACCACCGGTGCTCGCGGGTTGGTCGAGACCCCTTATGGAACGATCGAGTTCACTCACACCAAGCGTGGCGTCGCGGAGATCGTGAAGCGGACCCTGGCGGCCAAAGGGCGACCGCTACGGATCGCCACCAAGCAGGCAGCGGTTCGAGACCTCTTGCGAGTCGGGCGCAACGTCAACATGATGGATCCAGAGGCGCTCAAAGATGGGGTGCAGGGGGAGGGCGCATGATCGAAGACAAAAAGGACTTTAATGAATTGGTGGATTTGGCCATGGCCAATTCCGCTCTGTCGGCCATGCGGCCCGTCGTGGAAAAGGAATTGCTGCACCACGAGATATTTCAAGCGCTCGATGCCGATGGGCTGCTCAGGAATCTGGTCTTCCAGGGGGGCACCTCCCTGCGGCTGTGCCGTGGTTCAGCTCGATTCAGTGAAGACCTTGATTTCGCCGGCGGCGTGGATTTTTCCGCCGCAAGTATGGGCAAGCTCAAGCATTGCCTGGAAACGCGCATTGGAAGTGTTTTTGATCTGAGGGTGACTGTTTCGAACAAGCCCTCCAGAATCGGTGAAGACGGGATCCAGCATGTCAGAGTGGATAAATGGTGGATCTCGATCGAGACCACGCCGGAGAACCCGTCGATGCCGCGCCAAAGGATCAAGTTGGAGATCGCCAACATCCCCGCGCACACGAGCCAACTGGTCCCGATTCGAGACAATTATGGCTTTCTCGGCGGCTCCACGGTGCTGGTCAACGCGGAGACTTTGGGCGAGGTCATGGCCGATAAAGTTCTGGCCTTCCCAACATCCCTGTTGGACAACAAAGGCCAACCGGTTTCGGCCGATTCCAACAAAATCAGGCATCGCGACATATGGGATCTGGCCTGGATGCGCACGCAGGGCGCCACGCTTGACCCCGGTCTGGTGGTCGCCAAGATCAGCGACTATGGCGTGGAACACTACCCGGATTTGTTGGATCGCGCGATCGGGCAACTCCCCCAGATTGTGAGGAGTCGGGAATTCAAGGCCCAGATGACCCGATTCATCGACTCGACCACATTGGGCAAAACATTGGCCAGCGATGCGTACCTGGACTATCTCGACAGTACTGTCGGAAGTCTCTTTGCTCAAATGCGGGCGGCGTTGGTGGCGATGCCACAAGCAGCGCGGTAGAGATGCCTCGGCATCTGCCAACTCTCCGTACACGGCGAAGCCTAACGCCAGATGCGGCCAGGCCCGTGGGTTCGGGCGTTGACCGGCGGCATTTCTGTAACGGGATTGAACGGGAACCGGTACATTAACGAGCATGTAACTTAGCGAAACGACAAGAACCACGGAGAAACCAACATGTCGGAAGACAACACGCAGTACGACTGGCAGCAACTGGTCAACACGCTCAACGGACTGTTGCGCCTCAAGACCACGCCGATCGGGATGAAGATGTTCGAGCGCGCGAGCGACATGGAGCAGATTCCCCGGGTGCGCCGCCCCAAGGCGATCCATACGGTCGACCAGATCGTCGGCCAGGCCTCACGCATGGGCTTTACCGTTGGTATTACGGCCGATGACCTGGTCTCCGACCAGTGCCGTACGGTGATTGGCCTTGTGCCGCGCAGCAAGGAATGGCTCTCGGGCGACAAGATGAACGGGGTCTGGTACGGCACGCTGGAGGATGCATCCAAGCACCAGCACTGCCTGACGACGGTGCCCGCCAATAAATATGAGGCCATGGCCGTGTCGCCGCTCATCAGCGGGCGACTGAACCCGCCCGATATCTGCCTGATCTACGCGACGCCGGGCCAGATGATCCTGCTCATCAATGGGCTGCAGTACACGGGTTTCAAGAAGTTCGAGTGGAGCTGCGCGGGCGAGACGTCGTGTGCGGATTCCTGGGGCCGAGCGCTCGCCACGGGTGAACCGAGCCTGTCGATTCCCTGCTTTGCCGAGCGGCGCTACGGCGGCGTGCCGGACGACGAGCTTCTGATGGCCATGCCCCCGCGCTTCCTGCCGATCGCGATCGCCGGCCTGCAGCAACTGTCGAAGAACGGGTTGCGCTATCCGATCGCGCCCTATGGCGTGCAGATGGATGTGCGCGAAGGGATGTCGGCGAGTTACTGACATGGACTTGCACGAAGGGATGTCGGCGCGTCACTGAAAAGGGCTTGCGCGACCGGGATGTCAGCGCGTGACTGAGATGGATGTGCGCGAGGCGCTGTTGGCGGGCTACTGAGCCTGCCGTCGCGGTGCCGCGTTGACCACGATGACGCCGGTCAGGACCATCGCCGCGCCCCACACGAATTCCGGGGTGAGCGGTTCGCCGAGCAGCCAGACGCCGAATCCCACGCCCAGAAGAGGCGAGAGAAAGGTGAAGACAACGAGGCGCGAGGCCAGGTAGCGCGTCATCAGCCAGAACCACGTCACCAGGCTGAAGAAGGCGATGACAACCCCCTGGCCGATCACGCTGGCTGCGAGCACGGGCGTCCAGGGCACGTGGTGCTCGCCGAGCGCGAAGCTGAACGCTGTCAGCGCCACAAAGGAACAGAGCAGTTGATAGAGCGTGGTTTGGGTGGCCGGGATATCGGATAGCTTCGAGCTCCGGATGATCACGGTCGTTGCCCCCCAACTCGCGCCGGACAGCAACCCGAGCAGGTCGCCCCACAGCGAGGTGGGGTCGAAGGGCCCGCGCCCCAAGCCTCCAAGGAACGCGATGGCGATGCCGCTAAAGCACGCGCCCACGCCAAGCCACTGAGCCCACCCGAGCCGCTCCTCCGGGATCAGGAAGTGCAGGCCAAGCGCGGTAAAAATCGGCGCAGTGTTCAGGAACACCACCACGTGCGAGGCGGTGGTGCGCTTGAGGCCCTCGCCGATAAAGAGGAACTCAGCCGCGAACAGCGCGCCCGCGAAGAGCCCCGCCAGCC
>CAITPF010000459.1 GCA_903894155.1 uncultured beta proteobacterium | reverse complement strand
CCTCGTCATATGAATCCCATCCCGGCGCCGAGCCTTCCGTGACAATGCGCAGCCGCAACGACTCGGCGCCGAAATCGGGAAGGATCCGGTCAAGCAATGCGTTCTGGATGACCACCGCGTCGGGCGCGCAATCCGCCTTGATGCGCGATACCTCATGGCCGGTGCTCATGAGATTGACCGGCACGCAGATCACATTGGCCAGGCTACAGGCAACATAGAGTTCGACCAGTTCGAATGAATTGCCCATCAGGGCCAGCACGCGCGCACCTGGAGGCACGCCCGCCTGCACCATGACGCCCGCGAGGCGCTGCGCGCGAAGCCAGGTCTGTTCATAGGTCTGCGCCACGCCAGAAACGTCAATGAGGTGCGCTTTGCGCGGCAGCGTCCTGGCGTTGTGCTCGAACAGGGCATCGATGCGGTTCAATGCTGCGGTCATCTTTGCATGATCTCCGGCGCGCTGCGGCAGTCGGCCCGCCCGGGGGTTCGCTCCAGGCGCGAGCCAGCCGGACCAGCAAGGGGAATGCGCGGGTCAATATTCATACTTTCTGGTAGCGCTGGCCGGGTTCGGGCAGTACGAAAACGCCCTTGTTCAGCCACTGGGCGCCGTCGATCACCAGCACCTCACCGTTAATGTAATCCGCCATGGGAGAACACATGAAGAGGCCAGCCTCGACCGTCTCGTCGATCGTGCCGAAGCGCCCTGCGGGGACTGACGAGAGGATGCGTTGCTGCCCCTCCACGGTCGGCCAGAGCGCTGTGCGCGATTGCTCGGTATCGACGAAGCCGGGGCAGAGGCAGTTGACCTGCACGTTGCGCGGGCCCCACTCGACGGCAAGCGACTGCGACATCGCAATCACGCCGGCCTTGGCAGCCGCCGAGTGCGCGGTACCCGGGCCGCCGTACCAGGCATAGGCGGCCGAGATGCTGAGCACCTTGCCACGACCCTGCCCGAGCATGTGGCGACCGGCGGCGAGCGTGCAATACGCTGTGCCGTTGAGCACCACGTTGATGACGGCGTTCCACCCGTTCGGGGAAATCTCCTCGGCACGGGCGACAAAGTTGCCGGCCGCATTGTTGATGAGCACGTCGATGCCGCCGGTCTGCGCCACGACCGAGTCAATGCTGGCCTGGACCTCATCGGGCTTGCGGATATCGACCTTGCAGACCAGCGCGCGCCCCCCCGCGCGGGTGATGAGGTCGGCGGTTTCCTGCAAAAGGCTCTCGCGCCTGCCCGCCACGGCGACCGTGGCGCCGAGCTCCGCCGCGCGCGTCGCAAACCGCTGCCCGAGCCCGGTCCCGGCGCCAGTCACATAGAACGTCTTGCCGGCAAAGGTATCAGAACTCAGCATCACCGTCTCCGCTATTTTAATGAAATTCAAAATTCCGAAATGAAATATAGAGAGATTCGAAGGTCAAGTCAAACACAAGCGTAACGCCAAAAAAAGCTCCATTTTCGCAATGCTGTCGGCGGCAGCTTCCGCTCAGGCCGACACGCACGCGGATCACCTGCTCTATAATGAAATTACAAATTTCGAAATGAAAATAACACTGCTATTATTGCAGCGGACTCAATTCAACCGAACCCAGCCATGCCCGCCAACGACAACATGGATGCCTCGGGCCAGCAAGTGCGGTTCTCGGCCGATACCCTGCTGGATTCGACGCATATCGAATTCCGCACGCACTTCCGGCGTTTTGTCCTGTCGCGCCTGGCCGAGCCCGCGGCGCGCGGGGAGCGCGAACGCGTCTTCCCGGCCGAGGTCTACACGCTGCTGCGCGATGCAGGTTACCTCGCACCGGATTACCCGGAGGCGCTCGGCGGCGGCGGGGGCGACATCCTGTCGGCCTGCGTCTACTACGAAGAACTGACCCGAATCCCGGCCGGCGTATCGGCAGGCGTTTTCGCGCACCAGCACCTGGCGATCCGCCCCATCCTCGAACTTGGCACCGACGAGCAGCGCGCACGCTATCTCGCGCCAGCACTGCGGGCCGAGCGCATCGGGGCATTCGCCCTGACCGAACCGGACGCGGGCAGCGATGTCCAGGGCATTCGGTCGCGAGCGACGCGTGATGCGCAGGGATGGGTACTCGACGGCAGCAAGGTCTACATCACCAACGGAACAATCGCCGACTACTACGTGCTTGCCGCACGTACGTCGCCCGAACGCAAACCGGATGCGCTGTCGCTCTTCCTGGTCGAGCGCGACAGCGTCGGCCTCGAAGCGCGCGCGCTGGACAAACTTGGCAACCACTCGTCTTCGACGGCCCTGATCAGCCTGGACGGGGTTCGCGTGCCGGAGAACGCCCTGCTCGGAAAAATCGGATCCGGCCTTGCGCAACTGAAGGACACGCTGACGTCAGGGCGCATCATCCAGGCCACACGCGGTCTGGGCATCGCCCAGGTTGCGATGGAAAAGACCCTTCAATATGCCCGTGAGCGCCAGGCGTTCGGTCGCCCGATCGGCGAATTCCAGGCCGTCGGCTTCCGTGTCGCGGAGATGGCCTCGCGCATCGAGGCTGCCCGAATGATGGTGTACAGCGCTGCGCGCGATTACATGGCCGGCCGGCCCTGTAGCCAGGCCGCGTCGATGGCGAAGTTCATGACGGCCGATGCGGTCATCTTTGCCACCCAGCACGCGGTTTCCCTGCACGGCGGCTACGGATACATGGAAGAAAGCGGAATCGCCCGCCTCTTTCGCGATGGCCCCGAGTCGTATATCGGCGAGGGCACCCCCGACATTCAATTGAGAATCATCGCCCGCCAGATGGGCATGCATTGCTGAGGATTGTTTGCACATGCAAGGAAACGCGCAGTTCCCCAAGTTGTTTACACCAGTAACCCTGGGCCCGATCACCCTGCCCAACCGGTTCGTGGTGGCGCCGATGACCACCAATTTCGCCAACGCGGACGGATCCGTCTCCGACTCGGTGCATGATTACCTGGTGGCGCGCGCGCGCGGCGGCTTCGCGCTGGTCATCACCGAGAATATCGGCGTGCATCCGAGCGGTCGCGTGATGCCCCGCATGCTGATGGGGCATGACGACAGCATGCTGCCCGGCCTCAAACGTCTGGCCGCGTCGATCCACGCCGCCGGCTCGAAAGTCGTGGGCCAGATCAGTCACGCGGGACGCCAGACCAAGACAGCAACCACGGGCCTGCCGCTGGTCGCGCCCTCGCCCATCCCCTGCCCGCTCAATCGCGAAATGCCTGTCGAACTCACCCTCGACAGCGTGCGCCAATTCGAACAGTTCTATATCGATGCGGCGTGCCGCCTGCACAAGAGCGGATTCGACGGCGTGGAACTGCATGGCGCGCACGGCTACCTGATCGCCGAATTCCTCTCCTGCTATTCAAACAAGCGCACCGATATCTATGGCGGCCCGCTCGAGAACCGCATGCGGTTTCTGCTCAACATCGTGCGCGGCATCCGCGCCGCGTGCCCGCCGGATTTCGCGCTCTGCGTGCGCATCAGCGCCCAGGAATTCGTGCCGGAGGGGATCGCCATTCCCGAAGCGATAGAGATCGTCAAGCGACTCGAAGCGGCGGGGATCGACGCAATCTCCCTGTCGGTTGGCGTCTACGAATCCTTCAACCGCCTGTCGATGATCACCGGCGACCCGGAAGGCCAGTGGCTCGACATGGCCGACCAGGTGCGACGCCATACGCGGCTGCCCGTCATGGGCGTGGGCCGCATCAAGCGCGCCGAAGTTGCCGAGCAGGCGCTCGAACGCGACCAGGTCGACATCCCGCTCTTCGGACGGGCGTCGTTTGCCGACCCCGAGTTGCCCAACAAGATTGCCAACGGTCGCAGCGACGACATCATCTGGTGCAATAGCTGCAACATCTGCCTTGGCCGCTCGGCCCGCCCGGAAACGATCTGCCCGGTCAACCCTGCGGTCGGACGCGAAGCGATGTTCGAATTCCGGCCTGCAGCGCAGCCCCTGCGCATCGCGATCGTCGGCTCGGGCTGGGCTTGCCTGACCGCGGCCTGGGCTGCGGCAAGTCGCGGTCACCGTGTCACGGTGTACGACGCGTCGAACGGCCTGGGGGGCATCCAGGACTGGCGCGCCCGCGTGCCGGGCCTTGAGGAGTTCGCCGATTCGACGGCCGCGCTCGTCGGGCGTGCAAAGCGCGCCGGTGTGCGCTTCGTGCTGGACACCAGCGAACCGGCCGACTGCGACCTCGTGTGGGCGGTGCGCCGCTATACACCGTTCGCGGCAAATGCCCTGACGGGCGGGCGCGACGCACTGTCAAGCTACGAAGTCCTGGCGGCCCCGGGGCGCATCCAGGGCGACGAGGTCACCCTGATCGGCCAGGATCTCGCCACGGCTGAGGCTGCACTCCTGCTGGCCTCACACGGCAAGCGCGTCACGCTGCGCTGCCCGACCCGATTCATTGCGCTCGACGGGCATCCCGGCTATCGCGAATCAACCCTGAAGGCCTACAAGCAACTTGGGGTCACCGTCGAAACATCCTTCAAGGGCGAGATCGCGCAGTGCGAGGGCACACTGGTGATCGGAGAAATCGGGGCCGCCGCCGCGATCGACACGCCCGATGCACAGTGGACGATCCCGTTCTCGCCCGCGCGTGTCGACCACTGGATCGACGATGCCTACGAGCCTAACGTTCTCACGCGCACCGTCTACGAAGCCGCAGACCTTGCGCTTGCGACCTGAGGCGAGCGCGCCGACCACGACCGACCATCCGACTTCCGAGCCATGACGCCACCCGGCCTTTGCAGCGATACGATCCTGTTCGACACCGCCATCGCCGGCGTCGGGCATGGCGTGAACTTCGACGTTTGGTACGCTGCGCGGCATCTACCCGCATTGCGCCGCGAATTTGCCCCGCTGGCGTGCCGCGTCTACGCCAGCGCCTCGTGCGCCAGCCTCACCGCGATTCTCGAAATTGATAGCGTCGAGAACGACTCAAGCATGGTGGAAACCTCCGGCGAACTCGGCGCGGGCGTCGCCCGCACGGAACAGTTCATCGGGCGATCCATCGGCTGGCAGTCAAGACCCGAGGCAATCGACATCCATGCCACGGCGCGAAGCGCGCCCATCGCATACCCCGTTTTCTTCGCGGTGCCTGAAGCGCGCGAAGAAGAGTTCAACCGCTGGTACGACGAGGAACACCTCGGCATCCTGCTGGGGTGTCCGGATTGGCTCGCGTGTCGACGCTTCCGGATCGCGTCGCCGCATCCGGCAGGCTTCACACACCTCGCGCTGCACTACCTGGCCGGGATTGCCGCACTCACGTCGCCCGAGCGCGACGCGGCTCGCGCCACGCCCTGGCGGGACCGGCTCGCCATCGAACGGTGGTTCCGCGGCGAGTACCGCGTGTTGCACCGCATACTCGCCTGAGGCGCGCTACTCGGGCTTGATGCCCGCCTTGCCGGCGATCTCGGTCCACACGGCAATTTCGCGATCGAACCGCTGGCGCAATTGCTCGGGTGTGGTGGTCTGCACGTTAAGCGACATCCTGTCGAAGCGGCTGCGCAATTCAGGATCCTCGCTCGCGCGGATGACGGCGGCATTGAGCTTTGCGACGATATCGCGCGGCATGTTCGCAGGCCCGAAGAGTGCGAAGATGCCCATCATCTCGTAACCGGGTAGCTTCAGCGCCTCCGCGATGCTGGGCACCTCCGGCAACTGGGTAATCCGCTGCGGCGTCGTCACTGCCAGCGCGCGCACCGTGCCCGACTGAATCTGCGGCAGAGCCACGATCATGTCAATGATCGTGAAGTTGATCTGCCCGCTGATGAGGTCCGCAATCGACGTCGAACCGGACTTGTACGGGACATTGAAAAACCTGACGTCCGCCATCTGCGCAAGCAATTCGGCCGACACGCGAGAGACGGAGTTCGTCCATCCGTAGCTCAGCTTGTCGGGATTGGCGCGCGCGTAGGCCACGAAGTCGACCACGTTCGTGAACGGGAGATCCTTGTTGACGATGAGCACCTGCGGAAGCACGCCAAGAAACGTAATCGGCGTGAAGTCGCGCCGCGGATCGTAAGGCACGTGCTTGAGCAGCGACAGCACCGCGGCGTTGGTGGTGTTGGTGCCCACAAGCAGGGTATAGCCGTCGGGTTCGGCCTTCGCCACCGCGTCGGCGCCGATCGTGCCGACCGCGCCGGGCCTGTTTTCGACAATCACGGGTTGGCCCAGGATTTCGGCCATCTTCTGGCCATAGATACGGGCGACCGTATCTGTCGCGCTACCGGGGGCGAACGTCACGATCATCCGGATGGGGCGACTCGGATAGGCTTGCGAGGCCCCCTGTGCCAGGGCCTGCGCGCCCGTCATCGACAGCAGCATCGCGAGTGCCACCGCGCGCCCCGAATGGGGGCGGGAAAGCAGGACTCGCAACGGACGCACCGCCGCGCAAAGCAAACGGACAACGTGTCTCTTCATGGATCCTCCCAAGCCTGAACGGGCGGAGTGGTCCCCGCCGCAATGATTTCAGTATGCTGATATGAATTTCATATTTAGGCAAGAAAAACAAGTAGATAATTTTGTTGGTTTATGTATGATTGACTGCGCCATTTATGAAAGAGCCCAGCAGGAACGAAACCACAATTTCATTTTGATTGCGCTAAATTTCATTTCATTATCGTGAAAAACCCAGACCGATTCATCGCCATCCGGTTGGTCGTGCGCCATGGTGTCCTGGTGCCGTGGATCATCGCCGGCATCGCCCTGCTGTCGTGCGGCTGGTTCGCCTGGCGCGAAGCCAGCGTGCCCTGGGCCGTCGCGGGCATCGTGCTGAGTCTGGCGCTGTTTGTCGTGCTGCGCGTCGCGGTTGAAGTCGTCGACCTGGTGGCCGAAACACTGCTGCCGCGCTGATCCATGGCCAACGCCCCGGCAAGACGTTTTTTTTGCGATCTCGCGGTCATGGGGGGCGGTCTGGCCGGATTGGTCACTGCATTGCGCGCCGCGCAACTCGGGCTCATCGTCCGTGTATTCGAGCGCTTGCCCGAAGATCGCTATGTCTGCAACTCCCGACTGACGGGGGGCATTTTTCACGTTGCCCTTAACCGGATCGACGATCCCGCGCAGACACTGGCCGAGCGGATCGACGCAGCGACCGACGGCACCGCCCATCCGGGGCTTGCGCGCGCCATATCCGACGACGCCATGCGACTCATCCGCTGGCTGCAGGATGCGGGCATCCGCTTCATCTGCTCGGGCGCGGAGCCCTATCAGGCCTACACGCTTGCGCCGCCGGCGCTGCCACAGTTCGGCAGGCAATGGGAGGGACGCGGCGGTGACGTGATGTTGCGCACGCTCGAGGCAGAGCTCAATCGCAAGAGCGGCGCCGTCAAGCGTGGCTATGCCGTGCATGAACTGACCGAGCGCGACGGTTGCTGCGTCGGATTACGTGGAACCGACCAAACCGGGGAGGCGTTCTTCATCGACGCACGTGCCGTGGTCATCGCAGACGGGGGGTTCCAGGCAAACCCCGCGGCGCTTGCGGAACACGTTTCACCCCGACCCGATTTGCTTTGCCAGCGCAACGCGCGGGCAAGCACCGGGGACGGCATGCGTCTGGCGCGCGAGATCGGCGCCGCCGTCACCGGGTTGCACCAGTTCTACGGCCACGTGATGTCACGCGACGCCCTCACCAACGAAAATCTCTGGCCCTATCCCTGGGCCGACGAGCTCGCGCGCAGCGGCATCCTGGTCGGACCAGACGCGCGACGCTTTACCGACGAAGGTCGCGGCGGCGTCGACATGGCCAACGCGATTGCGCGCCAGCAAGACCCGGGGGCATGCGTGGCCATCTTCGACGACGCGATCTGGCAAGGCCCCGGCTGCGCGCGCGCCTTGTCCGCGAATCCCTACCTCGTGCGCGGCGGCGCCACACTGCACAGCGCACACTCGATTGCCGAGCTCGCAGCCAGGGCGGGCTTGCCTGCGGACGCCCTCACCGCTGAAGTCGCCGACCACAACGAATCACTCGAGCGTGAGTCGTCCGGGCAACGCTCGCCGCCCCGCTCAACGGATCGTTACAAGCCCTGGCCGATCCGGCAGGCACCCTTCCATGCTTTGCCCGTTGTCGCGGGCATTACCTACACGATGGGCGGCATCCGCATCGACGAGCACGCGCGCGCGCTTGACGAAACCGGCCGCCCGATACCAGGCCTCTACGCCACTGGCGCCTGCACCGGCGGGCTTGAGGGCGGGCCGCGCACCGGCTATGTTGGCGGTCTCGTGAAATGCGGGGTCACTGGCCTGCGTGCGGCAGAACATGTCGCCGCCCAGGCGATGGCCGAGGAAATCCCTTAGTTCGACGCCAAGCAATTATCCCGAGCGGATCCACCGCTTTTTTCTTTACCTAAAGGAGCAGTCATTATGAAAGACGACAAGCGCTACGCAGCCGGCATGAAAGTACGCCGCGCCGTTCTCGGCGACAAATGGGTCAAGAAGGCCACCGCCGCGCGCACCACGTTTGATGAGGAATGGCAGGCACACATCACCCAGTTCGCCTGGGGTGAAGTCTGGACTCGCCCCGGCCTCAAGCGCGAGATCCGCTCGTACATGACGCTTGCACTCATGATCGCGCTGGGTCGCTGGGAGGAGTTCAACCTGCACGTGGTTGCCGCGTTCAACAATGGTCTTGATGAAAACGACATCAAGGAAATCATTTTCCATGCCGCCTGCTATTGCGGCGTGCCAGCTGGCAACAACGCATTTGCCGAAGCCAAGAAGACGCTGGCGGAGATCGGCCGCGCCCCGAAGCTGCTGACCGAACTGGAAGCGCCCAGGAAGAAGGCTTCCGCAAAGAAGGTTTCCGCAAAGAAGGCACCGGCAAAGACGGCCCCCGCAAAGTAGGTGGCTGCAACATAGGCGCCGTGTGACTGCGGCCCCAGGGCAGGACCACGACAGACCTCGAGCCCGTTGTTGCACGGCGGGCTCCCGGTCGCACGCAGTATCCGGAGGAGAATCTCTCATGGCAATCACTCACTGCTGGCGTCAGCTTGCGCGCATCGCGCTCACGTCGATTTGCCTGGTCGCGGCGACCGACGCGCTTGCCCAGACCTACCCGTCCAGGCCCATCCGACTGATCGTGCCTTTCCCTGCGGGAGGCGGCACGGACATCGTGGCCCGCATCGTCGCCAACGAGATGTCGCGCGAACTCGGGCAATCCGTCATCGTTGAAAACAAGGCGGGTGCCAACGGCATCGTCGGCGCCGACTTCGTCGCCAAGGCGCCACCCGACGGCTACACCGTCGTCATGAGCACGATGGGCAACTTCGCGATCAACCCGGCGATCTACCCCAACATGCCTTTTAGCGTCGAGAAGAACCTGGCACCCGTGACCAACGTCGTGTCAGTTCCCCTCATGCTGATCATCCATCCGTCCATACCGGCCAAGACTGTTCAGGAGTTCATCGCGTATACCAAGGCGCAGCCGGCACCGGTCCCCTATTCGTCGAGCGGCACGGGCGGTGGGCCGCACCTGGCGGGAGAGCTGTTCATTGCTGCGAGCGGCGCCAACATGATGCACATCCCGTTCAAGGGCAGCGGCCCGGCGTACGCCGCGCTGCTCGGTGCGCAGGTGGCGGCGGATTTCGACAGTGTGGTGCAAGGCTTGCCCTACGTGCGCAACGGTCAACTGCGCGCGCTGGCGGTCCTGAACAATCCACGCTCCCCCCTGATGCCGGACGTACCGTCGATGAGCGAGGCACTGCCCGGCTATGACGTCACGAACTGGTACGCCATGATGGCGCCCGCCGGCACGCCGCTTGCGATCCGGCAAAAGCTCCAGCAAACCGTCCGCAAGGTCATCAGCACACCGGCAATGAAGGCCAGGCTGATCGCCGAGGGGGTCGAGCCGGTCGGCGATACGCCAGAAGAGTTTGGGGAGTTCCTCAAGACGCAAACCAAACTCTGGGCCGATGTGGTGCGAAAAGCCAACGTCAAGGTCGAATAGCTGTCATGGGCAACACGGAGGGACACGCCGGGCCTCCCGATGCCCAGGCGCAGACCGTCGACGTGATCGTGATCGGTGGGGGCGCCGCTGGCCTGGCTGCGGCCAGCATGGCAGCGACCTGTGGGCGATCGGTCGTGTTGCTTGAAAAAGATCGCGAACCCGGCGGCAGCACGAGTTGGTCCGTCGGGTCGGTGTCGGCCACGGCCACGCCGCACCAGTTTCGCGCGGGGATCCTCGACAACCCGCAGGATCACTGGGAAGACATTCAAAAATTCTCGGCGCCACATCCCCATCCCGACAACCCCGAGCTTGGACGCATTCTGGCCGAAGGATCACCCGACATGTTCGCGTGGCTGCTATCGGCCGGCATCGATTTCGTTGGCCCCATGCCCGAGCCGCCCCATCGCCGGCCCCGCATGCACAACGTGCTGCCCAACTCGCGCGCGTTCGCCTACCGTCTTGGAAAACTTTGCCGCAAACAGGGCGTCAGGATTCTGACGGACACGCGCGCCGATGCTCTTATCCTGGATCAGGATCGTGCGACCGGCGTGCGCACCAGCGGCGTTGCGGGCGTGCAGACGTGGCTCGCGCGCGGCGGCATCGTTCTGGCGGGCGGTGACTACAGCGCCAGCAAGGAGCTGAAAACGCGGTTCGCGTCACCCGAGGCGGCCATGGCCGATCCGGTCAACCCGCTCGCCACCGGCGAGGGCATTCGCCTCGGGCTGGAAGCGGGTGGAGAGGTACTCAATGGCGACTATGTGCGCGGCCCGTTCCTGCGGTTCGTGCCCCCGGCACGCGCGGGGCTGCTGGCACGGTTGCCCGCATGGCGCATCGTGACGCGCCTGATGCGATGGGGTTACGAGAATCTCGCGCCCGCGCTGTTGCGCCCGGTGATGATGAAGTTCCTGACAACCACCCTCGCGCCCGATGCAGGCTTGTTTCGCGAAGGCTCTGCGCTGGTCGATCGAGACGGTGGCTTGATTGAGGGCGCGCGCGTCAATCCGCACCTGGCCGCGGCCCGTGCACCCGGCGGCCTGGGCTACATCGTCATGGATCAGCGCATCGCGACGCAGTTCCGGCAATGGCCGCATTTCATATCGACTGCGCCGGGCGTTGCCTACGCCTACCTGGACGACTACCGTCGCACGCGCGGCGATATCTATTTCACGGCGCCGACGCTTGAGGAACTCGCACGACGACTCGGCATGGATCCCGGGCGCTTCGTCGCGTCGGTCGCGACGCACAACGCACAACTCGCCTCCGACCCCCGGACGGCCTCGCTTCAACTAACACGCGCACCATTTTTCTCCCTGGGCCCCGCCAAGGCGTACGTCGTCTTCACCAACGGCGGCCTGCGCGTATCGACCCGGCTCGAGGTGCTTCGCCCCGATGGCTCGATCATCCCGGGGCTCTATGCCGCAGGATCGAACGGCCAGGGCGGTCAATTGCTGGAAGGCCACGGCCACCATCTCGGCTGGGCGTTCGTCTCGGGCCGCGTGGCAGGAAGAAACGCGGCCATGCAAAGCACCCGCTAGCGTTCGCTGCGCCAGCGCCTGCTCGATCGCATGGCGCGTTTCAAGCGCAGGGTCACCCTGTCTGACGATGCCGTCGAACGCGGCACAGATGCGCACCAGCACGCAGGCATCTCTTTCGGGCAATCGCAGACAAGCCGGCATTCACGCCGGCGGGCAATGCGCCAGCCAGTGACGCGCGATGTCCTCGCGCTTTGCGAACCACACCGGCGCGCTCGACAGCGCACGCAATAGCGAGCGCAGGCCTGCGATTCGCCCCGGGCGGCCGATGATGCGCGTGTGCAGCCCGATCGTGATCATCCGCGGCGCATGACGACCTTCGGAAATCAGTTCGCGTGCCGCGTCCATCGTGTAGTCGCAGAAGTCGTGTCCTCGAACGAAATCGTGCGAGACAAAAAAACGCATGTCGTTCGTATCGAAGCCATACGGCAACACGAGATGCGGTTTATCGCCGACGCGACGGTAATACGGCATGTCGTCGTTATAGGCGTCGCTATCGTAGAGAAACCCGCCGTGTTCGACGAGCAGGCGTCGCGTATTGACGGAAGCCGACGATTTGGTGTGCCAGCCGACGGGCGGATACCCGGCGATCTCGGTGAACGTATCGACACAGCGCGCGATCAGCGCGCGCTCCTCCTGCTCTGGCATGCCAGCGTGGGCCTGCCATCGCCAGCCGTGACAGCAAAGCTCGTCGCCGCGCGCGCGGGCCTCGTGCGCAATCCAGGGGGTGGTGCGCAAGGCTCTCGCACAGACATTCAGCGTCAACGGCACCCTGAATTCGTCGAATAGCCGCAGGATCCGCCAATAGCCTGCGCGGGCACCATACTCGAAGTGCGATTCCATGCACAAATCCGGCGCACCCTCGATGCGGTTGCGTACCTCGTGGGTGTCTTCGTTGAATGGATCGCCCGCGGTGACCGTAAACTCGGCACCCTCCTCGATATTCAATACGAACGACACGGCAAGCTGCCCGTCCCGTGGCCACGCCACGCTCGGCGCGTCCTTGCCATAGCCCATGAAATCGCGTGCTTCAGTCATCTGGAAATCTCGCGGGGAAGGTCGCGCGTGGCAGGCCGAGCGCGAGGCTGCGTCGGTAAATTTCCTCCATCGCCGTGCGCATCGGGCCCACGGACGCCTCAGCCGCATCAAACTCCGGGCTGAGCGCCTCGTAGGCCTGCTGGATCTCGCGCAACAGCGCGGTTTCGTCGAACTGCGTGATGCGCCCGCCGCGCATCAGGAGCCGTCCCGCGACCATGACTGCATCGATCGAAGCGCCGCGCTCGGCATAGACAAGTTGCCGAATGGGATCGCCCAGCGGGGTAAATGCGGGCGTGTCGAGCCGGTACACCACAAGGTCGGCCAGCATGCCCACGGCCACCTGGCCAAGCGAGCCCCCAAGGCCGAGCGCCGTCGCGCCCCCGATCGTTGCGGCACGCAATGCCTCGGCAGCCGAGAGCCATCGCGTGTAATCGTCGCCACGGATCTTCGACAACGCCGCGGCGGTGCCCACGACATTGAGCATGTTGCAGGTCACAGTCGAGGCACAGCCATCAGCGCCCATGCTCAGGTTGATGCCCGCCTCGAGCACCCGACGAACCGGTTGTGCGCCCGAACCCAGCATCAGGTTGCTCCAGGCATTGTGCTGCACCGTCGCCCCGGCGTCGGCGATCATGGCGAGTTCTTCCGGGCTAAGCCACACGGCGTGGATCAGAGTCGTCTTGGGCTTCAGGAACCCGAGTTCGTGCAGTCGCGCGATCATGGTCTTGCCATAGAAGCCCTGGCCGGTCACCACCTGCAAGCGGGTTTCCTGTGCATGGATCGCCGCCGGCAGGTCAAGCTCGTCGGCAAGGGCACGACAGCGGGCCAGGAACTCCGGGGTGCAGCGGTGCGGCGCGGAGGGCGACACCATCACGCCGACCCGGTCGCGCGAAGGGTGCCGATGCCCGGCGAACCGGCGCACCATGTCGAGCACTGCCGTGGGCTCGGGCCGGGGCAGGCCACGCAGCTGCGCCGCCAGTTCGGGAGGAAAGACGGCGTCGACATCCAGATAGTTGTCGACCACGGCACGATCCATCATCGAAAATCCCACGACGGCCCGGATGCCCGCATCCTCGTACGCCTGGAACGCCGCCTCAATCAGCGCGGGATCCAGCACGCCTCCGGTGGACATGTCATCGACGATCGTGGTCGCGCCGCTGCGCAGCGACTCGATCGCGCCGATCAGCGTGCGCAGGTAAACCTGGCGCGGCGTCAGCGTGACGGGGCGAACGGTGCGCACATAGTTCATCCACAATTCGAGGGGCAGATTCTCGAACCGGCCTTTCTGAAAATGCTCGTGCGAATGCAGGTGCCCGTCGACCAGGCCAGGGGCGACCAGCCGATCCGGCATCAGCAAGACCTCGCCTTCGCAGGCCTGCCCCTCGGGCATGATCGCGGCGATGCGGTCCCCTTCCACCACGATATCCAGGGGGCGCGCCTCGTAGCGCTGCTCCGGGCCGAGCAGCGCGCGCACACCGCGCAGTATGGTCCTTGCCATGTCGATCCTATTTCATGTGCCGTGATATTCCGGCGACTTTTTCCATGACCAGCAGCAGGATCAGGGTTGCCGCGATCAGCGCGCCCGACGCTGCGGCGGCGCGCACGTCCAGACTGTCCTCGATGATGTGCCAGAGGCGGATGGGCAACACCTCCGATCGCGCATCCGACAGAAAGAGCGACATCGCCACATTGTCGAGCGACACCATGAAGGAGATGAAGGCCCCCGTGGCGATGCCCGGAAAGATCGCGGGCAGTTCGACACGCACGAAGGTATGCCAGCGGCTTGCGCCAAGGCTGAAGGAGCAATCGAGCAGCACGGGATCGAGTTGCGCGTAGCTCGCGCTCGCCGTACGCAGGATATAGGGCGAACAGATCGCGACGTGACCGATCAGGAGCGTCGTAAATGAAAGACCCTGGGCGGCCATATTGAACAGCATCAGGATCCCCAGCCCGAGTGCGAGGCTCGGCAGCATCAGTGGCGACATCAGGACAGCATCGAGCAGCCGGGCCCAGCGCGCCGGATTGCGCGCCAGCGCCAGCGCACCCGCCGTGGAGAACAGCGTCGCGACCACTGTGGCGCTTGCCGCAAGCTTCAGGCTCAGAATGAACGCATCGATGATTTCCGGGGAATCCAGAAACAGCGCCTGATACCATCGCGCGGAGTATCCCGGGGGCGGAAACTTCAGGGAATAGCCGGAGGTGAAGGAAGTGATCACCACAATCACGGATGGAAAGACCAATAGCGATACGCCCACGATCGCCCCGATCGCCAGTGCCGCACCGAACGTCATGCGGTCGAACCGCTGACCCCGGCGCACCGTCGCACGACGGGCCGTGCGCAACGTGGAAAGGTCAGCCATGGACGAACCCCCGGCTGCGCCGGCCCAGCGTATTGATCGTCACCACGACGAGCAGGACTGCGGCAAGCAACACCATGGCAATCGCAGCCGAGAACGGGTAATCCTGAGACTGAATCGCTTGCTGGTAGATGTAGAACGGCATGAACATCAAGCGGCCTCCCCCGACCAGTGTCTGCGTCACGAACGCACTGGCCGAGGCGGCAAACACCAGCAGCGATCCCGCCAGCAACCCCGGCACGGACAACGGCAGGATCACCTTGAAGAAGGTTCGCCAACGCCCGGCGCCCAGCGCCATCGACGCGTCGCGCAAACGCGGATCGACGGCTGCCAGCGATGAAATCAGCGGCAGGATCATCATGGGCATCTCGATCTGCGACACGGCCACCAGCACCGCACCCTGCGTGTAGAGCAACGTCAGCGGCTGTTCGACCCAGCCGGCGCCGAGCACCAGCTGGTTGACCAGCCCCTCGCGGCCGAGAATCACCACCCAGGCGAACGTGCGCACGACAGAGCTGGTGAGCATCGGCAGCAGGATCGCGAAAAGCAGGATCCGCTGCCAGCCGCGGGTCAACAGCGTATAGAGGTAGGCGATCGGATAGCCGAACGCCATCGACAGCACCACGGCGCCCAGCGCCTGGGCCAGGGTTTCGAAAAGAATCTGGCGATTGAAGGGATCACCGAGGAACTTCACGTACTGACCGGCGCCCATCGACGTCATCGACGGGTCGGTGTACAGGCTCACGCCCAGCACCAACCCGAGCGGGGCGACAACGAACAAGGCGAAAAACGCCACTAACGGCGCCAGCAGCCAACGGTCTTGCCTCGTGTGCATCGATTCGCCCCTTCTTCGCCCGGACGCCAGCCCCGCCGCGCGCCTAGACCTTGACCTCGCGGTTGAACCTGTCGATGTACTCGGCACGCCGCGGATTGAGCTTGATCCAGTCTGTCTGGCGGAACGCCTCCAGTTCGCTCATGTCCTTGGCAATCGCCGCGAGGGCTCCCGTGAACTTCGCGTTCTTGTTCGTCGGTGCGACGAAATAGGGCGCCTCGCTCATCTTCTGCTGCACCTCGAGGCTGAGCGCCTCGTTGATGTAGGCGGCGGCCAGATCGGGCGACTTGGTGTTCTTGACAATGTGCATCGTGCTGCGCACCAGGCCCCAGTTGCTATCGGGCCGCGCGAGCGCGACCGGGACGCCCTTGGCACGCAACGCTTCGATATTGTTGATGTAGTGCACCGAAAAATCGATTTGCCCTTGCTGGAAAAGCGTCGCCAGAACGCCAGGGTTGGCCGCCACCGCGCCGACGTTGGGCAGCACCTTCTTGATGAACTCGAACGCGGGCTCCCTGTTGTCCTCGCTGCCCCCGTTGATGCGTGCAAGCTCTGCCATCCAGGCCGACCCAAGCGTCGAGCCCATCGACACAAGACCGATGCGGCCCTTGAACTCAGGCTTGAGCATGTCGCTCCAGGACGTCGGCGCGGTCTTGATGCGCTCGGTGTTGTAGGCGATCCCGTAGATCTGCGCCGAGACGAAAGCGCCCTGCCCGGTCGGATCAATGAACTTATCGGGCAGATCCTTCAGGTTGGGAATCCTGCCAACCGGCATTTTTTCGTAGATGCCTTCGCTGCGCGTCGCCAGGTATGGGCCCTCGTCAAGCAACACGACGTCGAACGGAGGTGCCGCGCGTGATGCGTTGATTTTCGCCACGGTGTCGACAGCCAGGGACGCCACCAGGTTGGCCTGCACGCCCGTGGCCTTGCGAAATGCCGGCAGCAGGATGGCGCGATGGGACTCCTCCCAGGCACCGGGGAACGTCGTCGCCGCAAGCGATTTTTCCTGCGCGAGCGACAATCCCGGGATTCCGGCTGCGACGCCTGCCGCGCCGGCAGCGCCCAAAGCTTTCAGTATGTTGCGGCGTTGCATCTTCATGACTGCTCCTGTTGTTTGAAAAGTTCGGCCCCGATCAGGGCCGGTTGAAAAATCGATTCAGTCAATTCGACTTGCTCCGCCGAGAAAGACCGGCGGGTTGGCGCCCGGCTTGACCCGAACGCGCACCGGCATCCCATGCGTCAGGGTCGGGGCATTGGCGCGCGGCAGGGCGAGCTTCAGGCTGGCCCCGTTGCTCGCCATCAAATCGATGATCAGCGTGGGCCCGAGCGGCATCACCAGCTCGACCGTCGCGTCCAGCGCCCAGGAATCCTCCCGATCGGTGGACAGTTCCCACTGCTCCGGTCGCACGGCCACCCGCACCGCGCCAACGCGCGAACACGGCGCCGGCTCGTCAAGCGCGATCCCTCCGCCGACTTGCGGATAGGCGACAAAGCGCTGAAGATCGCGCTCGAGCCGCGCATCCAGCAGGCAGGCTGTCCCCACGAACGTCGCGACGAACGCGGTCGACGGACGGTCATAAATCTGGGTGGGCGTATCGAACTGCTCCAGACAACCCGCGTTCATGACGGCGACCCGGTCCGACATGCTCAACGCCTCTTCCTGGTCATGCGTCACCATCACCGTGGTGATGGCGAATGCGCGCTGCAGACGCTTGATCTCCAGTTGCATATCGAGTCGAAGGTTCTTGTCGAGCGCGCCCAGCGGTTCGTCAAGCAGCAGGATGCGCGGGCTCACGGCAAGCGTGCGCGCAAGCGCCACCCGCTGTTGCTGGCCACCCGAAAGTTCGCGCGGATAGCGATTCTCCAGGCCGGTCAGTCGCACCGTGTCGATCATCTCGCGCACCCGCGCACGGATCTGCGCGCGGTTGCCCATGTGCCGCGCCTCCAGCCCGTAGGCGATGTTCGAAGCGACCGTCATGTGCGGGAACAGCGCGTAGTTCTGAAAGACGATCCCGACGTCCCGTTCGGCGGGGCTGAGACCGCTGACATCCTGGCCGTCGATGCGAATCTGCCCTTCGGATTGCTGCATGAGGCCCGCCAGAATCCTCAGCAACGTACTCTTGCCGCACCCCGACGGCCCCAGCAGCGTGACGAACTCCCCGGGTTCGATCCTGAGCGACACGTCGCTCACCGCGCGGGTCTGACCGTAGAGATGGCCCACCGACTCCAGCTCCAGTCGCGCGCCTGCGGCCGGGCTTGACACGGGCCCGGTCATTCGAGCGTTGCGCCAATCGTGGCCGCAGGCTGCGACAGGATCATCGGAGAATCCAGCCGCACCCCGAGGATCGACTGCACCTGCGCGGCGAAGCCGATCAATTCCGCATCGCCATACCTGGGCGCAATGATCTGCAAGCCAACAGGCAGGCCGTTGCGCCCGACGCCGCACGGCACTGAAATCGCCGGGACATCCGCATAATTGAACAGAGGTGTGAACGCCGCGTGGCCGCGCGCGGAAGCCGGCCGGCCTCCGATCGACCGCGGCGCGCCGCCTTCACAGGGCCAGGCCTCGACGGGCACCGTAGGGCACAGGAGAAAATCGAACTGTTCGAAAAATCGTTGCACTGTGACGCGCATTTCATTGCGTCGCATCGCCATGCGCGCGATATCGGCGCCCGACCGACTCAGCCCGGCCTCGATCTGTGCGGCGATATCCGGGTCAAAGCGATCCGGGGCCGCACGCCAGGCATCGCCATAGAGCGCGGCGAGGCCTGCCTGTTGCACGGCGACCAGCGGATATTCGAATGTTCCGGGCGACCAGCGGGGCTGGGCGGACTCGACCTCGATCCCCGTGGCCGCGATCGCATCGACGGCATCCTGCACGGCCCGCGCCACGTCGTCATCCACCGCGAAGCCGCAACCCAGGTCAGGGCTGAACGCCACGCGAGGGGCGCGACTAAGACGCACCCCCGTCACGGCGCCCATGAAGGGATCCGCAACCTGCATCGATCGTGGCAATGGGTGCGATAGCGGATCGCCGGGGTGATATTGCGCCAGCGTGTCGAGCATCAGCGCGATATCCTCGACATCGCGTGCGATCAGCCCGACAGAGGAAAGGTCGTGGCTCGGATCCTCAAAGCCCCACGGGTTCGGGATCAACCCCAGCGTGCACTTGAATCCGACCAGCCCGGTGTGCGCCGCTGGCCGGCGCGTCGACCCGCCCGCGTCGGTTCCAAGCGCCACGGGGCCAAGGCCGGCTGCGACAGCCGCCACGGCTCCGCCCGACGAACCACCCGGCGTCAGGCGCGTATCCCAGGGGTTGCGCGTCACGCCGTGCAGGAGGTTATCGGTCATTCCCTTGCAGGCAAACTCCGGCGTGTTGGTGATGCCGATGCAGATGGCGCCCGCCTGGCGCAACCGCTCTACCGGCCAGCTATCGCGCGGTGCGACCTGGTCGCGAAACAGCAGTGAGCCCTGCGTCGCCGGCCTGCCATCAACCCAGAGGTTGTCCTTGACGGTAAAGGGTACGCCAGCCATCGGCAAATGCTCACCGGCGTCAAGCCGCGAACGCAACGCCGTCGCCTGGTCAAGCGCACCCGCCTCGTCAATATCGACCAGCGCGTTGAGCACTGGATTAAACGCCCGAACCCGGGCGATCACTGTCTGGACGATATCCTGGGGCGAATAGTCGCCGTGCGTCACGCCTAGGGCGAGATGCCTGGCTCTCCAATCCGATACGGGGGGCAATTGACGGTTCATACGGGGATTGAAAGCAAGTGGCATGCCAGCCGGCAACCCGGAGCGCGCGCGGCGCGGCGTGCCTGAATCCGGGCGCTCGCATCGATTCCTCCGAACGCAGCACGCACCCGTTTGGTGCAAAGCGGGCGGGCGCACTATCGGGGTGCATTGGCCTGCACCACGCGGCGATCCCTGGCGGGGACACGGCGCAGTCCGGGCAGGGATCGTAATTGCTGACAAGCCGTCGGCGTTTTGAGATGATGGCCCGTTCCGACCTTGAAGCGAACCACGGCATGGACGCACAACGCCCCCCTTTCCGCACCGATTACCCGCGCGATCTCGTCGGCCACGGTCGCGTGCCCCCGCCTGCCGCGTGGCCCGGCGGCGCACGGATCGCGGTTCAGTTCGTCCTCAACTACGAGGAAGGCTCCGAGAACTGCGTTCTCGACGGCGACTCCGGATCCGAGCGGTTTCTTTCGGAAATCGTCGGCGCGGAAAGCTTCCCTGCCCGCCACATGAGCATGGAGTCGATCTACGAGTACGGATCGCGCGCTGGCGTATGGCGCATCCTGCGCGAATTCGAGCGCCGCAAGCTGCCGCTGACGGTATTCGGCGTTGCGCTCGCGCTGCAGCGCAATCCTCAGGCCTGCGCCGCGTTCCTCGAGGCCGGGCACGAGATCGCCTCGCATGGCTTGCGCTGGCTCCACTACCAGGCGGTCGACGAGGCCACCGAGCGTGAGCACATGCGCCTGGCCACAGCGATGATCCGGAACCTGACACATGGCGAGTGGCCGCTCGGCTGGTATACCGGTCGCGACAGCCCGAATACCCGGCGTCTGGTCGTCGAGCACGGCGGGTACGAATATGACGCGGATTACTATGGCGACGACCTGCCCTTCTGGACATCTGTGCAGCTTGCGGATGGGACGGATGCGCCACATCTCGTCGTGCCCTACACGCTCGACGCGAACGACATGCGCTTCGCCACGCCGCAGGGGTTCAACACGGCAGGGCATTTTTTCGAATACCTGCGCGACACGTTCGACGTTCTGTATGCCGAAGGCGCGGACAACCCCAAAATGATGTCCATCGGAATGCACTGCAGGCTGCTGGGCAGGCCAGGGCGCTTCGCCGCCCTGCAACGGTTCCTGGATCACCTGGAGCGCCACGACCGCGTCTGGATCTGCCGGCGCATCGATATCGCCCGCCACTGGAAATCCGTGCATCCCCGGCCGGCCTGACGCCATCTGCGCCGGGAGGCATAATACGAGCCATTCCCGACCACAATCGTCGCAGGTGAAAGAATGAACCGCAGGGATGTCTTACGTTCCGGCCTCGGGCTGGGCCTCGCATCGCTCGCCACAAGCCCCTGGGCCCGGCCTGGACAATATCCCGCGCAGCCGATCAAGGTCGTCGTGCCCTTCGCCGCGGGCGGGGGCGGCGACACAGTCGCACGCGTCATGGGCCAGGGACTGGCCGAAATGACGGGCGCCTCGGTCGTTGTCGAAAACCGGCCGGGCGCAGCCGGGGTTGTCGGATCGAGCTACGTGCTGAAATCGGCGCCGGACGGCTACACGCTGCTGAACATGTCAAACAGCTACGCGATACAGGCCGCTGTCACGCCACAATTGCCCTTCGATCCGATCCGCGATCTTCAACCCATCATCATGGTCGCCCGCACGCCGAACGTCCTCGTGGTGCGCAAAGACTCGCCTTTCCACAATGCGCAGGAGCTCATCGCGGCCGCGAACCGGGATCCCGACCGCTACACGCACGGATCGGCGGGCGTTGGCTCCATTGCCCACCTCGGGGTCGAATACTTCGCCTTCCTGGCTGGGATCAAGCTCGTGCACGTACCCTACAAGGGATCCTCGCAGGCCATGAACGATCTGCTCGGGGGCAGCGTCGATATGGTGCTGTCGAGCGCGACCTTCCTCACGCCCTATATTGCCTCGGGCCGCGTGCGGGCGCTTGGCATGACGGGAACCGAACGCCTGCCTACGCTGCCCGACGTCCAGACGTTCGACGAGCAGGGCATCAAGGGCTACAACGTCGGCGACTGGAAAGCCTGGGGCGGGCCAAAAGGCATACCGCCAGACGTGGTCCAGTACCTGAACGAAGAACTCAACAAGGTGCTCAAGACCAAGGCTGTCATCGAGCGCTTCACCGCGGAAGGCACGCTGATCATCGGCGGATCACCCCAGCACATGATGGACCTCATCGAGCAGGACATCGCAGGCTGGAAAAAATTCGTCGCGCTGTCAAAGGTCAAGCTGGAGTAAGCAATCCCCGCAACACGCTGCGCGGGATGCCTCCCGCGCGCATCAGGGCGCGCTCGGCGTCCGTCAGGATCTGGGCGCGCACGTCAAAGCGCACTTCGCCCTTCGGCCCTTTCGCAATGACGTGCACCGATTCATCCCGCAGGATCGCGCCTTCGACGTTCTGCAGACAAAGCACCTCGCTTCCCTCCAGCCCAAGCGCGCGCCATCCCTGACCGGCGGAAAACGCCAGCGGCAGCACCCCCATGCCGATCAGGTTGGCGCGATGGATGCGCTCGAATCCCTCGGCAATCACGGCGCGCACACCCAGCAGCTGGGAACCCTTTGCCGCCCAATCGCGGCTGCTGCCTGTCCCGTACTCCTTTCCCGCCAGCACGATCGTCGTGATCCCGGCGCGCCGGTAACGCTCGGCAGCCTCATGGATCGTGAGGATCTCGCCCGTCGGGAAGTGTTGCGTGACGCCGCCTTCGACATCGGGCGTGAGCGCATTCCGGATCCGGATGTTGGCAAACGTCGCTCGCGTCATGACCTCAAAATTGCAGCGCCGGCCCACGTACGAATTGAAGTCCTTCGGCTGCACGCCGAGTGACTGGAGGTACAGCCCGGCCGGTGTATCGACCGGGATCTCGCCTCCCGGGGAAATATGGTCGGTCGTCACGCCGTCGCCAAAGGCGGCGAGCACCCGCGCCTCGCCCAGTGCGCGCGACAGTTCACCGACGGTGCCGCCTTCAGGATCCTGCCGAAAGAACGGAGGCTCTACCAGGTAGGTCGAGGCCGGGTTCCAGCTGAACCTCGGTCCGGTCGGCGCCTGGAGCGCATTCCATTCCGGGGTCTCGCGACGATAGGCATCGGCAAACGTTGGAGGGTGATTGGCCAGAGGGAGCAAGGCGGCGATCTCTTCGCGCGACGGCCACAGCTCGCGCAGGAAGACGGCCTGGCCATCCGTATCCAAGCCGATCGGCTCGGCGTCGAAATCGATGTCGATACGACCAGCCAGCGCGTAGGCCACCACCATGGGGGGCGAGCCAATGTAATTGGCCCTGATTGCCTTGTGAATGCGCCCCTCGAAATTGCGATTGCCCGAAAGCACCGCGACCGTGACCAGCGACTGATCCTGAATCTGGCGCAACACTTCGGCGGGAAGGGGCCCGGACTTCCCGCCGCACGTGGTGCAACCATACCCGATCGTGTAGAAGCCAAGTGCCTCAAGCCCTGCGGTCAGGCCCGCGTCCTGCAGGTATCCGGTGACCGCGCGCGAACCCGGCGCCAGCGAAGTCTTGACCCACGGGGCGCACGAAAGTCCGCGCGCGACCGCGTTGCGTGCCAGCAGCCCTGCGGCCAGCATCACGACCGGGTTCGAGGTATTGGTACAGGAAGTGATCGCGGCCAGCACGACCGATCCGTGCGCCAGCGTTGCGGCGGCCTCGCCCTGCGCGGACGTCGTCGACCGGCCAGCGAGCGCACCGTCAGTCGATGCCGCCACGACGGCAAAGCCGTCGTCGGCAATCGGCAGGGGCAACCTGCGATGAAAATCCGCACCGATCTCCCCGATCGGCAAGCGCTCCTGGGGACGTCGCGGCCCCGCCATGCTCTGACAGGCTCGCGAGAGATCGATCTCGATGACGCGGCTGTACTGCGGCTCGGGTGCATCGGGATGGCGAAACAGGTGATTGCCGCTGCAATACCCGCAGACCAGTTCGACCTGCTCCGCGTCGCGCGCCGTCGCGCGCAGATAGTCGATCGTGCGGTCGTCCACCGGGAAGAAGCCACAGGTCGCGCCGTATTCAGGCGCCATGTTGGCAATCGTGGCCCTTTCCTGCAAAAGCAACGATGAGACCGCAGGGCCGAAAAACTCCACCATCGCGCCTGCGACGCGCGCGCCCCGCAAAATCTGCGTCACGAGCAGCGCGGCATCCGTCGTCAGCGCAGGTTCGACGATCTCGCCCACAAGGCGCACGCCAACCACTTCGGGCACCGGAAACGTGTACGCCTGACCAAGCAGCGCAGCCTCGGCGTCGATGCCGCCCACGCCCCAGCCCAGCACACCCAGCGCGTTGATCATCGGGGTGTGCGAGTCTCCCCCGATCACGAACTCCGGGTACGCCCAGAGGCCATCGGCCCGCTCGCACGTCTGGACCACGCGCGCGATTTTCTCCAGATTGACCTGGTGGATGATGCCGCTGCCGGGCGGATGAATCGTCACGCCTCTAAACGCCTGCTGCGCCCACTTCAGGAACTGGTAGCGCTCGGCGTTGCGCTCGTATTCCCGCGCCAGATTCCTCGGTTGGGCATCCGCGGATCCCGCGAAGTCGACCTGCAATGAATGATCGACGATCACATCGACCGGCAGGCTCGTCTCCACGCGCGCAGGGTCACCCCCCGCGTCGGCGACGGCGTCGCGCAGGGCGGCAAGATCCTGCAGCACCGGAAGTCCGCTGGAGTCTGGAAGGATCACCCGGGTCACATAAAGCGGAAGGTCTGCGTCGATGTGATTGCGCCAGTCGATCAACGCCGAAATTTCCGTGTCGCTGATTGGAGCGCCCCACGCCTGATTGCGGCAAAGGTTTTCCAGCAGAATGCGGATGACATAGGGATAGGCCGAGATGTCCCTGCCGAAGCGCCGGGCAACGCCGGCCAGGTCGATACGCTGCAATGTCATGACTTATTGGATGGTGATGCCAGCCGCTTTGACGACCGCGCCCCATTTGTCGATCTCGGATGCAAGGTATTTGCTCAGATCGTCCGGCGTGCCGCCGATGGGCGTGGCGCCCACATCGGCAAGTTTTTGGCGAAAATCCTGGTCATGCAACATCGCGTTGATTTCGGCGTTCATCCGCTCGATGATCGGCGCGGGAGTCCCTCTGGGCGCAAGCAACGCAAACCAGGTCGAGGACATCAGCTTTGGAAAGCCGAGTTCCTTCATCGTGGGCACATCCGGCAGCGCCGGCGATCGTTCGGGCGACATGATCGCGATGGCGTGGACCTTGCCACCCCTGACCTGGGTTGCAATTCCGGGGATCAACTGGAACATCAGCTGAATGTCGTTGGCCATCATGTTGGTGGTCGCCGTGGCTGGCGCGTTGTACGGCACGTGAACCATCTTCGTGCCGGTCTCGACCATGAACAACTCGCCCGCGAGGTGCATCGAACTGCCAATGCCCGTCGACCCGAAGTTGAGCTTGCCGGGATGATTCCTGGCGTAGGCGATGAATTCGTTGATGTCCCTGACCGGTTGCTGGTTGTTGACCACAAGGATATTCGGGACATCGCAGATCAGGCCGATGGGTTCGAAATCCTTCTGGGAATCGAATCCTGTCGATGCGTAGAGCGCCGGGCTGACGGCAAGCGTACCCGCCCAGGAAAACAGGAAACGATAGCCATCGGGGGCATACTTTGCCGCAGCCGCTGCGCCGATATTCCCGTTGGCGCCAGGCTTGTTTTCGATGACGACACTGGTCTTCAGGCGCGTCGCAAGCTGCTCGGCCACCATACGCGCCAGCGTGTCGCCCGTGCCCCCGCCGCCCGGGCCCGGCACTGTAATCTGGATCGCCTTGTCCAACACGGGCCAGCTCCCCGCGTTGACATTGCCATCGGCGGCCAGGGTCATGAGCGGCGCAGCCGCGATCAGCGGCAATAGCGCTGCGCCACGCACCAGGCGGCGTCGCAATACGTGCGTCTTCATTTAACCTCGCCTGTGTGGAGCGACGGGAACACCGGCTCGCCCAGATTGAGCATGAGGCGGTTGGCCCAGGCAAAGATCGCGACCGAATGCATCAGGTCGAGAATTTCGGCGTCGGTGAGCCCGACATCGCGCAAGCGCTGGATAGCCTGCGCATCCACGCTGTCCGGCGCGACAGTCAGGTCGATCGAAAACCGTACGATCGCCCGCTCGCGGTCCGTCGTGCCGGCGGTGGCGGGATCCTCGAACACTTCGCGGATCGCGTCGTCGCGTTTGGCGAGCTGCTCGAAGCGCTGTGCGTGCACCGAGGCGCAATACACGCACCCATTGATGCGCGAAACGACGGTGGAGGCCAGTTCGCGCTCTGCGCGCGGCAATCCGCCTGGCGCGTACATGATCGCGTTGAACGCATCGGACCGCTGGCGCAGGATCTCCGGCTGGTGAACGAGAAACAGGTAGTAATCAGACTCTTTGGCCTTCGGGTGGCTTTCCTCGAGCACCTTGATCTGCCCGGGCGTGGCCGCGTCGAGCGCGACCACATCAAGCCACGCATCCCAACCGAGTGTCGCGTTGGTAAACCCCTTGATATTGATGAGTTCGCTCATGCCCGTGCCTCCGCTTGCCGCATCGCCCGCAAGCCCGCGACAACGCGGGTCTGGTAGGAAACGAACGCGATCAGCTGCGCGAGCGTCACGATCTCCGGCGTCGATAGCCCGGACTCCTTCAAGCGCAGCAGGGCGGCCTTGTCGGCCTTGACCGGATCCGTGGTCAACGTGTGGGCAAAGCGCAGGATCGCCGCGAGGCGCTGGCTTGCCGCCGCAGGCACTTCACCGCGCGCGACGGATTCGATGAGCGCCGGATCCGCGCCGAGCGACTCAAGCCGGGCACGGTACTCGCTGACCAGCGCCGCCGCAGGCGCGAGAGCGCACGCCAGGATCGCCACCAGCAGGCGCTCCTGCACGGTAAGCCCTGGCAACGCCGGGTCGAAAAGCCCATCCTCGCTGCCTTGCGTGGCGGCGACGACCTTGGCGCGCGCGTGCCGGATCGCATGGGTGGGCGAGCCATCGGCGTAACCGACCACGTGGTCCACAGTGTCATGAATTTCGGTGTCTTTCATGCTTCGTCCT
Organism: uncultured beta proteobacterium; assembly: GCA_903894155.1. Lineage (GTDB taxonomy): Bacteria > Pseudomonadota > Gammaproteobacteria > Burkholderiales > Burkholderiaceae_B > Zwartia. Next base: position 33,029 of record CAITPF010000459.1, on the reverse strand, counting down.
CGATCGGTTCACGTCCGTCGCGCTCGGCGCGCGTCCTCACCCATTGCGCAGCGCCGATTTCATCGCCGAGCAGTTCGGGCTCGTCATATTGCCGCAACCTTTCAAAATGCGCGTCAATATCCTCACGGTAAAAAAGGGCAGCCATCGCCTGCGCCATCCGGCGCGCGCCATCGCTGATCGCCGGGATATCGCCCGACACAGTGCCGTGGCTCAGCGCGGCGGGATAGCAGAAGCAGTGGATCCTGTCGATGCCGGGGCAAGAGCCCGGATCACGATCCTGCAACTCGAAGGCCGGCCCCAGGTACGGGGAATCCGACAGTTCGACGTCGTCGAGGCCTTCGGGAGGCGCAAAGCCATGCTTCCAGGCGCGCACGTGGGGCGCAAACGCGCCGTATTCGGGCCGCAGGCCCCAGTCGATCCTGAAGCCGGTCGAAAAGATCAGGAAGTCCAGGTCGAAGACGCCAAGCGGGGTGTGCACACGCAAGGCGTCGCCGTGCACATCAATCGACTCGAGCGGGCAACCCACGTTGAACCGGACGTTTGGGTGCTGCGAAACGCGCAGCGTGCTGCCGCGCGGCGGGGGCACCTGCGCCGCATTGATGTGGTGCCGGATCCGCCACTTCCAGTCATCGGGCAGTGTCACGTGGCCGTGCACCAGCCCCGGGTTGCCCGCGCCCTTGCCCTTGTTGACGCGCGGAATTTCCGTGCGGCGAATCAGCATCTCGACGCGGGCGGCGCCGCACTCGAGCGCGGTCCCGGCGCTGTCCATGGCGGAAGCGCCTGCGCCGACCACGCCAACGCGCTTGCCCGCGAGCAACGCATAATCCATTTCGTCGGAGGAGTGCGCCCAGAATTTTCGCGGGATGTCGCTGGCAATCGCCGGGACGTACGGGCCACCGATGCCGTCGCGGCCGCTGGCGATCACCACACGCCGCGCGTAGGTCGTGCGCTCGCCATCCGGGGTACGAATCCGCAGAGCCACGAGCCCATCGCCGCGCGGCTCGACGCGAAGCACCTCATGATCGTTGCGCACGTCCGGCGCGAGCACCTGACGGTACCAGCGCAGGTAATCCATCCATTGCACGCGGGTGATCTTGTCCAGCGCCTCCCAGGCCTCAAGGCCGAACTGCGCCTCGAACCACGCGCGAAAGGTCAGCGACGGCACTCCGAGCGCGGGGCCGGCGAGTTGTTTGGGCGAGCGCAGAGTATCCATGCGGGCGGTCGTCACCCACGGGCCCTCGACGCCAGCGGGTGCGCGGTCGAACAGGACCGCCGGGATCCCGAGAAATCGCAGCGCAATCGCCGCCGTCATGCCCGCCATTCCGGCACCGATGATGGCGACCTCCAGCACAGGCTGCCCTTCATGCTCGCGTGGAATGATCCACGGCTTGGCGGGCAAATCCAGCCAGGCAAGATCCTGGCGCACCCGGTCTTCAAGCGCGGGCAAACCGGCGGGGCTGGCAACGGATTCTGGCCTGGCGTCGGGCTTGAATTCGGACATGGCGTTGGCTTTTCAGAAATGATCCGGCGATGATACCGGCTTTGCCTTGCGCTGCAAGCCGGATCTGGCCTGGGCCCAAGATCAAATGGCTATATGCTCATGATGACCGGGCCGGGCGCAGGGTCACCCGATCCAGGCCCGTGTTCGCTCACTGCAGTTTCAGTCTTCCGCTGCCGACAAGCTCCGCCCATTTGCGCACGTCGTTGCGCATCAATTCGGAGAACTGGGACGGATTCTCGCTGACGGTCGGCTCAGCGCCCCATTGCGTCCACTGCGTGCGTGCCTTCTCTGTGCGCAGGACCGCGGCGATCTCCTGGTGCAGGAAGCCAAGAATGTCCGTCGGGGTCCCGACGGGCGCGACGATGCCATACCAGGACGGGACGTCGTACCCGGCCAGGCCAAGGTCAGCCAGAGTCTGCACGCCGGGCAACATCGGGAGCGGCCGCGTTCCGGTCAGGCCAAGCGCGACGAAGCGGCCGTCGCGCACGAAGGGCACCGCGATGGGCGCGCCCGCGAAAACCAGTTGCACCCGACCTGCGGCAAGATCGGTCAGCGCAGGCGAGATTCCCTTATACGGAACATGCACGAGATCGAGCCCCATCATGCTGGCCAGCAAGGCGCCCGACAAATGCGTGAGGCTGCCGGAACCCGAAGAGCCATAGTTGACCTGGCCCGGCCGCTGCAACGCGTATGCACCCAACTGCGCCAGATTGTCGACGTGCAGGTCTGGCGACACCAGCAGCACCATCGGCAGCGTGCCAATCAGCGTCACGGGCGCGAAATCGCGCAGGTTGTCTTCGGGCGAGCGCGACGTGCCCTGGCCCGGGATCAGCATCGACGAAGCATTGACCAGCAGCGTATAGCCATCAGCATCGGCCTTCGCGACCGCATCCGCACCGATCACGAGCCCTGCACCCGGTCTATTTTCGACCACGAACGACTGGCCCGTGGACTGCGTGAGGCGGCCCGCGATGTAGCGCGCCAGGAGATCCGCAGGACCACCCGCCGTATAGGGCACGACGATGCGCACCGGGCGATCCGGGTAGGCGGCGAACGCGCATCCCCACCCCGAAAGCCACAGTGCAAGGGCGAGCGCCAGGATCCGCACCCAGCGATTGCATGGGCCCGCGCGGCACATCGTTCTCAGGCCCTGCCTCGGATTCAGCCGCATACCAGGCCGTTCAGAAGAGCTTCGAGATCCCGTAGAGCTCAGCCAGCTCCTTGACCCGATCGCGCGGCGGCAACGCCTGGTAGTAGCCTTGCGTACTGCGCGAGATGCCGAGTTGGCGCTTGAGGTCGACCAGCACCTCGGCCGACTTCAGCGTACAGGCCACCGCATCGATCACAGGCACGTCGTCCACGCGATTGATGCCCGCGCGCTGCAGCAGCAGGCTCAGCGGCACCTCGCCGGCGATGATCACGTCCGCGCCATCGGCGATCAGTTGCCTCGCGTTATCCATGAAAATATCGATGACATGCTCCGGAACGCCCGCAGCCGGGATCACCTCGCTCGAGGGGAACCCGACGTACCGGATCGCCGCGCAACGCTTCTCCAGACCCAGCAGGCGCACGTTGTTCTCGATCTGCGGGATCATCTCCTTGATGAACAGCAGCACCCCGAACTTGCGCCCAAGCTGGCAGGCCGTATACATCGCCGATTCGCCATAGCCCACGACCGGAATGTTCACCAGGCTCTTGATTTCCTGCAGGCCCGGTTCCGGCAGGGTGCACAGCGCGAAGGCGTCGAACCCCTGCTCTTCGGCCATGATCGCGGCATACGCGAACTGATGCATGTGCAGCGACTGGAAGTAGGCGAACCCGACATCCGTGCTCGGGCCGTCGGTCTTCTTGTGGCCGTGGGTGCCGGGGTGCGTGCCATGCACGGCCACTTCGGTGTCGGGCCGCACGACCGCTTTGATGTGCTTGCGAAGCGCCGCGTCATATTCGGGGACCCGGGCGAGCGTCGTAAAACTCTGGTGCCAGATTTTCATTGCCATACGAGGACTCCCAATCTACGGATTGTCATTAAATGAGAACCTCGCCGAGCGCGAGATCCGTCATGTTCAGGACGCGGTGCGACCAAGCGCCCGCATCCATGTCCAGCTGTGCCAACGCGAAACAATCCCTGGCCTTTTGCGTCAATTCGTCGTCGGTCAGCGGATCCGGCGCGTCGCCATGCGCGACCTGCACTCGCAGGGCGAGCTCCCGGCCATCGCGCAACGTCAAACGGATTTCCGTCCAGCGCGGAAGCACCGGGCCCGCCGCCTCGACGACATGGATCCGGTCAAACCAGGCATGCGGTTCAGGAAGCGCGAGCGCGGCATCGGCGAACGCTGCAAAGTCGATCGCCCCATCGCGCAATCCCACCGTCAGCGCATACGGCATGCTGAACTTCGCCTCAAGTCCGGTCAAGGGCTCGCCCGTGATCAGCGCCTCAAGGCCACGGGCACTCGTGAGCACGTCAATGCGCTCGACGGCATCCAGCGTGAGCCCGTGTTCACGACGCAATGTAAACAGGGCGTCCAGGCCGCGGTGCAACGCGTAACAGCAGGGATACTTCTTGACGTCCAGACCAGTGCGCACGATTTCCAGCTCGCCCTCGCCAAGCTGCGACAGCGCCGGGCCCATGTCCTCGCGCCCTGCATACAGGCTCATGTAGCCGTAGCGACCATCGATGGCCGTGGGGGCGGCGTCAAACCCGGCCTGCGCGAGCAGTGCGGCGCGCACCGCCGCCTGCGCGCATTGCGCCGCCTGGAAGGATTTGGCCATGAAGCCGAAATTCTCGCGCGAGCCCGCAGCCTGCGCAACGGCAAGCCCCAGGGCGTTGACGATCTGCGTCTCGTCCAATCCGAGCAACACCGCACACGCCGTGGTGGTGCCCAGCACGCCGAGCGCAGACGTCGAGTGCCATCCCTTGCTGTAGTGATCCAGTGCCATGACATGCGCAAACTTCGCCATCACCTCGAACCCGGCGATGAACGCGGCGGCATATTGCCCGCCCGTCACCTCGCGCACGCCCGCGAGCGCCGTCAGCGCAGGCACCAGCGTGGCGCTGACATGCGCGCGCATCGGCGTCATGACATCGTCGTAGTCGAGCACATGCGCCGCGACGGCATTGAGCAAGGCGGCGGATTCGGGCGCTAGGCGCTCGCCGGTGACCCACGCCCGCGAAGGTCCGCCGCCGCCTGCGCGCGTGACGTAGTCGCGCACGATCGTCACGGCGGGCTCGTTGATCCCGGCCGCGGCAACCGCCACCGTGTCGAGCAGCGCGCGATAGGCCACCTTGCACTGCGCCCCGGTCAGTTGCCGGCGACCAAATCCTGCGGCAAAGCGCGCGATGCGTGCGCCCGCGTCCATTGCGATTGCCTTTCCCATCCTGTTCAATCCGCCTGGATGCGCGCGCTGCGCACGATGGGAGCCCAGCGCTCCATCTCGGCGCGCAGGAATCGGTCGTAGTCGCCCGCCAGAGCTTGCGGCGACACCTGGACGCCGAGCTTGAGCAGTTGCGCCGCGAAGCCCGGGTCCGCCATCACGGCGCGCGTGGCGCGGTCCAACCGCTGAAGGATGGGCGCGGGCGTGCCCGCCGGCGCGAGCAGCGCATACCAGTTGCCGGCAGTCAGCCCCGCCAGGCCCTGCTCGTGCGCGGTTCCGACCTCCGGCAGCAAGGGGTGGCGCTCTTCTCCCGTGACAGCGATTGCCCGCAACTTGCCGTCGCGCACAAATCCCAGAACCGCCGGCAAATCAATCCCGATGCCGTCGACCTGATTGCCCATCAAGTCGGTGATCGCCTGCGCGCCGCCCTTGTAGGGAACATAACTGAGGTCGATCTGTGCTGCGGATTTCAGCAGCTCAAACCACACCCGGGTGCTGCCGCCCGCGCCGACCGTGGCGAAGTTGAGCTTGCCCGGGGAGCCCTTGGCAAGCGCCACAAGCTCTGGCAACGAGCCGACGCCGAGCGAGGGGCGCACCGCGAAGACGACAGGGTTGGAGGCAATCACGCCGATCCCCTCGAAATCCTTGACGGCGTCATACGGAAGGCGCGGGTACGTGAGTGTGTTGAATACCAGCGACGTCAGCCCGGCGAAGAGCAGCGTGTAGCCGTCAGGCGTTGCCCGGGCCACCGCCTCGGCGCCAAGGATTGCGTTGGCGCCGCCCTTGTTTTCCACCACGACCTGCGTGCCAAGCTCGACCCCGAGCCGCGGGGCAAACTGCCTGGCGATGATATCGTTGGCGCCACCCGGCGGGTAACCGACGACCAGGCGGATCGGCGCGCTCGGATATGGCTGCGCCAGTGCGCCGCCCGCACAGGCCAGCCAGCACAGCAAGCCGATCCCGTATCTTGCAATTCGGCACATTGGCATGAGCGCCCCCGCCACCTAATTGTTCTGCGCGGACGACGCAGCCACGCGACCCCAGCGTACCTGTTCGCTCCTGAGCGTCGCCGAAAACGCCTGCGTGCCGTCGCCGACCACCACAAGCCCGTCGCCCACCATGCGCTCGCGCAGCGAGGGTGACTGCATTGAGGCCAGCGCGGCGCGATGCAGGGTATCGAGCACGCTTGCCGGCGTATGCGCCGGCGCGAACAGGCCGCCAAAGTTGTAGGTCTGGAAGCCAGGATACCCTGATTCGGCAATGGTCGGCACATCCGGGAAATCCTTCAGCCGCTCGGTGCTCGTCATCGCGATCAGCTTGACCTTGCCGGTGGACATCAACTGCTTGAGGATCACCGCCGAGGCGAACATCGCGTCAATCTGGCCGCCCAGCAGATCGGCCACCGCGGGCGTATCGCCCCGGTAGGGCACGTGGGTGAGCTTGATACCAGCGGCCTCGTTGAGCAGTTCGCCGGTCAGGTGGCTCGGGGTGCTTGTCCCCGGCGAGCCGAACGTGATCTTGCCGGGCTCCTTGCGCGCCAGTGCAACCAGGTCAGCCATCGTGTTCACCCCGAGGTTGCTGCGCACGACCACGCCGAACGGTTGATTGACCAGGTGCGTCACGGGCACCACATCGCCGGGCTTGTAGGGCAGCTGCCGATCGATCAGCGGCAGGATGACGATCGAGCCTGTCGTGCAGTAGCAAAGGGTATAGCCGTCAGGCTTGGCGGTCGCGAGCGCCTGCGTCGCGATCGCACCCGAGGCACCTGCCTTGTTCTCGGCAATGACTTTCTGGTGCAACTGATTGCCGAGTTCCTGCGCCAGCAAGCGCGCGATCACGTCGGTCGAGCCGCCGGGCGGGAAGGGGATGATGAGCCTGATCGGTCGATCCGGAAACGACTCGCCCAACGCGGTCGTGAACGGCCCGCACGCCAGCACGATCGCCATGATCGCGCCCATTCGTCTGGCCAGCCTGCGTGTCAATTGCTGCATGGTGCCCCCTGATCAGTTATTTTCGGCAGCGCCGGCCGACGCCAGACGGCTGGCGGCATCGGATCCGGCGATCCGTCCGAACACCGCGCCCTTCATGACCGAAGTCGCGCCCGTATAGGTGCCGTAATAAATCCCCATCGTCTCGCCGGCCGCATACAGACCGCCGATCACCTCGCCCTGCGTGTTGAGGACCTGGGCACGCGTGTTGACCTTCAATCCCCCGAACGTGAACACGATGGTCGAGATGATCGGGTAGGCCTTGAAGGGCCCGCGCGCGATCGGACGCGCCCAGTTCGACTTCCTGGGCGTGATCCCCTCGGTGCGCAAGCCGTCGAGCGCGCGCGGGTCAAATAACCCCGGGCGGCAGGCGGCGTTGTACTCGCTGATGGTGCGCTCAAGCACTTCTGGGGCGATCTCGAGCTTCACGGCCAGTTCGGCGAGCGTCGGGGCCTCGATCGCTGGCTGCTCCGTGCGGATCGCGACCGACAGGTTCGGTACATCCTGCAAGCCAGCATCGAGGATCACGTAGGCAATCCCCTTGGGTTGCGCATAGATTTCCCGCGTCACGCTTTCATAGGTCGCATCCGTATGCCCCGGGCCTTCGTCAACGAAGCGCTGGCCGTTGAGATTGACCAGTACGCCATAAGGGTAGACATACATCGACGGGCCCGGGCGATTCGAGCGCGGATCGGCAGGCGATGCATGCCAGCTGCCGAAATCCCCGCAAGGCGCCGCGCCGATGTCGAGCGCCATGCGGATCCCCTCGCCTTTGTTGGCGTGGCAACCGACCGACATGGTGCGAAGGTAGAGCGCGCGAGGCCCGATGTAGCGCGTGAGCATCTCTGCGTTGCCCTGGAACCCGCCGCAACCGAGAACGACCGCATTGCCGCGAAACTGGACTGGTCGGTTGCCCGGGCCGACCGCCCTGACCCCGATCACGCGGTTTTCGTCGTCCTGGATGAGGCTTTGCGCCGCTGTTTCATAGACGATGGTTCCACCGTTGTCCTCAAAGCGCCTGGCAAGCGCCTCGATCAAAGCAAGCCCGCCTCCGCTGGGAGCCCAGCGCGGCTGTCGCGAAGTCGGAAACGGCACCTCGAGCTGCTGGAAGCGCACGCCGAACCCGGTCAACCATGCAAGCGTCTGGGGCGCATTCTCGGCCAGGGTCGCGATCACGTTCGGGTCGACGAAGCTCAGCGCCTTCAGTGATGCCGGCCAGTGACTCGGGTCATGGACGACCTCTGAGGTCAGGGCCGGGTCGAGGTAACCCCCGGAGTTCTCGGCGAAATGCTCCTCGAAGTCATCGGTGACCGCGGATTCGGTTTTCATCCGGAGCCAGGCGCCGGTGTAGCGCGTGTTGCCCCCGCGCTCCTCGAACACGGATCGCTCCAGAACACAGACGCGCGCCCCGCCCTCCTGCGCGGCCACGGCGGCGGAAAGCCCCGCGATCCCGCAGCCCACCACAACTACGTCGTACTGATTTTCCGATACTGACACTTGCCCTTCCTCCCGCAGTGAATCGTTGTCCCTGATGCGTTGCACCTTTTGCGTTGCAGCTTTTGCGTTGCCCCTCTTGAGTTGCACCTTTTGCGTTGCACCTTTTGCGTTGCAGCTTTTGCGTCGCCCCTCATGCGTTGCCCGTGAAGGGCTTGACGCAATGTCATGGCCTCTTGTTGCGTTGCCCTTTTGATCGGTTGACTGCAACGCACACGCATCAGTCGCCCCAGAGCCCTCCGTTGACGTCGAGCACCTCGCCGGTGACGAACCCGGCCTGCTCGCCCGCAAGGTAAGCCACCGCATCGGCGACATCCTCGGGCGTACCCATGCGCCCGACGGGCAACAGGTTACGCAGCGTCTGTGAAAAATTTCGCGTCATGTGGGTAGCGATCGGCCCCGGGGCCACGCAATTGACGGTAATGCCGTCGGACGCGTTTTCCTTGGCCAGGTACATCGTCACCGCATGCACGCCCGCTTTTGAGGCGCCGTAGGCCAGGCTTCCCGCGCGGGTCTGCTCGCCCTTGTCGATCCACGGGCGCGGGTTGCCGCCGTTCTTGCCGAGCACCGAGCCGATATTGACAATCCGGCCATAGCGGCGCTCCCGCATATGCGGCAGCACGGCCTTGCAGCACAGGAATACGCTCTTGAGATTGATCTTCAGGACTTCATCCCAGACGGCCTCCGTGACGTCGTCGGACGATCCGTGAGAACTGATCCCGGCGACGTTGACCAGGAGATCGATGCGTCCGAACGCGGCCATCGCGCGCTCGACCAGCGCGGCGACGTCGACGCTGTCCGACACGTCGGCGCGCGCGCCGATGAATTGTTGCGCGGGGTCGACGCCTTGCAGGCAAGACATGGTCACGCTTGTATCGACGCGGTCGACCAGGCAGACGCTGGCGCCTTCCGCTGCGAACCGGCGGCAGATCTCACTGCCCAGCCCCCCGGCGGCACCCGTCACAATCGCTGCACGCCCTGTTAAGCGCATCTTTGTCCCCACTCGTTGTTATGGTGCACCGCCAGCGGGGGTACACGTCAGGTCGAAGCTAAGGTACAACGAAAGATCAAAAAAATGAAGTTGTTCCAGAGGGAGACAAGAACATGCGCTTCGGACAATCATCGGCACGGTGGTACTGGCGACGAGCGGCCATGCTTTTTGCGTCATTTTGGCTCAGTCTGGTCGTCGACGGAAAAGCGCTGGCGCAAGGGCAGCCTTACCCGAGTCGCCCGATCCGCGTGGTGGTCCCCTACCCGCCCGGCGGGGTTTCCGACCTGCTCGGGCGCACGCTCGCCGCGGCGATGAGCGAAGAATTCGGCCAATCGGTCATCATCGACAACAAGGCTGGCGGCGGCGGGGCGCTCGGCTCCGATGCGGTCGCCAAAGCCGCGCCGGATGGCTACACACTCCTTTTGGCGGCGTCGAGCACCCACGTGATCAATCCGCTCCTGTACAAACTGTCTTACGATCCCGAGCGCGATTTCGCCCCGGTGGGTCTGGTTGCCTGGACACCGCTGCCTTTGCTGGTCAACGCGCAATCTCCGGCGGGCAACGTCGCGCAGCTTGTGGAGTGGATCAAGTCCAAGCCGGGCGAACTCAACTTCGGCTCCTATGGCAATGGAAGCGCGAGCCACCTGGCCGGCGAACTCTTCCAGACCCTTGCAGGCGTAAAGATGGTCCACGTGCCCTACAAGGGATCCGCGCCCGCGCTCGCGGACCTGATGGGCGGGCAGATCTCGATGATGTTCAGCGACATGACGGGCATGCAGCACGCGGGTTCCGGCAAATTGCGCGCGCTGGCGGTTTCAACGGCGACGCGTGCGAGCCGCTACCCTGACGTTCCCACCGTTGCAGAAGCGGCGCCCGAGGGTTCGGGCCTCAAGCGCTTCGAGGTGACGGGCTGGTTCGCCATGCTGGCCCCGGCCGGCACCCCGGATGCCATCGTGGATCGCATCAACAGCGTTATGAACAAGGCGATGGCCCGGCCGGACGTGGCCGAGAAAGTGCTCGGTTACGGCGTCGAGGCGCGCACGGGCACGCCGCAGGGGTTGAAGGAAATGGCGCAGTCGGAACGTGAAAAGTGGAAAACGCTGATCGCGCAGTCAAAGGTAGAGGTTGAATAACAACCAGACTTCGCTCTCGAGAACACAACAGAACACGAGAAAGGAACCAAGATTGCCCTGAGGAAGCCCAAAATTCACGGAACCGTCAGCGGTAACGCTTGCCTGTCTAGTATCCTGTTGGTCTCTCGAGCATCGCATTGATCAAAAAAAGTGACCCAAATTACAAAAACACCTTGTGTAAAGTTTGAATGACTAGTCGCGTTATCACGACCCGCCAGACCACCGGCCCAATCAGTCCCGAACATTTAGCGTTCTTTGCCCTCATTGACGATGCAAAAGCATTCTCGGATAAGACCACTGCCTTACGTGCCCTGGTGGATCATTATCGCGTGACATACTGGGGTGTCATCAGACCACTACAACAGCGTCAGGCAGGACTAAAGCGAGCCATCGTGGTCATGCTGGATAACAAACTCACCGAGTTTGCGCTTTCCGCCAAGCAGCAACGTTTGTTAAAACGCACGATCTGTCGAACCGCCAAAGATTTTGCGATGCAAGGCGACGATGACATGCGCATCTTGCATGACAAGCACTCTGAAGAAACGCTGACCGAAATCGAAAAAGCGCAAGCCGAAGAGGCAAAAGCGTACTTTGAGCAAATGATGGGCGAGTCGCTGGACGGCGAAGAGGCGTTCGACAACATTGATGACGTACTGCACGCCGGCATTGAACGCATGCGCAAACAAGCGCAGGCGCGCGAAAAAGTCAAAGAGAAGCGACGCAAGCGATCTGGTAAATCTGCATCCGACTCTGGACTGGATGCCCTTGCATTTGGCACCAAGGAAAGCCTGCGTGCAATCTATCGGCAACTCGCCAGTGCTTTACACCCGGATCGTGAAATCGATCCGTCAAAAAGGTCGCAAAAAACAAAATTAATGAGCGCGGCCAATACGGCCTATAGCAGCGGAGATTTATTTGCACTTTTGCAATTGCAAATGAAAGCCAATTTAAGCGAAGCACAAATTTCAGCCAGCCTGGCTGCAGATAGAATTTCTGCGCTTTCCCTCCTGTTGCAGCAAAAACTGCATCACCTGCAAAGAGCCCATCGCGATCTGGAGATCGAAACGGTTGCCGAGTTCGTTCTGCCATCCGCCGTATCGATCACGGCGCCCTTGCTGAAATTGCATCTGACCAAGACTCAGCGCGATTTGCAAAGCAACATCAATGATCTCAAAGCAGACATGGTCACCATGACCACCAGTGCTGGCCTGAAAAGATGGCTGAAAGAACAGGCAGAATTCGTTTAAATATAGAGGGTCGGACTCAACCCCAAGCGGTCTACGCAGTCTGCCAGCCAAAATTGAAAGATCTCGCACTTTTCGCTAGTCGATGGCCTCCCACCGAATTGGCCGGACACATCAATCCAGTGTTCAGCAATCGAGTCGCTTGCCATATTGATAAGCTACTCACGTGGCTTTCTTCGTTGAGTGATTTCAAAGTCAAAGTATGCATTCGCCGAAATTCAGTTCGTTAACGCGTCGCATTTGCCGATTCCCTGTTACCTTACGTTACACGATCTAGAATTAACGAATATTTAACTATTGGTGCTTGCGCCAGGCACCAAAATCTTGATCAGATGCAACCAAACAACCGTTTTGCTACCCAACTTCCAATCCTAAGTTTTGCGTTCTTTCTTTCAGGGGGCGCAGGCCTTATTTATCAGGTGGCGTGGCAGCGCATTTTGTTCTCGGCCTTTGGCATTGACCTCGTTTCGGTCACCGTCATCGTCTCGGCTTTCATGCTCGGACTTGGCATCGGAGCCATCGCGGGCGGGCGGATCGTTGATCGCCATCCCAGCCACGCGCTCCTGCTGTTTGCGCTCAGCGAAGCCAGCATCGGCATCTTCGGGTTTCTCAGCCCCTTCGTCTTGCGCTGGGCCAGCGACGCGTTTTACGATCAGTCGATCTTTGTCATCGGTGTGGTCAATTTCCTGCTGGTGCTCATTCCCACCTCGCTGATGGGCGCGACGCTGCCGATCCTGATCGTTCACCTGACACGCACCTGGCGCAACGTGGGCCGCTCCACGGGATGGCTCTACTCGATCAACACAGTCGGGGCCATGTTCGGCGCGCTCGTCACCAGTTTTATCCTGTTCAACTATGTCGGTCTGAATGCCGTCATTTACATGGCGGCCTGCATCAACATCCTGGTCGCGGCTACCGTCTACTTCCTGCTGAGCAGCGAACAATGAGATTACTTGCCATTCTGCTGTCGTTCTCGATGGGGTTTCTCAGCCTTTCCCAGGAGATCGTCTGGGTGCGTATCGTCGGCTTCGTTTATGCCGGAAAACCGCAAGGGTTCGCCTACGTTCTGGTGATGTTCCTTGCCGGCATCGCGCTGGGTGCCTATCTTGGCAAAAAGGCGTGCGAGCGGTTCAAGAACATCGTCGGCATTGCTGGTTGGGCACTTTTCATTGCAGGACTGGTCGATTTGGGGGTGCTGCTGTATCTCCCCCATCTGTTCTCGCTTGAAGCGACCTACTTGCGGCTAGGGTTGCTTTCAGCCCTGATCGTCCTCACGGCCACCGCCAAATCCGTGCTGTTTCCCGTCGTTCACCACATGGGGTCATCGCTCAACGACCACCTTGGACGATCCGTTTCGACGGTTTACTTTGCCAACATCGCGGGTTCAGCGACCGGCCCCCTGATCACAGGACTCGTGCTACTGGATTTCCTCTCTTCGGCGAACGCCCTGCGCGCGATTGCCGCCTGCACACTGGCACTGGCCGCGATCACGTTGTTTCGGGTCAAATCCGGACGGGGCGTGTTGACCAAGGCCGCCTTTGCCGTCATGGCCGTTCTGTGCATCGGCACGCTGGCCAGTATCGATAAAGACAACCATGCGTTGATATATGCGATCACGGGAGCCAAGCCCGACAGCATCCGCTATCTGGTGGAAAACCGCCACGGCCTTATCCACGTCGTGAAAGGCGAAAACAACGCCGACAAGGTCTACGGCGGCAACGTCTACGATGGCCACACGACCACGGATCTGCACCTAAACATCAATGGCATGGATCGTGCCTACCTGTTGCATGCGCTTAAGCCAAGCCCGAAAAGGGTTCTGGTAATCGGGCTTGCGACTGGTGCATGGGTGAAGGTGCTGACCATGGACCCAAAAATTGAGCGGATCGACGTGGTCGAGATCAATCCCGCCTACCGCGACATCACACGCAACTATCCGGGGCTAAAGTCAATTTTTGAGGATCCCCGGGTACACATCCACATCACGGATGGAAGGCACTATTTGCGTGCGACCGAAGATCATTTCGACCTCATCCTGATGAACACGACGTGGAACTGGCGTGCCTATGCAACAAACCTGCTGTCAGTGGATTTCGAGCGGATGGTCAAGGCCAAGCTGAATCCGGATGGCGTGTTTGCCTTTAATTCGACTTGGTCGCCGGATGCCTTCTTTACGGTCAGCTCGGTATTCAAATACGCCTTCGTCTACGGCAACTTTGTGTATGCCGCCGATCACGAGTTGCTGCCGCGCATCCCGCAGGCGAAAGAGCGTCTGCTGGAGCTTACAGATCATGGTGTGCCGGTATTCGACCCGAACTCGAAGGGCGATCAGGTCGCCATCGCGGCTTTGATCAACAAGCCGACCGAGACCATCGATCAGGTCATCGCAAAAACCCCGCGCAAACTTGAAATCATTACTGACCAGAACATGATCACCGAATTCAAGTACGGGATTCATCTGGGACGCCGGTTCGCGGCGGATGAAGCCGGGTATTAATCGCAGGAACCAGCGGCAAGTCGCTGACACCTAGTGAGCTTCTACTGCGACCAGCGAGGCTCGCACGTACAGAATCGTTGATGCGTCCGCCCGCTCGTGGCCGATTGTTGTAGTTCAACCCCTTGATTTCGGCGGCTGCAGACCGTCCTTCTCCGATCCATGCCACAGCGATTAGCAGAAGCAGTTGCGGGTTCAATACGGACGGCTACCGTCCGTGCAAGTCACGTCCAATACAGTTAATCCAGCACATATCCATCAGCATCCGCTTGCCAGACCTCACTCTTTTTCCGCTATCATCCCCCGAGCAGCTTCATGACCGGTTTGTTTGACCGGCCTGTTCCACGAACCCGGCGCAAGGTGGGTTCGTCAGGAACCCATCACCAGGAAGAATCATTCGATGTCCAATTTTGATCGAAATGCAGCTATTCCCGGCACGCCGGGCAATCGTTCGGGCGCGGCTGAAGCTGGCCTGCGCGCCTATATGCTGAATATCTACAATTACATGGCCATGGGCGTTGCCCTGACCGGCCTCGTCGCAATGCTGACCTTTCAATTCACCGGGCCAGCGCTGCTTGCGAGCCCGTTGATGTGGGTGTTCATGCTGGCGCCGCTGGGACTGGTGTTTTTCATCAGTGCACGGATCAACACGCTTTCGGCACAAACGGCGCGAATGTTGTTTTTCGTCTATGCAGGCCTGGTAGGCGTATCGCTCTCCACCATCTTCCACGTCTACACCGAAACCTCGATTACGCAAGTGTTCTTCATCTCGGCAGCAAGTTTCGCTGCGCTCAGCGCCTGGGGGTATACCACCAAGCGCGACCTCTCGGGATTCGGCACGTTCCTGTTCATGGGTTTGGTCGGCATTGTGATTGCAAGCCTGGTCAACCTGTTCCTGAAATCGAGCGCTCTGGACTGGACAATATCCGTGATTGGCGTCGGCGTTTTCGCGGGTCTCACAGCCTACGATACCCAGCGCCTCAAGGCAATCTACGACAGTAACGACGACGAAACCACCACCGGCCGAAAAGTCGTGATTGGCGCGCTGACGTTATACCTCGACTTCATTAACCTGTTCATGATGCTGCTGCGCCTGATGGGCAACCGACGCTAGCGGGAATCCCCGCCGCGTTGCAAGGCGCGCGTGATGAGACTGGCTTCATTCCCTGCGCTGAGCGTCGACCGCCGGCCACCCGGCGATCGATAAAATGCGTTGAGCCTCCGCAATGAAGGGGCCGTCGACCAGCTTGCCGTCCACGACGAATGCGCCGACACCCCGGCCAAGCGCCTCCCTGGCTGCCTCGACGACCTTCACGGCCTGCGCGATCTGCGCATCCGTCGGCCTGAACACTTCGTTGGCCAAGGCGATCTGCGTGGGGTGAATGCAGCTCTTGCCAGAGAACCCCATGCGCAGCGCCGCCATCGCGTCGGCGCGAAACCCTTGCGGATCGGCAATGTTCACGAAAGCGCCGTCGTAGGCTGAAATGCCAGCCTCCGCAGCCGCGAGCCGCACTGCAAGGCGCACCGATTGCGCGGCAGCTTCGTCACGCGAATCGATTCCGTAGGGCGAAAAGAGATCCCCGAAACCGATTTGCAGGCCAATGACCCGAGGGTGCGCCAGAGCAATCTCGGCCACGAATCGCAACGCGCGGGGTGACTCGATATTGGCGAGGATGCCCACCGGAGCGCTGCGCCCGGTTTCCCGCTCAAGCCGCGCCAGCGTCTGCGCCGCATGAACCACATCGTCGCCGCTTTCCAGCATCGGGACATTGACCACCTGGGCGCGTCCTGCCACCACCATCGCCATGTCCTGGTCAAAATGCGCCGTGCGCACGCCATTGACGCGCACGAGCATTTGCCGCGTGTTCTCTGGCGGCAACGAAGCAAAGAAATCGGCCAGCAGGTGGCGCGCTTCGCCCTTGCGGGACTCCTCGACCGCATCCTCGAGGTCGAACGACAGCGCGTCCGCCTCGCTGCGCATGGCCTTGTCAAACAGCTCCGGCCGCGAAGCGGGAACGAACAACTTGCTGCGCATGCGCAAGACAGGCATCTCGAGTCTGGTCATGATGTGGTTCGATTCCGTTGGTTTAGTTGCGTGCTTGCAGTTCGTGCATGCGCGCCAATCGATTCCACCCCATCGCCGCGCTCGCGTGATGCGCAATGGCCAGCAGCCTCGCCTCGCCAAACGGACGGCCCACCAGCTGCGCGCCAATCGGCATGCCGTTGGCGTCAACGCCGATCGGCATCGTCAGCACGGGCAGCCCAAGGTAATTGAACGGCCGCGTCAGCGGCGTGATGGCCGCGACCACCCCGAACACCTGGCCCGGACGCTCGACATCGGCCTCCTCACGGGTGGGCACGGGGATCGGCATCGTCGGGCACACCAGGACGTCCACATCGGCGAAACACGTGTCGATGAACTCCTGGGTAATCTCCGCCCGTACCTGCAACGATTCCAGATACCGTGCCGCCGGGATATGCAACCCCGGCTCTGTCCTCGAAAAGACGCCCTGCGAATACTGGCTCCCGCGCTCGCGCATCCAGTCGCCGTGTAGCGTCGCCGCCTCGACCTTGGACATGACATCCGCCATCGCGTAGCAAGTCTCAAACAAGCCAGACTCCACCTGCGTGACCCGGCCAAAGGATTGCGCCAGCAAGTCGACAAACGCCCCAAACGCCTGTGCGATCTCCGGATGAAACTCGCCCATCCCGCCAAGAACCGCGATTCGACTTCCGACGTGCGCTTGCTGCAGCGCCGCGACGTAATCGGGAACAGACACGTCCAGGCTGGATGGGTCGCGCGTGTCACGACCTGCGATCGCTCGCAGCATTACGGCGCAATCCTCGGCGCTGCGCGTGAGCGGACCCGCGCAATCCAGTGAAAACGCGCGTGGGAAACAACCGGCGCGCGACACGCGGCCGTAGGTCGGCTTCATGCCGAACAATCCGTTCATCGATGCCGGTAGCCGTATCGAGCCCCCGGTATCCGAGCCGATCGAGCCAAACACGATGCCGGCACCGACCGCCGCACCCGAACCGCTCGACGAGCCGCCGGAAATCCGGTCCGGATCCCAGCTGTTGCAGCAATCGCCGAAGTGCGGATTCCTTCCGGTCGGCCCCGCCACCATTTCGTTCATGTTCAACGGGCCGATGTCGACGGCTCCCGCGGCCTCGAAAGACTGCAAGATGGTCGCGTCACGCAATCCCGGCGTTTGCCCCGTCACGATGGATCCCACCGTCATCGACTCGCCGGTGCGCTCGAAGCAATCCTTGTGCGCCAGGGGAATCCCGTGCAAAGGCCCGCGATCATGGCCCTCGGCAAGTTCACGGTCCAGGACCCGCGCCGCCTGCAAGGCCTTCTCTTCGTGGATGGCAATGAAGGCGTTGATGACGGGTTGCAACGCCTTTGCACGCGCGATGGAAAGCCTGGTCAACTGTTCGCTGCTTAATTGACCCGCGCGCAGCATCGCGGCGATCTCCAGAATTGACCGCTCGAGCAATTCACCGTCCTTTTCGGTCCCGGCCGGCAGGCGAGTCTTCCCATCGGCCGTGTGTGCATTGGCCGCATTCGCATTGGTCGCATTCGCATTGGTCGAATCCGCATTGGCAATCAGCACCGCCGCGAAATCCTGCGGATGCTGGCGGAAATCAATGCGCCCGTGCGCGCCGCGCCGCACGGCATCGTTCAGTCGCAGCACCTCGGATGCGACCTGGCTCGCCTGTGTCCTCGATTCAATCCCGTGCAGTCGTCGCGTCGCGAATTCGACGAACTCACTGACGCGTTCATGGTCAGCGTGCACATTGATTTCGCCGGAATCTGCCTGGTCATTATTCATTCACCGCTCCATTTTCTTCACCGAATGTCATGACGGCACTCGGGGTTACTGCATGTGAATTCCCGCACGCTGCGCGATATGCTTCCAGCGCTCAACATCGCTGGCAAGCACGGCCTGAAATTCCGCGGGACTCGATGACACCGGGGAAGCCCCGAAATTCTTCAGGAACTGTGCAAAATCCGGGGTCGCCACGATCGCCGCGATCTCGCGGTTCATGCGATCGCGGATCGCAGGCGCAAGCCCGGCCGGCGCAAAGACACCCCACCAGACATCCACGACATAATCGATGCCCTGCTCCAGCACCGTTGGAACATCCGGATAATCCGGATCTCGCTTCGCGCTCGTGAAGGCCAGCTTGGGCAGCTGATCTGCCGCCGTCCCGCGGATCGACGCCATCGTGGTGATCATGAGGTCCAGCCTTCCGGCAACGAGATCAAGCTGCGCGGGCGATATCCCTTTGTAATTGACCCCGGTCATCCTGACACCCACGATGTCACCAAACAGCTCCGTGGTCATCTGCGTCGTGTCGCCGAGGCCCGCGCTGCCGTAATTGAGCGAACCGGGATTGCGTTTCGCGATTTCGACCAGTTCCGGAACCGTCCGGGCCGGAAATCCGGTGCGGGTGATGATCACGAACGGTGCCTGCGCAACGGGCGTAATCGCGGTAAATGCCGTCACTGCGTTGTAGGGCGTTTGCTGCACCGCCGCCGAGGTCGCGATCGAATTCGAGATGAACAGGAATGTTTTTCCGTCGGGCGCGGCGCTCGCAACGGCCTGCGAACCGATGGTGCCGGCGCCTCCCGCCTTGTTTTCCACGATGACGGATTGCCCAAGCGACTTCGTCAACTGCTCCGCCAGCCTGCGGGCGATCACATCGTTGCTGCCCCCGGGTGGAAACGGCACGATCAGGTGAACCGGCCCCGAAGGCCAATCCGCGGCCATGACAGCGGATAGGCCACACAATGCCCAGATTACCGCAACGGCAAGCGATGACCGGAGGTTGATTCTCATGCTCATTTCTCATCTCCTGTGACGCCAGCGCGGGACGGACGGCCATTCGCGACAGGCACCTGGCTGATCCGCAGGAAGCCGCCCCCCGATTCGATCCGAAAATGACTCGCATGGCAAGTTGGCATTTGCTATAAAGCGCCACAGATCCATAAGACACTCAGTCTGAAACGGGGGCAGCATGGCCGGGTTAACCGAACGATTGTCGCGTCTCATCGTCGAGCGTCGCCTGGAGGATTTCCCCGAGGGTACGATCGCGAAGGCCCTGAAAGTCATCGCCGACACCTTCGCCGTGATCCTTTCGGGCGTCGGAAGCGAAGTCGAAGAGCCGCTGCTCGCCTACCTCGATCACTCCGATGAGCAGGGTATCACCCCGATCCTGGGGACTGGACGCACCGCCAGCGCCTCGATGTCTGCGCTGATCAACGGCACCTTTGGCCACGCGCTCGACTTCGACGACGTGCTCTCCATGATGCCGGCGCACCCTAGCGCCATCATCGTTGCCGCGCTGATGGCGGATCTGCCCCGCCGGCGCATGTCGGGCCGCGATTTCATAGAAGCCTATGTGATTGGCGTCGAGGTCGGCGCCCGCGTCGCCCAGGGCATTACGGTTGGCCATTACGAGCGCGGCTTTCACGGAACCGGCACCCTGGGCACCTTCAGTGCGCTGGGCGCGCTCGCAAAGGCCTTCGGGCTGAACGTCCCCCAGACCCGCACGGCATTCGGGATTGCCGCCTCGATGGCCAGCGGCTTGCGACGCAATTTCGGCACCATGACCAAGCCGCTTCACACCGGGCTCGCAGCGCGCAACGCCTTTGAAGCAGTGCGACTGGCACAAAGCGGGCTATCGGCTGCAACAGACGCGCTTGAGGCAAAATCGGGGTTTTTCGCGGCGTACGGCGTCGCAGCCTCCGATCCGCAGGTCGCCATCGACGCCCTTGACGGGC
This sequence comes from uncultured beta proteobacterium, assembly GCA_903894155.1. Taxonomy (GTDB): domain Bacteria; phylum Pseudomonadota; class Gammaproteobacteria; order Burkholderiales; family Burkholderiaceae_B; genus Zwartia. The sequence continues at coordinate 13,021 of CAITPF010000459.1, read as the reverse complement.
CGGGGATCCTGCTCGAACCCGGGATCGCTCTGAAGAAGTTCGCCTGCTGTTACGCGACGCATCGGCCGATGGATGGCATCCTGTCGCTCAGGCAGCAACACGGTTTCACCGCCGATGACGTTGCCCGGCTCGAATGCCGGATGCCGCCCGGCGGCATGCTGGTGCTCACCTACCCGGATCCGAAGACCGGGCTCGAAGGGAAGTTCAGCCTGCAGTACGCGCTTGCCGCCGGCTTGCTCGACGGCGACTATTCGATCGCGTCGTTCACCGATGAAGCCGTCAACCGTCCTGCAATCCGTGAATTGCTCAAGCGCGTCGACGCCTACGAAACCCCGCTGTGCCGCGATGACGATCCGCTCTTCGACACCCGCAGTTCGGGAAGCCGCGGATTCGTCGAAATCGAGGTCCACCTGCGCGACGGCACACGCCATGTGACGCGCGTGGCCAAGGCGCCCGGGCACCCCTCGCGCGAACTCGGCTGGTCGGACATCGACGCGAAATTCAGCGACTGCGCCCGCCAGGCGCGCATCGACCCAACGGTCGCCGCGCGCGCGCTCGGCATTCTCCATGACCTGGAGAACTGCCCCGACATGTCATTGCTGATCCAGAACCTGCACCACTAGGAACCCCATGCCGCGGCGGGAATTCCGGGCAGCGCGGCGCCTGGCGGCTCAACCTTGCCGTCGTGGACCCGTCGACATTTCCCCGCCCCGAACGACAGTGCTTGGTGCATACCAGGTCAATGCGATTCGCCGCCGCCGAGCAACCGAACCGGATTGCCTCCCATATAAGCCAGCAGGTTCTCGACCGTGTCCTCATAAAACGGCACGAGCAGCTCGCGCACCGTATAGCCAAGGTGGGGCGTAAGCCAGACGTTGTCCAGCGTGCGAAGGGCATCGTCATCGGGCAGCGGCTCGACATCGAACGTATCGAGCGCCACGCCAGCAATACGCTTGGCCACCACGGCCGCAATCAGCGCATCGCGATCGATGAGCGGGCCGCGTGCGGTATTGACGATATAGGCCGTCGGCTTCATGAGCGCGAGTTCGTGTGCGCCCACGATATGCCTTGTCCTTTCGCTGAGAACCACGTGCAGGCTGAGAAAATCCGCCTCACGAAACAGCGTGTCCTTGTCCACCCACTGCGCACCGGCTGCTGCGGCCTTTTCGGGCGTCAGATTCTGGCTCCAGGCAATCACGTTCATGCCGAACGCGCGTGCGACAGGAACCATGTGGCTGCCCAGCCTGCCCAGGCCCAGCACGCCCAGCGTGCGCCCTCCGACCGAAATCCCGCAAGAGGTCTGCCAGCCGCCCTTTTTCATGCCAGTCATCTCGGTGGGCAGATTGCGGGCCAGGGACAGGATCATGCCCCAGGCCAGTTCCGCCGTCGCGTAGGCGCCGCTGCCCCGGCGATGGGTGTTGGAGACCAGGATGCCCTGCGCCTTCGCGCAATCCATGTCCAGCGTCCGGTGCACGGCGCCCGTCACGCCGATGAACCTCAGCCGCGGCAGGCGACGCAAGAGGCTTGCCGGCAGCGCCATGCGTTCGCGGATGCAGCAAATCGCGTCAAAGTCAGCAAGCGCGACGGCGGCCTCGTCCTCCGGAAGGTGCTGGCGAAACACGACCACCTCCGCGCGCGCCTTGACGGCAGACCAGTCGGCCAATTCCATTGAGTAGCCCTGGTAGTCGTCCAGCACCGCGATCCGGCTGAGCGTGTAGTCGCGCCCTGCGGGCGTCGTTTGTTGCATCGATGAATTCTCCAGGTAAGGCAATGGCGAGACAAGCTCGTTGGCACGACTTTTCTATTTTTTTACATCGCGTACCGCTCACGGCTATATTAGCGAGAAATCAAATCAAAAATTACAAACCGGACTGGCCACGGCGGGGAGACACTACCTATGCATCAGGCGCTTGAAGGCGTTCGCGTCGTCAGTAGCGAGCGTGCGTGACATGCATTCAAAACAGGAACAGCTGGCCCGGGAATTCGGGTTGGCAGATCAGTGACAACGGCAACAGGATCGCAACACATCATGAGCGAAGCACAGAACAACGACGCCTTTGGCGACAGCGCGAAAGACCTGCTTGAGCGCCTGAATAATGAAACCAGGACCCGCGCACTGCGGGATCGGCCAGGCGCAGTCGATCGCGCGATCTGGCGGCAGATCGCCGAGGCGGGATGGTTTTCCGTTCTGGTCGGCGAGGAGGACGACGGGTTGGGCCTTGGGTTAAATGAACTTGTCTCGATCGCGCGCGAAGCCGGCGCATCGCTGCTGCCGGAGCCCTATATCACCGCCAGCACGATGATGGCTGTCGCGCTCGCCGACTGTCCGGCAACTCCGCTGAGAACCCGCCTGCTCGACGCATTGATGGCGGGCGAGCTGCTTGCCGGGCTCGCCTGGCAGGAGCGGGAGGGGCAGCTCGCTTGCGACACGATCGAAACGCTCGCGACCCGCAACGGAGATGCCCTGGAGCTCACCGGGTCGAAGGTCTTTGTCACGCCCGCGCTCGACTGCGATGGATGGCTGGTCCTTGCACGCCGCGAAGACGGCGCACCGCTGCTGGTCTGGGTTGCAGCGGGGCTAGCCGGGGTGTCACGCCAGGATAGGCCCAGCGTCGATGGAAGCGTCCTCGCCGAGCTTCGTTTCGACCACGTGGTGATTGACCAGAACCATCTCCTGGCCGAGGGAGACGCTGCCCGACAAGCCACCGACCACGCCCTCGATTGCGCACGCATCGTGGTCGCGGCCGACCTGCTGGGCGCCATGGACCGCGCGTTCGCCATCACGCTGGACTATGTGAAGATCCGCAAGCAATTTGGGCGCGCCATCGGAAGCTTTCAGGCGCTCAAGCACAAGATCGTGGACTGTTATGTCCAAATCGAGATTGCGCGAGCATGCCTCGAGGAAGGCCTTCGTCAGATCTCTGCCGGCGAATCACTGGCCCTGGTCGCCAGCCGCGTGAAGGCTCGCTGCTCGGGCGCCGCAATGCTCGTCACCCGCGAAGCGATCCAGTTCCACGGCGCCATCGGGTTCACCGATGAATGCAACATCGGCCTCTACCTCAAGCGTGCCATGTTCGAATCGGCCTGGCTCGGTTCGGCCAGCCGCCACCGTGCCCGCTATCTTGCCCTTCAGCCGGCAGCGCGAGACACAACGGCGGCCGACGCCGAGGTCGAGATCCCTGCTGACGAAAACTGGAATGCGATGTCCGAACAGGACTTCCGCCGGATGCTGCGCACCTTCTATCGTCGCAATTACCCGGAAGAGATGCGCAACATTCAGCGACGACTCTACTGGGATGAGGTGCGCGACTGGACGGGAGTGCTTTCGCGCCAGGGCTGGCTCGCGCCGAACTGGCCGAGTCAGTTCGGGGGCATGGGCCTGGTGCCCGAAAAGCTCATCGCGTTCGTCGAAGAGCAGGAGGGGCATGGCGTGGCCCGTACCCTGGACATGGGCACGATCATGGTGGGCCCGCTGTTGATCAAACACGGGACACCGGAGCAGCAGGCACGCTTCCTGCCAAAAATCCTGACCGCCGAGCACCGGTGGTGCCAGGGTTACTCTGAGCCCGGCGCCGGATCAGATCTGGCTGCGGTCAGCACCGAGGCCATCCTCGATGGCGATGCCTTCGTCGTCAACGGGCAAAAAATCTGGACCACGCTGGCCCAGAACACCACGCACTGTTTCGCATTGGTGCGCACGGACAAGAAGGCAAAAAAGCAGGCTGGCATCAGCTTCCTGCTCATTGACCTTGCCGCACCGGGGATCACCATCCGCCCGATCCGTGATATCGGTGGCCATGTCGAATTCTGCGAGGTGTTTTTCAAAGATGTCCGAGTGCCCGCCGAAAACCTCGTCGGAGAAATCAACAAAGGCTGGACAATGGCCAAAGCGCTGCTCGGGTTCGAGCGCATCTTCCTGGGCAGCCCAAAGCAGGGTCGCTACGCGTTGAGCCAGCTCAATGCGCTGGCAGAGTCAAAAGGCCTGTTTTCAAACGACGTATTTCGCGCCCGCTATGCCGAACTGCTGCTCGATGTCAACGACCAGGCCGCTGGCTACGCGCGCTTTGTCGATATGCTCAAGCGCGGGGAAAGCCTGCCGCCCAGCGTATCGCTGCTCAAGATCTGGGGCACGGAAACCTATCAGAAGATCTGCCTGTTGCTCTACGAATATGCCGAAGAGACCGCACCCATCATGGAATCCTGCGATCCGCTGCGACCGTCGCTCACGCCGGCACCCATTCTGTTCAATGCAATTCCGGCGACCATTTACGGCGGAAGCTCGCAGGTACAGCGCGAGATCATTGCCCGCAATGTACTGAACATCCCGGAAGAATAGTCTTGACCGCCCCGTCGCCCTGCGCGACGGGGCTTGCCGCGCACCCGGTCACACCAAGCGGTCGATTGCCGCAACCACCCGAAGGATTCATTGCCGTGTCACGCATTTCAACCGACAACACCCGATGGCCGTTGCGCTTCGACCCAGCCACGCCACACCGCTACCGCAGCGTCTGGCCGGGCCGAAACCTGATCGACTTCATCGGCGACTATCTGCAGCGAAAAGCAAATGCTGTTGCGGTCGTCGATCGGGGAGCGCGTTATACCTTTGCCCAGGTGATGCAAAGCGTCGAGGCGATGGCGAGCGCGCTTGAGTCACTGGGCATTGGATCGGGCGACGTCGTTACCTTCCAGTTGCCCAACTGGGTGCAGGCCGTGGTTCTTCACCTGGCTTGCCTGCGGATCGGCGCCGTGGTGAACCCGGTGGTGCCCATCTACCGCGAGAAAGAGCTCAACTACATCCTGGAAGACGCGGGTACAGCGCTTCTGGTCATTCCCGACACATACCGCGGATTCGACTATCCCGCGCTTGCCGCACGTCTGCACGTCAAACCCCGGCACATCATGGTGTGCGGTGATCCGGTGCCGGGGCTGTTGCATTTCGACACGCTGTTGCGAGAATTCGCCGGAAAGCACCCTGAAGGCGCTTCAATCCACCCCGACGCGCTCAGCTACCTCCTGTACACGTCGGGCACGGAGGCCGATCCGAAGGGCGTTGAACATACGCAGAACATTCTGCTGTTCGACCTGATCAACATGATTGAGATGAACCGGATCGATGATCATGACGTGCTTTTCGGTGCATCCCCCGTCACACATGTGACGGGTCTCGTCTACACCCTGATCCTTCCGTTTATCCGCGGCAACAAAGTATGCCTGTTCGACACCTGGGTTCCCGCCGAGGCTGCGCGGATCATCGAGCAGGAGCGCTGCACCTGGACTGTGGGCGCGACGCCCTTCCTGCGCGACCTGCTTTACAACGAGGACGCCCGGAAGCACGACATCAGCAGCCTGCGCTCTTTTCGCTGTGGCGGCGCAGACGTCCCTCCCAGCCTCATCCTTGACGCCCAGGCGCACGGCCTGCGTGCATACCGGTCCTACGGTTGCACCGAGCACCCCACGATCAGCGGCGTACTCTATTCCGACGAGACCAAAAGCGCCACGACTGATGGTTTGCTGCACTCCCACATCGAGATGAAGTGCGTTGACCCCGATGACGCATCCCGGGTGCTGGGGTCTGGGGAAATCGGTGAAATCCTGACACGCGGGCCTGACATGTCCATGGGATACCACCGGCCCGAACTGAACGACAAGGCCTTCGACGAAGACGGCTGGTTCCGCACGGGCGACCTGGGATTTCTCGATGCGGATCGGTACATCACGATCACGGGTCGCAAGAAAGATATCGTGATCCGCAAGGGCGAGAACATCAGCACCAAGGAGTTGGAGAACATTCTTGTCCGACACCCTGGCGTGGCTGAAATCGCCGTCATCGGCATGCCCGACGGGGAGCGCGGTGAACGCGTGTGCGCAGTCGTAGTGCCTCGCACGGCAGAGGGGTTCACGTTCGCCGACATGACGGCGATCCTGCAGGAGGCCGGGGTTGCCCGCCAGAAATTCCCGGAGCAACTTGAGCTTCTGGAGTCGCTTCCCACCACGGCCGCCGGCAAAGTCAGGAAATCCCAGATTCGCAAGGATTTGATCGAAGCAATGGAGCAGAAGCAAGCGTAATCACAAGTGCAACAGCCCAGGCGTGGCACACGGCAACCTGCCCGTGACACGTTCTGTTCAACCCGAAGACACGGACGAGGACACCAACATGCAACGAATCCTGACATCACTCATCCTGAGCCTCCTGTGTTGTGCGGTTGCCCACGCACAGACCTATCCCGCACGGCCCATCAATTTGATCATCCCCTTTGCTGCAGGCGGCCCCACGGACCTGCTCGGCCGCACGCTGGCGGCCAAACTCACGGACGTGATCGGGCAGCGGGTGATCGTGGAAAATCGCCCTGGCGCCGGCGGCAGCGTGGCAGCGGAGTACACGATCCGCTCGGCACCCGACGGCTACACCATCATGCTGATCACCGTTGGGACGCAAACGATCAATCCCTTCGTCTTCGCCAAGATCGGGTATGACCCGTTGAAGGATTTCTCGTACATCACGACCATCGGCAACTATGAGCTTGTGTTGCTGGTCAATCCCAACACACCCCAGAAGACACTGACGGAACTGATTGCCTATGGCAAGGCGAACCCGGACAAGATGAATTTCGGATCGGGCGGCGTCGGGACAACCAGCCACCTCGCCGGTGAGCTTTTCAGCAAAAGCCAGGGAATCAAGGCACAGCATGCGCCCTATAAAGGCAGCGCCGCGGCGCTCAACGACGTGATTGCAGGCAACCTGACCTTTCTGTTCGACGTCATTTCAACAGGCGCACCGCCGGTCGACGCCGGACGTGTGCGCGCGCTGGGCGTGAGCGGGCCCAAGCGGTCTGCACTGCTACCCGGCGTTCCGACCATGGCCGAACAAGGCATCACCGGCTTTGACGTCACCGGATGGATGGGCGTGGCGGGCCCCGCGGGCATACCGCCTCAGGTCATCGACCGGTTGCACCAAGCCATCGCCGAATCGGTTCGCGCACCGGATTTCCAGCAACGCCTGGCCCAGCAGGCCTTCGAGGCCGCCATTATTTCTCCGGAGGAATTCCTCACGCGCGTCAAGGCCGATTATGCGAAATGGGGAGCCGTCGTCAAGGCGTCCGGCGCCTCCGCAAACTAACTTTTCGAGAGTCGACACAACATGGAATACACCCAGATTATTGTTGAAATGATTGGTCATGTCGGGTTGATCAAACTCAACTACCCGCCGGTCAACGCGTACTCGCGTACGCTCAGCGACGAGCTGACCGCTTGCCTTGACTTGTTCTCAGAAACCGACGCCATCCGCTCGGTCGTTCTGACCGGGGAAGGCAAGATCTTTTGCGCTGGCGCCGATCTCAAGGGCCGAAGCGCCGTCATCAAGGGTCCCGGCGACCTGACCGCGCATCTGCGCCGGTCAAGAGAGTGCTTTCACGCCATCCGGGAATGCGCAAAACCCGTCATCGCCGCGATCAACGGTCCGGCGCTCGGCGCAGGGCTGGTGCTGGCAGCATCCGCCGATATCCTGATCGCCTCCGAGAAGGCTGTCCTCGGGCTCCCGGAAATCGACGTCGGCCTCATGGGTGGTGCCAAACACGCAAGCCGGCTCTTCGGTCATTCGATGCTGCGCCAGATGGCGCTCACCGGCTATCGGGTCAAGGCCGACGAGTTGCTGCGCCTTGGCGTGGTCAATCAGGTGGTGCCACCCGAGGATCTCCTGTCGGCTGCGCTCGCGCTGGCCGGGACCATCGCCGACAAGAGCCCGCTGGCCGTTTGTCTGGCCAAACAGACGCTCAACGCCATCGAAGACATGACCCTGCGCGACGGATACCGCTACGAGCAGGACATGACAGCCGCCATTTCCAAAACCGAAGACGCCAAAGAGGCGCAGCGTGCGTTTCTCGAAAAGCGCCCGCCGGTCTTCCAGGGGCGGTGATCAGCGCAAGCCGGCAGCGATTGCGATCGCCCGGGAAGCAGCGACTTCATCGGCGAACGCCTTCTGCATCTGCGCATACGAAATTTCCGGAGCCTGCGCGGCCATATTGCGCAGCAACGCCGAAAATTCCGGGCCGGCCAGTATTTTTTCAATCGCATCATGCAGGCGGCCCCGGATGTCGCCGGGCAATCCCGCCGGTGCGAATACGCCCCACCAAATTTCGGCGGCAAAATCGATGCCGGATTCGCCGACTGTGGGGTAAGGCCCCACCAAAGGGCTTCGCTCGCGGGAAGATACCGCAAGGATCGGCAATTCCACGGCCGCGGTATTCTTGACGGAAGTCACCGACGTAAAAAGCAAATCAATCCGCCCCGCGAGCAAATCCGACAGCGCGGGCGATACCCCTTTGTACGCAATTGCAGTCATTTCGATCCCCGCCCTGCTGGCGAACATTGCCGTGGCCAGATGAATATTGTCGCCAACGCCGGTCGTGCCGTAGGTCAGGGGCGCTGCGCTGGCCTTGGCCAGTCGGATCAGTTCGGGAATCGTCCTGGCCGGCAAATCCCTGCGCGTGACGATCACAAAGGGCGACTTCGCCACTCGGGCGATCAGGTCGAAATCCCGGGCCGGATCGTATGGCGTATCCTGGACTGCACTCGCCGAGGCCAGCGCATTGCTGGTCAGCATCAACGTATAGCCGTCCGGCCTGGACTTCGCTACAAAATTCGCTCCGACGGATCCTCCCGATCCCGGGCGGTTTTCCACCACGACCGTCTGCCCAAGGGCGTCGCCGAGCGGCTTCGAAAGCGCGCGCGCGAGAATGTCGTTGCTGGCCCCGGGGGCAAACGGAACGACGAGCCGGATTGCCTGCGTAGGCCAGTCGCTCGCCCGGACAGGTCCACTGCAGAGGACCAGGGCCATCAGAGTCAGCACCTGCGCAAGGTCGCGGTAAATGGACGGTACTCGTGTCATTGCTCCTCCCCCAATCAGTGCCAGCCGCCGCGCTCAAATCCGGCTAAACCTCACCGACTGAGCGCAACGCCTTCAATTCACCGATTTTTCGATACAAAGTCTGTCGACTGATCCCCAGGAAGCGGGCCGCCGACGAGATGTTGCCACGGCTGCTCTCGAGCGCCTGCTGCACGGCGTGTCGCGACAATTCGCGCAGATTGCTGGGCTCCGGAGGCTGCCAGCGCATCGATTCCCTGGCCTGCACAAGCAACAGGTCATCGCTGATGTCATCCGGCAGATGCTGCAGGCCGATGCACTCTTCGTGATCGTCAAGCATCGCGCTCGCCGTGCGCAGGACGCTGGCCAATTGCCGAATATTTCCCGGCCAGGAATGCGCGCGCATTTTCTCGAAAAGGTCAGGGTCGATGCAGACGCCGCGCCCCGGGTTGAACTCCTCGAGCAACCGCTTCGATAGCGCGGCGAAATCCGTTCGCTCGCGAAGCGCCGGCAGATGCAGTGTCAGCCCATTGATGCGATAAAAAAGGTCTTCCCGGAACGTTCCTTTGGCGACTTCGTCACGCAGATTGCGGTTCGTCGCGCACACGAGCGAAAAATCGACCTGAAACGATCGTCCGCCGCCGAGCGGCGTCACCTGGCGCTCCTGGAGCACGCGCAACAATCGGCCTTGCATGCCGTGGGGCATGTCGCCGATTTCGTCGAGGAACAGGGTTCCGCCATTGGCCTCGCGAATCCGCCCGATCCTGCCTTCCTTTCTGGCACCGGTAAAGGCACCGGATTCGTAGCCGAACAATTCGGCCTCGATCAGGCTTTCCGGCATCGCGGCACAGTTGATCGCCACGAATGCGCCCTCCCGATGCTTGCTGCTGTCGTGCGTTGCCCTGGCGAACAGCTCCTTGCCCACGCCCGATTCGCCCTGGATCACGATCGGGATTGGCTTGTCGATCACCCGGCGAGCTTTCGCAGCTGCGGCGCGCCACTTTTCGTCCCCGGTATCGAGTTCAGACAACGGGTCGGTCGGGCCGCTCGCCGCGTCAGGCGCCGCGCCCGCGGCCAGGGTGGTTGTCAGCCCCGACTCATGATGGATTTGCACGAACAGAACGCTGCCGTCGCGAAGCTGCACTTGGACCGGCTGATCGGGTCGGCGTCGCTGGCGCGTCAACAGATCGTTGAGCCGGGTATCGACGATGTCGGTCAGCTGACGGGCGCCGATCTGGTGATCTGCCATGCGCAACATCGTGAGCCCGGCGCGGTTGGCACCGATGATCCAGCCATCGTCGGCGACCGCAACAATCCCCTCGGCCACGGTTCCGATCCCCTCGGCGTACCGGTGGAGGTGCAAGCGGACATTTCTGCGAAGGGCAGAGATCATCAGCCGGTTTTCGATCAGCCGCACCGCCGTGGAGACCAGCCCGAGTGTTTGCGGATTTCCGTTGCGATGATCGCAGGAAATATCGAGGATTCCCATGAGCTCGCCCTGGTACGACCGGATCGGCGCCGCCGAGCACGTCAGGAATCCGTTGCGATCGAGAAAATGCTCGGCGCCATGGATCTGGACAGGCTCATGTTCGGCGATCGCAGTGCCGATCGCGTTGGTGCCGCGTTGCTCCTCAAGCCAGCAGGCGCCCGTCGCCAGTGCAATCCGCTCGGCCTTGTTCAGGAAAAACGGGTCGCCAAGCGTGTGCATCAACATGCCACGGTCGTCGGAAAGGATCACGATGCTCTGCGCGTGTCGAACCTGGTCGAACAGGTATTCCATGACAGGGCGCGAGTGCGCGAGCAATTCGTGGTTGCGTGTGAGCGTCTGGCGCAACTCACCGCCGCTCGCGTGTTCGCTCGCCAGCAATTTCCCCATCGGTTGCAGGCCGGCCGCGAGACTGCGTTGCCAGGAAAGTGCAAGCCGCTCATTGACGACCCCTGACGGCGGGCAACCAAACTCCATGAGGTGCTGGCGAGCCTGACGCAGCGCGGGTGCGGGCGTAGAGTTTTGCAAAGCTGTCTCCCGGGGGATGAACCTGCGCTTCCCACCTTATTAGTCGGCCGAGTATAGGCACCGCTTACCGCAGTATGCAACGCGAACGCCCGACTGTCCGCTCAAGTGTCACATTATTGGACAGATGTCCAATCCTGGATCAGGCGACAAACCGGGCGGCCGGCCCCCCGAATCGGAAGAAATTCATAAAACATCTTATAAATCATATGGATATAAAATTTCACCGCCTCTGGCATGGAAATTGATAGAGTGAGTGACCCGCGAGGGAATTCGAACTCATTTGCCATCCGAGGAGACCAAAACATGCTTTATGCACAACCCGGTACTGCTGGCGCCAAAGTCGCCTACAAATCGCATTACGACAACTTCATTGGCGGCAAGTGGGTCGCCCCGGTTAAGAATCAATATTTCGACGTCATCACGCCGATCACCGGAAAGGTCTACACGAAGGTCGCACGCTCGACCGCCGAAGATATCGAACTGGCCCTGGATGCAGCGCACGCAGCCGCCGACGCCTGGGGAAAGACGCCGGCCGCTGAACGCGCCAATGTTCTGCTGAAAATCGCCGATCGCATCGAAGCGAACCTGGAGCTGCTTGCATACGCCGAAACCGTTGACAACGGCAAGGCAATCCGCGAAACGCTCAATGCCGATATCCCGCTGACGATCGACCATTTCCGATACTTCGCGGGCTGTGTTCGCGCGCAGGAAGGCGCGCTGAGCAATATCGATGAAAACACCGTCGCGTATCACATCCAGGAACCCCTGGGCGTCGTCGGGCAAATCATCCCCTGGAACTTCCCGATCCTGATGGCCGCCTGGAAACTGGCCCCGGCGATCGGCGCGGGCAACTGCGTGGTTCTCAAGCCCGCCGAGTCGACGCCGACCAGCATCCTGATACTGGCCGAACTGATCGCCGACATCCTGCCGCCCGGCGTGCTCAACATTGTCAACGGCTATGGCCGCGAAGCCGGGCTTCCGCTTGCCACCAGCAAGCGGATCGCCAAGATTGCGTTCACAGGTTCGACCACGACCGGTCGGGTCATCGCGCAAGCCGCCGCCAACAACCTGATTCCGGCCACCCTGGAGCTTGGCGGCAAATCGCCCAACATTTTCTTTGCCGACGTCATGGACAAGGACGATGGGTTCCTGGACAAGGCCATCGAAGGCCTGGTCCTCTTCGCATTCAACCAGGGTGAAGTCTGCACGTGCCCCTCGCGCGCGCTGATCCAGGAATCGATCTACGACAAGTTCATGGAGCGCGTGCTCAAGCGTGTCGCCGCGATCAAGCATGCCAGCCCGCTCGATTCGGACAGCATGATGGGTGCCCAGGCGTCGAAAGAACAGTTGACCAAAATCCTCTCGTATATTGACCTGGGCAAGCAGGAAGGCGCCGAAGTGCTGATCGGCGGCGGTCAGGCACACCTGGGCGGCGACCTTGAAGGCGGCTACTACGTTGAGCCGACGCTCTTCAAGGGCCACAACAAGATGCGCATCTTCCAGGAAGAGATCTTCGGTCCGGTCCTGGCCGTCACGACGTTTAAGGACGAGGCCGAGGCGCTCGCGATCGCCAACGACACGCTCTATGGCCTGGGCGCCGGTGTCTGGTCGCGCAACGGCAACGTTGCCTACCGCATGGGTCGCGCCATCAAGGCCGGACGGGTCTGGACGAATTGCTATCACGCCTACCCCGCGCATGCCGCGTTCGGCGGATACAAGGAATCCGGCATCGGCCGCGAGACCCACAAGGTCATGCTCGATCACTACCAGCAAACCAAGAACCTTCTGGTCAGCTACAGTGAGCAGAAACTCGGCTTCTTCTGATCGCGACTGACGCGCTGCGCGCGATGAAGCGCGAGCGCGGCTGAGGGGATGGGATTCATGGGTTCATCCCCTTTTGGGGGGAGGGGATCCAGGGATTCCGCCCTTTTGAGGGGACGAGATCCGCGGATCTCGCCCCTTTTTCAATGGAGAGCGGCATGGTTGAAAAGGTGATTGCAACGCCGGCGGCGCTGGAGCTGGTGACGTTTCTCAAGGAAAAATACGGCGACCTGATGTTCCATCAGTCGGGCGGTTGTTGCGACAACAGCGCGGCAAATTGCTATCTTCCCGGCGAAATCACCATCGGGGCGGGTGACGTCTATCTG
>CAITPF010000458.1 GCA_903894155.1 uncultured beta proteobacterium | reverse complement strand
CCGCAAAACTTTGGCTCGGCAGGCAGTGGCACCTTGGCGCATCTCGCAGCTGAGTCGTTCAACACAGCGGCAAACCTGAATGCCCAGCACGTTGCCTACAAAGGCAGCTCGCCTGCACTTGCAGATTTACTGGGCGGGCAAATTGACTGGATCTTTGACTCGCCAGCCGCAATCATGTCGAATCTCCAGGCGGGCAAACTTCGCGCCCTCGCGAGCGCCGCCCCCACACGATCTCCCCAGCTTCCCGCTGTTCCCACCATGGCTGAAAGCGGTTTTCCAGGTTTGGACTTCAGAATTTGGCTTGGCTTGATGGCACCTGCCGGAACACCCGCACCGGTGATCCGCCAGATTGAACTTGCGATTGCAAAGGTGTTGAAAGACCCGGCCTTACGCAAAACGCTCGAAGGACAAGGCTGGGATATTGCAAGCGGCGGCGCACAACATTTCGAAGACTTTCTTAAGGTCGAGCTACCAAAACTGGCTCAATCCGCACGCTCGGCCAAAGTCAAAGCCGATTAGCGATTACGCCTCTCGACGCGCAGAAATGAAAAAGCCCGACGATGCCGTTGGGCTAAGTCATTGTGATATTTTTGGCTCCCCGACCTGGGCTCGAACCAGGGACCTGCGGATTAACAGTCCGTCGCTCTACCGACTGAGCTATCAGGGAATTGTTTCCAGAAAACCAGACCGTCGCCTTCAGTTTCAGGCAACTGGGCACACCGTATCGGCAAGGAAAGCGCAGTATATTAACATGCGGTCGATTCACGTTTTTCGCTGGTTTTCCAGCTTCGTGGCAAAAACCTGACAGCGAGTAGTGTCTTTTTGCAGCAAGCGATGTTTCAATGCGGTCTTTGCGTCTAAATTCGCCTAAGAATTGCGCAAATTCGCGTGCCTGCCCGGCTGCCACCTCCTCTCAGTCCCTTCATGCTCATCTTCGCCAGCACCGTCTTTCTCTCGGCATTTCTGCTTTTTCAGGTCCAGCCCATCGTTGCGAAGATGATCCTCCCCTGGTTTGGCGGATCGTCCTCGGTCTGGAGCGTCTGCATGGTGTTCTTCCAGGCGATGCTGTTGATCGGCTACGCCTACGTGCATTGGCTTCACGAACGATTCACGGCTCGCCAGCAGGTGATGGTGCACGCGGGATTGCTGCTGTTGTCGCTGGTGATGCTGCCCGTGGCGGCAGATCCCTCGTGGAAAGGGATGGGCCTGGCCAACCCGAGCTGGAGCGTACTCGCGGTGCTCTCCATACTCGTCGGTGCCCCTTACCTGATGCTCTCGACCACGGGGCCGCTCATGCAGGCCTGGTATGTGCGCGCATTCGCGGCCGATGCCGGCAACAGCCGCGCCTACCGGCTGTACGCACTATCGAACCTGGCTTCGATGATTGCGCTGCTGTCCTACCCCGTGGTGATCGAGCCCGTGTTTGGCGTCGGCGTCCAGGCCAATCTCTGGTCCGCAGGATACGCCGCCTTCGTCGCGCTGGGCCTTGCGACCGCTGCGATGGTCTGGCGATCCCATTCGGGCCCCGGGCGTCAACAGCACACAGAACGCGAGAACGTGCCGCGCCCTGCCCTGGCAGAATGCCTCATCTGGGTGGGCCTGGGTGCGACCGCATCGACCTTGCTGCTGACGCTCACGCGCCAGCTCACTGCCGACGTCGCGCCGGTGCCCTTTCTCTGGGTGCTGCCGCTGGCGATTTATTTGCTGAGCTTCATTCTCTGCTTTGACGCGCCGCGCTATTACGTGCGCCCGCTGTTCCTTGCCGCGCTGCCCGTGTCGTTTTTCGCAATCGACCGCGCACTCGCGGTGGATATGGGCATTCCCGCGCTCGTGGCAATCATCAGCGTGTCGCTGTTTGTGTTTTGCATGGTCTGCCATGGTGAGCTGGTGCGCCGCAAGCCGCACGTCCGGCACCTGACGCTGTTCTATCTGATGCTGTCGATCGGTGGCGCAACCGGCGGCGTACTGGTGGGGCTCGTCGCGCCGGTCGTATTCACTTCCTACTTCGAGTTGCCGATCGGGCTGTTCGCCTGCGCGGCGCTGACGGTGATCGTCACCTGGCGCGAGGTGCGCAAGCCCGTCTGGCGCGCGATGCTGATCCTCGCCCTGTTCGGCTACGGGTGGCGCCTTGGCGATATTTCGGTCGATTACGTGCGGGGCTACCGCGTCACCGTGCGTAATTTCTACAGTCAGCTCAAAGTGAGCGACATGGTGCACTCCACGCAGGGCCCCAAGCGCGCGATGTACCACGGCCTCACCGTCCATGGGGAGCAGTTGCTCGGGGACGACGGGCGTGGCCGTATTCCGACGGCCTACTACTGCGAGCAATCCGGCATCGGTCGTGCGATCCGCAGCCTGCCCCAGGACCATCCCCTGAAAATCGGCATCGTCGGATTAGGCGCCGGCACGCTCGCCACCTACGGCCGCGCCGGCGACCAGCTAAGGATCTACGAGATCAACGACCAGGTGCTGGATCTCGCCCGCAGTGAATTCACATACCTCAAGGACACGCCAGCCGCAGTGACGCAGGTACTCGGCGACGGGCGCCTCATGCTTGAGCGCGAGCCCCCGCAGCACTTCGACCTCCTCGCCATGGATGCGTTTTCGGGGGATTCAATCCCCACGCACCTGCTGACCCTGGAGGCGATGAAAACCTATCTGGATCACCTCAAACCGGATGGCATTCTGGCGGTGCACATCACCAACCATTACCTCGACCTGCTGCCCGTCATGGCCGCGGTCGCGCAGCACTTTGGCAAAGTCGCGCTCAAGTACGAGCTCGACCCCGGAGATCAGGACAAGTATTGCCGCAGCACGACCTGGGTGCTGATCATGTCACCCGAGCGCGCGGCTCACCTGCCCGACCAGCTCAAAGACGGGGCTCTGCTCAAGCCGCGCGAAGGCTTCAAAGCCTGGACAGACGGTTTCTCTAACCTGCTGAGCGTCATGAAGTGATGTGCTGACGCGCCTCATGCATGGCCTGTTCCATGGTCATGAACACAGCGCCCTCGCGCACCAGGCCTTCGACCAGTTCCTCCAGGGCCAGCATCCGGTAGCCGCGGCCGATCACGTAAGGGTGCATGGTGTAGGTCAGGATGCCCCAGTCGACCGATTTCTTGAAATAGCGGAACTCGTCCATCCAGCCCTGCAAAACCGTACGCGGATTTTGCAATCCGGGATTGACCGTGGTCGGCATCCGCCAATATTCGAAATGCGGGTGGTCGTCCAGCGTCCAGCTGACCGGCATTTCCAGAAGCGGGCTGGTCGGGCCGAACCTGACAGGCTGCCCGAGTTCGACCACATCGCCCTGACGGGCAAAGTAAGGCGTGTAATCATCGCCCATCATGCTGCTGTCGTACTGAAAGCCCTGCTCCAGAAGCAGATCGATCGTATTGGGGCTCAGATCCCAGGCAGGTGATCGGTACCCCACAGGTTTGCGGCCAGTCAGACTCAGGATCGCCGCGCTCGCGCGCAGCATGTCGGCCTGCTCCTCGTCACGCGTTTGCGTGGCGGGCGCAACATGCGCCCAGCTGTGGTGACCGATCTCATGGCCGGCGGCGACCACGGCCTCGCAGGCAGCGGGGTACGTCTCGATGGTGAATCCCGGCACAAACCAGGTCGACGCGATGTCCCACTGTTTGAGCAACGACAACACCCGCCGGGAACCGACGATACCGAACTCCCCCCGGGACAAGGGCGTCGGAGTCGTGAGGCCCCGGGAAATGAATCCCGATTGCACGTCGAAATCAAAAGTCAGGCAAACGATGTGGCGTGGCAAGATGTTCACTCCCCGGCGGTTAAGGCTCAAATGCGTTGACGAGATCGTCTGCAGTCAATTATGTTAGCCCGATCAGGGCGTTTCCATTCCAATCCGACGGTTTGGTGCGCCGCAAAATGACCCGGAGGTTCACGAAACATGCTGCAAGATCCGTCGGGCCCGGCTCCGACCGGGTCAGCGCAGGGTCGGACGCGATTTTTCGAGCGTTGGGGCTCGACCCTGTTCCTGATTGCGCTCATCCTGATCTGGGAAGCCGCGGTCAAAGTTTTCGAAGTCCCGGCATTTCTGCTTCCCGCCCCGAGTGACATCGCCAGGCTCACCTACGACGAATGGCCCCTGATCCAGATGCATTCACTGGCGACGATCTGGGCGGTCCTCACGGGTTATCTCGCGGCCGTCGGCTTCGCGCTCGTGGTCTCGGCGCTGATGATCCGTTTTCCGCTGTTCGAACGCCTGATGATGCCGATCTTTGTCGGACTCCAGAGCGTGCCGAAAATCGCAATCGCACCGCTGATCCTCGTTTGGGTCGGCGCCGGCATCGGCTCAAAGATCCTGGTGGTCATGTCGATCGCATTCTTTCCGATCGTCATCAACACGATGGCCGGGTTCAAAGAGGTCGATCAAGGTCTGACCGACGTGTTCCGATCGGTCGCGGCGACCGAACGCCAGATGCTTGTCAGGTTGCGCCTGCCCTATGCCGTGCCCTATATTTTTGCCGGCCTTCGCATTGCGACGACGCTAGCCGTGCTCGGCGCGATCGTCGCGGAATGGCTCGCGGCCTCCAACGGCCTGGGTTACCTTGTGCTGTCCGGAAGCTTTAACTTCAATACCGCGCGGTCGTTTGCCGCCATTATTGCGCTGGCCGTTATTGGCACACTGTTCTTCAACCTGATGTCATGGATCGAAACCCGCGTTTCCTGGCGATCCGGGTTGGCGGACTCGACTGCGCATAGTTGACGCTGGCACCCGCCATCCCGTCCGAATCATAGGAGTCAAGCACTTTGGCCTTCGTACAATTTTCCGCCGCTCGGTCGCTCTTCGCCCGGTTGGGATTCGTCCTGACCACGATTCTGGTTGCAAACGCGGCCCAGGCAGCTGACAAGGTGGTGCTGCGCATCAACTTCACGCCCTGGGGCATGCACGCGCAATATTTCGGGGGGCGCGCGCAAGGGTTTTACGCGCAGGAAGGCATCGAGCTTGAAATCCGGCCGCCCGCTGCCGGACAGCAAAACGAAGTCTTCATCGCCACCGGTCGCGAGCAATTCGGGCTCACGAACGCCGACGCATTCGTGAAGGCCAAGGGCAGCGGGCTGCCGATCGTCGCCATCATGGCCGACCAGCCGGATAACCCTTTTTCAGTCATCACGTTGAAGAAGTCCGGAATTGATTCGCCCGAGAAAATGAAGGGGATGAAAATCGCCTGGTTTCAGGCCAACGTCATCGGCCTCATCGAGCCCGTTTTGCAAAAAGGCGGGCTCACGCGCAAGGACATCGAATTCGTGATGGTCGCGCGCGGCGCCGAAGTCCAGATGCTGGCGGCAGGACAGGTCGATGGCCTGTTCGGCTACTCGTTCGGCCAGGCGCTTACGCTGGAAGACAAAGGATTTCCGGTCAACATCATGCCGGTGCGCGATTACGGTGTCCAGTTCTACGGCACCGTGCTCTACACCAACGAAGCGTTGCTCAAGAGCAATCCCGATCTGGTGCGACGCTTCATGCGCGCAACGCTGCGCAGTCTGATCTGGACGCACGACAACGTCGAGGCCGCCATGAAGGAGATCGTCGCGGTCTCGCCCGATCGCGATCTGCAACTTGAGTCGCGCAAGCTGCGCATGATTTTCGACCTGTACAAAACCCCCGATTACGCAACACGCTTTGGCATGATGACCGACGCCAAGTGGCAGTCGTCCATCAACATCCTGGCCGATAGCGGGGATTTGCCCAAGAAGCCTGACACCAAGTCGATGTACACCAACAGCATCCTCGAGGGCCTGGAGGAATCCAGGGCGCTCGCCACGCTGATCAGGCAACCGGCAAAATAGCGAGGTCGCTCGCGCGAAACGCCAGATGCATACAAACGCAGGAATATCCATCGAGGGAGTCGAGGTCGTCTACGGCGCGGGCAGCGCCGAGCCGGTGCACGCGCTTGCCCCCGTAGACCTTTCGATTGAAGACGGATCGTTCATTTCCCTGGTCGGCCCTTCGGGATGCGGCAAGAGCACCTTGCTCAAAGTGCTCGCCGACTTGATGCCCCCAACCCGGGGCCGAGTGCTCATTGATGGCACAGAGCCCGGCGTGCTGCGGCGTGCGGGGCGCATCGGTCTGGTGTTCCAGCAAGCCAACCTCATGCCGTGGCTGAACATCGCGGGCAACATCCGGCTGCTTCGCGATCTCGTGGATCAGAAGGAATCCTCCATGGCCCTGCAGCGCGAAGGCGACATCCAGGGGCTGATCGACGTCGTCGGACTAAAAGGATTCGAGGGCAAGTTGCCCCATCAACTCTCTGGCGGCATGCAGCAGCGCGCGGCGCTCGCGAGGGCGCTTGCGCTTGACCCCTCGATTCTGCTCATGGACGAACCTTTTGCGGCGCTCGACGAAATCACGCGCGATCGCATGGCGTTCGAACTTATGCGCATCTGGCAGCGCTACAAGAAGACCGTCATCTTTGTCACGCACTCGCTGGCCGAGGCCGTCTTCCTATCCGATCGGGTCGTGCTGATGTCGGCTCGCCCGGGCCGGATTCACAAGATCTACGCGATCGATCTGCCTCGCCCGCGAACGCCCGAAACCCGCCTGTCCGACGAATT
>CAITPF010000457.1 GCA_903894155.1 uncultured beta proteobacterium | reverse complement strand
GATACACTGCTCCTGGGCGAACTGGCCGCGGATCCGGATTTGGGCTATGCCGGCGATGCACTTGCCGCAAGCGGCATGTCGCGCTGGGCATCGTTCAAGGTACTGCTGCGTTATCTCCGAAAGGTCCTGACGTCATCAGCTGGTTCCCGCCAAGCCTGATCACCCCATTTTTGAAACGATAAGAAACGACAGGATCATCCGATGAAACTTGCCATCACCTCGCCCTCCCCCGGCGTCGCCATCGTGGCGATCCCGACCGAAAACCTGGATGCGAGCAACGTCAAGGAATTCCGTGAAGCGATCATGCCCATCGTGCAGGAGTACGACACCGTGCTCGTGGACATGACCGCGACCAAGTTCGTTGACAGCTCGGGGCTGGGCGCACTGCTCGCGTGCCTGCGCACGGTCAACAACAAAAATGGCTCCATTCGCCTGTTCGGCCTGTGCCGTACGGTTCGTGCGCTGTTTGAACTGGTGCGCATGCACCGTATCTTCGAAATCTACGAATCAGAAAGCGCCGCGCTCGAAAACCTGCCTCAGGGGTAGGCGTGCGTGCTCGGCCGGGAAGGCGCTGTCCTTCCGGGCCGTGCGCTGGTTATAAAACCGACATGTGCAGGGGATGCTATTGAGATCGCTTGCATCTGCGATTTCGAATCTCGACTCTGCGTGGCTCATCGCCGCGCTCTCTTCGATTGCCATCCTGGCAATCGTTGGGTTGATGTTTGCCCGCGACTACAAGGCACGGAGAATCCGCCAGGCTGATAAGGCGGTGCGCGATTTCGAACGGCAGCATGCGATGCTCGACTCGCTTCCCGCCGCCGTGGTGGTGCTCGACACATCCGGCAAAGTCCACCTCTTTAACGACGCCTGGCTCAAACTGGTCAGCGAGGATGCGTTCAATCTGCCGGACGGCGGAAAGGGCCGACACTACCGCCAGGTGTTCAGACAACTCACCGGCGTTCCTGAGTCCGATCCGGAAACCACGCTGGAGGCTGGTATCCGACGCGTCGCCAAGAGCCGGGATCATCGGTTCGACCAGGACCTGCTCACCACCCGGCAAGGAAACTGGCCCTGGTTCCACGTTTACGTTCGTACCATGAAAGACGACGACACGCCCAACGTGCTGCTCATGCTGGTGAACGTCAGCGCACGCAAACACCAGGAATTCGATCTTGACACCAGTTGGGACGACCTGGTCGATGAAGAAATCGGGAGTTTCGACCCCAGTCGCGTCGTTTCCGGAAATGGACTGCTTCACCGCGTAAGTAGCGTATTTGGGGGGTTCTATCGAGGACTAGTGCGATATAATCGGCGAGTCATGGCGGCTTATGGAGCCCTGCGGACTTCCCCTGCATTTTCGCAATCCATCTAGTGTAGGCCCACACATTGCATCCGACACCTAAACCACAAGGTAGCGCATTGAGATTCTTTTCGAGCCTGACCCTGCGTCATCTGCTCGGGATTCTCGCGCTCCTGCTCGCGGTTGGCCTGGTGGTGTCCGGGCAATTGTGGCGCCTCGAGTACCTGCCGGTGCTCGGCATCATCGCCGTGCTGGTTTACTTCTACGTGCGGCTCGGCACCGAGCAACCCGCCGAGCAGGTCACTGCGGCCCGCCGCGAATACACCCGCCAGACCGCGCTGCTCGATGCGCTGCCGGCGGCCGTGGTCATCCTCAACAGGCAGGGCCAGGTCTTTCGCTATAACGACGCCTGGCTGCGGCTGGTGCGAGAGGCCGAATTCGATATGCCGGATGGCGGCGTGGGGCAGCATTACCAGCAGGTGCTGCGCAAGCTCTGCCCGGTGGCCGATTCCGCCACGGAAACCACGCTGGAAGTCGGTATCCGTCGCGTGGCAAACGACCGCAACCAGCGTCACGAAGAGGATCTGCACACGATCCGGTCCGGCGCACATCCCTGGTTCCACGTCTACGTGCGCCCGATGCTCGAGGACGATTCCTGCGATGTCCTGCTCATGCTGATCAACATCAGCGCACGCAAGGATCTCGAAACCATCAAAGAGCGCTCGCACGTATTGCTCCAGCAATCGCTGCACGCGCTGGCGCTGGAAAAATCCGCGCTCAAGGAGGCCGAACGCGCCCTGACCGAGGCCTACCAGCGCGAAACCGAAACCGGTCGTGTCATCCAGAAGACCCTGCTGCAGGGCACTTTCCCTTCGCGCCTGAACCACGTGAGCGGCGCGACCCACACAGAGCCTTCGCAGACGATCGATGGAGACTTCTTCGCCTTCATGCAGTATTCACCCGAATGCTTTGACGTGCTGGTGGGCGACGTCATGGGCAAGGGGATTCACGCCGCCATGATCGGCGCGGCGATCAAGTCGGCGTTCAGCGAATCGATCGCATCGCTGGTGACGCAAAACCTCGGCGCAACCACGCTGCCCAAACCCGCCGAGATCATCAACGAGCTCAATCGCCAGCTTGCTGAGCAGCTCATCCAGCTGGAATCCTACGCAACGCTCGCGCTCTATCGCGTCAACCTGCCCGAACAGACCCTTCAGTATGTCAGCGCCGGCCACATGCCGGGCCTGATCTGCCGATTCGAATCCGAGACGATCGAGGAAATCCACGGCCGCAACCTGCCCATCGGGATCATGACCGACGAGGTCTACGTCGATGACTGCATTACGCTCAAGCCGGGCGACGCGCTGCTGATGTTCTCAGACGGCATCACCGATGCGCGCAACGCCCAGGGCCAGGAGTTCGGCGTGGCGCGCCTGAAGCAACTCGTGCTTGAGGCCTGGAGGGCTGGCGTGCCGCCCTCCACCCTGTTGCAATACCTGCGGCGCACCAATCAGCATTTCGCCAGCGAATACAAGCAGGTAGACGACCAGACCCTGCTCATGTTCCAGGTCGATCCGTGGCGCGACTCGCGCACATTCAAGTTCGCGATGCCCTCGCTCGTGGAGTTTCGCACCTTCCTGAACGAATCGCTCTCCGACCTCGACCAGGAAGACCTCGATGCGCTGAACCTCGCCGGATGCGAGGCCTTTACGAACATCGTGCGTCACTCGCAACGATTGTTACCCGATGCCGAGATCACCTGCCGGCTCGCGCGCGGCGGCAACTGCGTATCGATCGAGTTCTTCTACCTGGGCCATCCCTTCGATTTCAACTCGGTGCCAGAGCCCGATCTCTC
>CAITPF010000456.1 GCA_903894155.1 uncultured beta proteobacterium | reverse complement strand
GAGGCCAGATCGTTGACGTCGAGCAACTTGCGCTCGCCGGAGATCACCACGGTGTCCTCCTCGCTTGCAGCCTCGTCGCCAGCGTCGACCGCTGCCTGCATGAGGCGCGACATATCCTCCTGCAGACGGGCAAGCTCGCCCGCGAGCGCCGTGCGCACCTCGGAAAACGATTTGCCGGCAAAATTGTGGTTGAAATAGTTGGCCGCTTCGATCAGCTCGATGGACGTGTAATCGCGCGGGGTCACAAGAATGCGGTTCTGGACATCCCCGTCGGGCGTCACGATGATGAGCAGCACCCGCTTCTCGGACAGGCGAATGAACTCGATCTGCCGAAAAACATGGGCGCGGCGCGGGGAAAGCACGACGCCCGCGAACTGCGTCAGGTTGGAAAGCAGCGTCGCCGCGGCGTTGACAGCCCGGGATGGATCAGACGCCGGCACGAAACGGCTGAGGTCGGTGGAGGGCAGGAACTCGAAGGGCTGGGCCGACAGCATGGTGTCGACGAAAAGCCGGTAGCCGCGCGGCGTAGGCACCCGCCCGGCGGAGGTGTGCGGGCTGTGGATCAGGCCCAGTTCCTCCAGATCAGACATGACATTGCGGATGGTGGCCGGGGAAAGATCGAACATTTTGGACAGCGTGCGCGAACCGACCGGTTGGCCATCATCTATATATCGTTCGATCAGCGCCTTGAGCAGTGCGCGCGCGCGGTCATCCATCATGTGCCTATTTTAGCCTTCACACCCCTATAATCGGTTAGTTTTTCTCTGGCAGAGCCACTCTATGCCCTTCCCCACCATCGCGCTGATTGGCCGTTATCAGGACTCCGGCCTGCAGACCCATCTGCGGGATCTGGCCAGGCTGCTCGTCGCGGCCGGGCGCACCGTGCTGATCGAATCCGAAACAGCCAGCCACACGGGCTTGCGGGAGTACCCCTGCGCGACCTACACAGAGATCGGGCAGCGGGCAGATCTCGCGATCGTGACGGGCGGCGACGGCACCATGCTGGGCGCGGCGCGTCAACTGGCCCCTTTCGATGTGCCGGTGGTCGGGATCAACCATGGCCGGCTTGGCTTCATCACCGACATCCCCGTCGAAGATACTGAGACCGCCCTCGGCTCCCTGTTGCAGGGGCGCTACGAAACCGAAACCCGCATGCTGCTGGCCGGCAGCGTCTGGCGCGGCGATGCCGAGATGTTCTCGGCCACGGCACTGAACGATGTCGTGCTCAACCGCGCGGGTCGCGGTGGCATGATCGAGGTGCGCGTCGAAATCGGCGGAGCCTACATGTATTCGTTGCGCGCCGATGGCCTGATCGTCGCCACGCCCACCGGGTCGACCGCGTACGCCCTGTCGGCCGCCGGCCCCATCGTGCACCCCGAACTCAACGCGATGGTGCTTGTCCCGGTGGCTCCCCAAACGCTGTCAAACCGTCCCATCGTCCTTCCGGCCGACGGGGTGCTCGACATGACCCTGACCGCCATGGGGCGCGTCGAAGGCGGCGCGAGCGTTCATTTCGATATGCAAACCTGGTCCGATCTCCAGCCGGGGGATCGCATCGTGGTGCGGCGCGCGCCCCACAATATCCGCTTCCTTCACCCAACGGGCTACAGCTTTTTCTCCACCCTGCGGCGCAAGCTGGACTGGAGCCGTATGCCCAGCGCCGACGACGATGGGGAATAGCCGATGTTGCGTGCGCTGCACATTCGCGACTTCGTCATCGTTCCCGAGGCCGAGATTTCTTTCGAGGACGGTTTCACGGTCTTCTCCGGGGAAACCGGCGCCGGAAAATCCATCCTGATCGACGCCCTGGCCCTGACCCTGGGCGAGCGCGCTGATTCCACCGTGCTGCGCCAGGGTGCGACGCGAGCAGAAATCACGGCCGTTTTCGATTGCCCGCCATCAGTCGCCGACTGGCTCGCGGCAAACGATTTGGCGGCGGACGACGAGCTGATCCTGCGGCGCGTCGTCGATGCGCAAGGTCGCAGCCGTGCCTACGCCAACGGATCTCCCGTCAACGCATCCCAACTTCGTGAAATCGGCGATCATCTTGTCGACATTCACGGCCAACACGCACATCAAAGCCTTTTGCGCACTGAGAGCCAGCGCGACATGCTCGATTCGCACGCCGGCAACCAGCCGCTGCGCCAGCGCGTGGCGCACGCCTGGAAAGCCTGGCGCCACATCGAAAAGCAACTGAGCGCTTCCGAGCAAGACGCCGGCGCGCTGGCGCTCGCGCGCGAAAAGCTCGAATGGCAAACCGCCGAGCTTGACCGCCTTGCGGTGCTGCCCGGCGAGTGGGAGGAGGTTTCGTCCTCGCATTCGAGGCTGGCCAACGGCCAGGCGCTGCTCGATGGCGCGGCGCAAACACTGGCCGCCCTGGACGACGACGACATTTCCATCAATCACCAGCTTGCCGTCGCCACGCATCGGATCGGCCAGCTGCTGCGTCATGATGCAGGGCTCAAGGGCGTGCACGATGCGCTGGAATCCGCGCAAATCTCGATCGGCGAAGCGGTATCGGATCTCAATGCGTACGTGTCGCGGCTTGAGCCCGATCCAGGCCAATTGGCAGCGGCCGAGGAGCGCATGCGGTCCATCTTTGAGATGGCGCGCAAATTCCACACCGAGCCCGATCGCCTGCATACGCTGCATCAGGATCTGAAAGCGCAGCTTGCCGCCCTGGAAGCCTCGACAGATATCGACGCGCTTCGAGAAAAGGCCGCGGCCCTGAAGTCCGACTACGAGCAAGCCGCAGCCGCACTGAGCCAGGCGCGCTGTGCGGCGGCGGCGGATCTATCCGGGCAGGTGACCCGCGCGATGCAAACGCTTGCCATGCAGGGCGGTCAGTTTGAGGTCACGCTCGATCCGGCGCCGGCAGCCGCCCATGGAGTCGATCAGGTCGAGTTTCTCGTGGCAGGCCATGCCGGCACGGTGCCCCGCCCGCTCTCGAAGGTGGCATCGGGCGGGGAGCTTGCCCGCATATCGCTCGCGCTGAGTGTCATCGCCAGCCGTGCCGCCCGTGTGCCCACGCTTATTTTTGACGAAGTCGATAGCGGAATCGGCGGCGCAGTGGCCGAGGTGGTGGGCAACCTGCTGCGAGAACTCGGCTCACGCCACCAGGTGCTCTGCGTCACCCATCTGCCGCAGGTCGCGGCGCGCGGACAGCACCATTTTTGCGTCAGCAAGCGCCTGGTCGATGGCGCGACCGAATCCGACATTGCCCCGCTGGACATCGAGGCGCGTGCTGAGGAGATCGCCCGTATGCTGGGCGGGCTGAAGATCACGGCAACCACCCGCGAGCATGCCCGCGAGATGTTGCGCGATCGAACCGACTAGGCCGAACAGGCCTTGCAGACCCCGTAAAGCACCATTGCATGGCTCTCGAGGGTGAAGCCATTGTCTCGCGCCACGCGGTGCTGGCGCTTTTCGATGTCCGAATCGGAAAACTCCACGACCTTTCCGCAATGCGTGCAGATCATGTGATCATGGTGATCACCGTCGTTTAACTCAAAAACCGCCTTGCCGCCATCGAACTGGCTTCGCGCCAGGATCCCGGCCTGCTCGAACTGGGTGAGCACGCGATAGACGGTCGCAAGACCGATATCCACCTTTTCGGCAATGAGCGAGCGGTAAACATCCTCCGCGCTCAGGTGGCGCTCGCCCGACTTGCGGAATACGTCCAGTATCTTCAGCCGCGGAAACGTTGCCTTCAGGCCCAGATTCTTCAGATCGCTCTGGTCCGTGTCAGTTTGCACAAATTGCCCCTAGAGAAGGTCGCGGATAACGGCCGTTGCCCGCGCCGCGCACGCCACCACCAGCAACATTTGTGCGCTGACCCGGCGTGATACCGTCTAAAACCTTTATGATAGCGTTTTGTCAGCTTCTCCAATAGAGGTCAGGCAGTGTCAACCCATTCTCCCTTCGCTTCCCGCGTGCGTACAAGCCTGGTGCTTGTCGCCATTCTGGCGACATTGGCCGGTTGCTCTTCGTCGCGCTGGGGCTTCCCCTATCGCGCCGGCGTCCAGCAAGGCAACTGGCTCACCAAGGATCAAGTCGCCGTGCTGCGTCCCGGCATGACAGCCGAACAGGTGCGATTCGCGCTCGGAACACCTTCCCTGCAAAGCGTCCTGCATTCGGATCGCTGGGATTATCCCTACTACTACCGCAACGGCAACGGCGACGTCGAGATGCGCACCCTCACCGTGTTCTTTGACAAGGACAGGAAGCTGGCGCGCTGGCAAGGCGACGAGCAGCCCGAGCTCCAGCCCTTCCAGATCGCCAGGGACGATGTCGCGATCGTGAAGGCCGAAGAGGCGCAGCTCAAGCTCGATGCGGTCCGCTCGGGCAACGACGCGGATCTTGCGACGCCAACCCTGATCATGCCGGGCCTGACCCTGCAGCAAGGCATGGGCGAATCGATCTCCGATCCGGCGGCATTGCCCGGCGCACCGGATGACATGCCCGCCACGCTGCAATAGCCTACCCGTATCAAGGACACCTATCTGACATGACGCGAATTGCAATCGCCGGTGCCAGCGGCCGCATGGGCCGCATGCTGATCGAGGCCGTAACCCAATCAACCGATCTCCAATTGGCCGCCGCGCTCGACCAGGCCGGCAGCCCCATGATCGGGCAGGATGCGTGCGCCTTCCTTGGCAAGCCCTCGGGCGTGCTCATCACGGATCAACTGGACACGCTTGCGGGCGCGGATTGCCTGATCGATTTCACCCGCCCGGAAGGCACGCTTGTCCACATCGAGGCCTGCGTGCGGCATGGCGTGAACCTCGTCATCGGGACGACCGGCTTCGACGAAGCCGGCAAGGCGGCCATTGCAAAGGCGGCGGAGTCGATCGGTATCGTCTTTGCCCCCAACATGAGCGTTGGCGTCAACGCCACGCTCAAGCTCCTTGACATGGCGGCGCGTATCCTCAATTCCGGTTACGACGTCGAGGTCTTCGAAGCACATCACCACCACAAGGTCGACGCACCGTCCGGCACCGCACTCAAGATGGGCGAAACGATCGCCCACGCCTGGGGCAAGCCACTCGATGACATCGCCACGTGGGCGCGCCACGGCCACACGGGCCCGCGCGAGCCTGGCACCATCGGGTTTTCGGTCGTGCGCGGCGGCGATATCGTCGGCGACCACACGGTCTATTTCTGCGGCACCGGCGAGCGCATCGAAATCACGCACCGCTCCAGCAGCCGCGCTGGCTACGCCGAAGGCAGCCTGCGAGCCGCGCGGTTCCTGGCCGGAAAGAAATCGGGGCTCTTTGATATGCAGCAGGTGCTCGGGCTCTGACGTCAGGCAGCACGACTATGCTTCACTGCACGAAAATGGGTTCGGGTTCGAGCGCGACCCCGTACCGATCAAGCACGGTGCCCGCGACCAACGCGGCAAAAGCGCGCAAGTCACCTGCGGTCGCTGCGCCGTAGTTCACCATGACCAGCGCCTGGTGCTCGTGCATGCCG
>CAITPF010000455.1 GCA_903894155.1 uncultured beta proteobacterium | reverse complement strand
CCTGTTGATGCATGGACATGGCGGCTACGACCGGGGGTTAATGGAGCAGCGCCTGCGCGACATCCTGGGGTTCCAGATCGGCGACGGCACCGCACAGATCATGAAGACGGTCATCGCGCGGGCACGGGCGGGTCGCAAGGCCGTCCCGGCCTGAGCACGGGGCAGCCGTGTGCACCCGCTGTCAGGAAGGCCGCCAGCGACGGTTGTCGGTACACTGCCGTAAACCAGTCCGGGAGTGGATCGCGGTGATGACCAGATGCGCGGCAAGCCCCGTTGTGCAGGACGGGGAGGACGTCAGGTATGCGGATTAATCTGTTCAGTGGGTTGCGTCCGTTGACGCGCGCGAGCCTCGTGCGCGATGGTCTCGCGGGCGTTTCGCTCGCAGCGATGGATATTCCCCAGGTGCTCGGTTACGCCCGCATCGCGGGCATGCCGGCGGTGACGGGTCTCTACACCGCGTTCCTTCCCCTGATTGCCTTTGCCGTCTTTGGCGCCTCGCGGCACCTGGTGGTGGCGGCCGATTCCGCGACCGCGACGATCATGGCGGGCCAGCTTTCGCTGATGGCGCCCGGGGGGGCAGCACACTACGCAGACCTGGCAACCGTGCTGACGCTGATGGTGGCGGCCCTGCTCGTGATGGCGCGTGTCTTTCGCCTGGGGTTCCTTGCGGACTTCATGTCGCGCACCGTGCTGGTGGGTTTCCTTTCCGGCGTCGGAATCCAGGTCGGGATCGCGATGCTGGGCGTCATGTTCGAAATCCCCGTGCATTCCAAACGCACGCCAGAGCAACTGCTGATCGTGACCACGCACCTGTTGCAGGCGCATGGCCCCTCGGTCGCGATTTCGCTGGTCGTGGTGGCGAGCGTCCTGTTTACCGGGCGTTTCTGGCCGCGTTTTCCCATGGCGTTCATCGCGGTGGCATCCACGATCTGGGCCAGCTATGCGTTCGATTTCGAGCGGCTCGGGTTTTCGCTCGTCGGCGAGGTCGCAGGCGGCCTGCCGATACCGCGCCTGCCCCAGGTGACCTGGCGGGAAACGGTCGAACTTATCCCGGTTGCGCTGTCCTGCTTCGTGATGATCATCGCGCAAAGCCTTGCCGCGGCCAGGTCGTATGCGGATCAGTACCGCGAGGAGGAGGACGTCAACGACGATCTTCTCGGGCTCGCAGCGGCCAACGTCGCCGCAGCGGTCGGCGGCGCCTTTGTCGTCAACGGAAGTCCGACCCAGACGGCGATGGCCGAGACCGCGGGCTCGCGCAGTCAAGTCACGCAGATCGTGTTTGCGGCGGTCGTCCTGGCCGTTCTGCTGTTCTTCAGCCAGTGGCTGCGCTACCTCCCGCACTGCGTGCTGGGCGCCATCGTGTTCACCATCGCACTGCACCTTGTCAAAGTCGGGGATCTTCGCCAAATCCGACGCGAAAGCCCGGGCGAGTTCAGCCTTGCGCTGACCACCGCGGCGGCGGTCGTGTTTATCGGTGTCGAACAGGGGATCCTGCTCGCGATGGCGATATCGATCCTGCGGCACGTGCGCCACAGTTATCGGCCGCATACGCAGGTGCTGGTGCCCGACGCGCTTGGAGTCTGGCGTCCGCAGCCGGCACAGCCGGGGCAGGAAACGGCCCCCGGGCTGCTGATCTACCGGTTTGGAGCGGATCTCTTTTTCGCCAACGATAAGTTTTTCGAGGAAGAGGTGCGCCGCCTGATCGCGGGCGCACCGGATAAGGTGCAGACCCTGCTGGTCGATGCGGGCGCGATATCCGACCTCGATTATTCGGCGGCGTGCGCACTGGGCGAATTGTGCAAGACGCTCCGGGAGGAGGGCATTCGCGTCGTGTTCGCCCGGGTGAGCAGCTACCTTCGATCCGATATGCACCGCCACGGTGTCTTTGATCTGCTGGGCGAACGGAATGTATTTACCACCCTGCATGAGGCCATTGCGGCCGTCCATCCGGAGCAATCCGCCTCGCCCGCTACCGGAGCGATTCCCTAGTCCATAACCTGGCGCACGGCGCTGGGGTGTGCGGCGCGATGCCGCGCAGGGCTTTCCCGGCTTTCGATTCCCCGACGCTCCCCGCGCCGCCCGACGACGCCCGGTGCTCGTACGTCGTTTTCTTTGTTATTGATCTTTATCAAATAGCAAGAAAGATTAACGTGCATTTTT
>CAITPF010000454.1 GCA_903894155.1 uncultured beta proteobacterium | reverse complement strand
TCGCTCGGCTTCGGTGAAACCAGACGTGAGGAGATCCGCAGTTTCCAGCCAGCGGGTGAATTCCGAGGCCCTCAGAGCATGCGGCCAGTCGCTGCCCCAGATCAGCCGGTCAGGGCCGAAAGCTTCAAAAACCGCTTCCGCAAAGGGCCGCAGGTCGTCGGGCGTCCAATGCTCAAGGCTGGCATTGCAGACCAGATTCGAAAATTTGCAAACGTGCGGACCCGAGGCTGCGAAGTTGCGGATGGACGATTTCCAGGGTTCGAGGTTTCCGGCAGCGATCGGCGGGCTGCCGATGTGATCGAGGATAAACCTGGTATCCGGGCAATGCTCGATCAGACGCAGCACGTTCGGAAAATGGGCCGGGGCGACCGTCAGCTCGCAGTGCAGCCCGGCCTTGCCCAGCAACTGGACACCCCGGATAAATCCCGGCCGCACGCAAAAATCGCCATCCTCCTCAAACTCGATGATGCGGCGCACGCCTTTCACGCGCGGGTCTCTGGCAATTTTGAAAATCTCCTCCTCCACGGCGTCGCCGTCCTCCAGCGGAGCCCACGGGATGATCCCCTTGAGCCGGGAGTCGGAATCCGCCAGCGACTGCACCCACGCCAGCTCGGCCAGGTGCTGCCCGGGCAGGCACTCGCACTGGACAAAAACCATGGCCTCGACCGGCTGGCTGGCGCGCGCGGCATCATAGTCGGAGAGCACGAAGTTCCGGTTGATGCAGGGAACGTTTGCAAGCCAGGGATAGTCCAGCTTGGTGAGATCCCAGAGGTGGATGTGGGCGTCGATGATCGGGGATGTCATGAGGATATTAGGAAAGAGTTGTCGCCGGATGGCTCACGGGTTCGGTGGGCTGGCGATCATCAGGCAATCGTCACCCTCCAGGGCAATGGTCCGAGTGTCATTGGCGTAGGTTCGTTCCGGCAGGGCGACCAGGATATTTGCCGGTTCGCTTCCGAGACAGAACGGCCCGTGATGCCAGGTGCCGGGCTTGATCACGACCATGGTGCCATTCGGAACGAGGAATGCCCGGACTTTATCACCGGGGAATCCAGCGTCCGGCACGGACGCCGGGGCAAACCACATCAGCACGTCCGCATCAAGCGGCATGAGCATCTCCGCGGTGGAGGAGTGGCATTCCGCCACGTTGATCACAGGTTCGCGCGGCCCGATGCGGCAGTTCGAGTAGGAGGCGGCCTGGCAGTTGCCGAGCGCCTGCTGGATCATGTCAGGAAAGAACTCGATCGGCGGCGCTCCGAGCATTTCGGACACGGGGTTCAGCATGTCGCGAAAGCCGCCGAATTCCTGGAAGCTTTCTGGCGTCAATTTCTCAACGGAAACTGTTTTCATTTGGATGGTCTGCCGGGGTTTTCGAGGGATCGCAAGGGATCGTGTTTCACTCTTTGCTCCACGGCGCGCGGAGTTTCGGTTTATCGGTGAGAAATTCCAGGCCGGGACGCAGCTTGCCGTCGCGGGTGAACCATGCATGGAATCCCTGCCCGTCGATCCCATTGCGGTCATAGCGGTCGCGTCGGGTTGAGATGGCTGCTCCCTCGCGCATGCCCCAGCCCATCCATCCGTAGCCAGCCTCCTCCATCATCGGGATCGTCCATCTGACGCATTCCGCGCGCTTGGCGTCGTCCAGGCTGCCCGGGATGGTTTCGTTGGAGAGCATCGGCTTTCCGTGCCGGTGCTGGACCTCGGCGCACACGGCGAGAAACTCGGTCTGTTGTGCGGGCGTCTGCCCGTAGGGGTGGCAGCAGAGCACGTCACTGAGCGGCGCATACATGTCCATGTTAAGGGCGCCTTGGTAGGTGCCGATGGTGATGGGTTGTTGCACTCCGGTCCGGCGCACCGCATCGGCCACGAGGCTCAGCCAGTAGATTTCGCGCGCGGCATTAGGATCGTCCAACTGGCACGCTCCCGGCTCGTTGCACAGATCCCATATCAGAATACGTTCGTCATCCACTAGGGGTGCAACCAGAGCCCTCACGTAGGCGATCTTCGGTTCGAGGTTGCGGCTCAGGTCCTCGTTGTAGGTGCCGCCGTAGTCGTAGTCCCGGTCATGCCAGCGGTTGAACAGGCAGGGCATGGTCTTCATGCCAAGCTCGTCAATCGCCGCGATGGCGTCCATGAACGCTGCCTGCACCCGGTCCGGGTTTGCCATCCATGCGGTAAATTCGATCCACAGCCGGATGCAGTTGGAGTGGGTCTGCGTGGCCAGAGCAGCCTCTTCGCGGAATCGTCCGCCATCGTAGTCCCACCACGCCTGCTCGATGCGCGCCCCCCAGGATGGAATGATGTTGAATCCGCGTAGCCATCCGTATTCGGAATAGGCGTGGAGGCGGGTTTGTTTTGGGACTTGGTTGGATGGTTTCATGGTAAATGACTGGAAGAGGACGGGGCCAGGAGTTGAATGACGTGCCGGACTTGAAAGGGACGTTTGACCAGCGATTTCGCGGAGTTCCACTGCATCATGCAGACGTGGTTCGATGTAGCAAGGATGACGGGATCGCCTTCGGCTTCGTTGAGGAAGGCGGATTTCCTGGCGAGGATTTCGCGGGCGTTCTCCGGTTTCTGGATGTTGTAGATCCCGCCCGATCCGCAGCAATCCTTGGCGCACGGGGCGAGTTCCCATCGGATCCCGGTGGCATCGAGAACAGCGGAGGGGATGCCGGGCGAGCGTTGCCCGTGAACCAAATGACAGGGGAGATCGACATAGACTCGCGCATTCCCCCCCCGAGGTTCGCGTTCCTTGATGCCGATCTCCCCCAGAAATTCGAGCACGTCACGGACCGGCATTTCCGGGGCGAGCGTCTTTTTCAGCGCCAGCCCGCATCCTGCGGAATTGCTCACTGCCGCATCCACATCGAGCGGCAGGAATGCCTGGCGGTTCTGCGCGCGCATCTCGTCCACGCCATCCAGGCCGGTGTGCTCATGGAATGCCCCGCAGCAGCCCTGTTCATCGGGGATCACGACCTGGAT
>CAITPF010000453.1 GCA_903894155.1 uncultured beta proteobacterium | reverse complement strand
TCCCCGGAGATTCCCGCCGCCGTGCCGCCGCCCGCATACAAGTTACCGATCACGGATCCGTCAGGCCTCAGGACGCGCGCATGGATGTCCACCTCCAGACCGCCCTGCGTGTGCGCGAGCGCGCCCGTGATTGCTGCGCCATAAAAGGGCGGCAAGAGCCGATGCCCGAACGTTTCACGCCCGAAGGGGTCGGACCGCGCGTGCGCATGCTGGTTGTAGTCATCAAACGTCTGACGCAGCGTCGACGGATCCAGGTGAAACTGCTCGGCCAGCGACTCGATCGACAAGGCCCTGCGTAAAGCACCTGCCTTGATCGTCTCCTGGAAATGATCATTCGGCACGAGGATATCGTAAATGCGTTGGTCGAAAATCTCGATCGCCGCTCCCCGAGGCTGAGCGAGCACCACACCGGCAAGCTCAGAGTATCCCTGATCTTCGCGTGTAAAGCGTTCCGCGTTCACGTTGACGATGATCGCCCCGAGTTGCGGCATTTCGGGCAATAGCCGGGTTCCGTACCCCGGGCAAACAAAGCCGTGCCCCTGGTACCCGCCCATGTGACCGGTCGCCGCTCCGATGGCGAGTCCCCAGCGAATTCCGTCGCCCGTATTGCCCCCGGCCCCGATGCACTCGACCTCGGCCATCTCCGGGATGAAGCGGCGCAGCATTTCGCGGTTGGCGCCAAAGCCATCACACGCGAGAATGGTCTTGCCGGCAGAGATGCGATCGACGCCACCCTCGCCGGCCATCACGCCGATCACGTTTCCCGCTTCGTCAGTGATCAGGCCCGCGCCCGGCGTGCGATCCGCAAACGTGACGTTCGGAAGCTCCCGCAGGGCGGCGTGCAACGCCTGAACCAGCGGCGCGCCCGATCGCCCCGGCGGATTGTGCAGGCGAAGAAATGAAAAACCGAACCGGCTGGAATCGGTATTGAGCGTCATCGGCAGGCCCACTTCGTCGACCAGCAGATTCACGATGTCGCGCGAGCGACGACATAGTTCGAGCACGATGGCGCGGTTCGCCTGGCCGTGGTTCTTGCGCATGATGTCGTCGGCCATCTGCTCTGCAGTTCCCTGCACGCCCGCTGCGGTCTGGAACCGCGTTGCATAGGCCGGGATCGAGCCGCTTGCCAGTTCGGTATTGCACCCGGTGCGGGTATCCTTTTCCAGCAGGATGATTTCCACGCCGCGCTTGGCGGCGGCGTAGGCCGCCATCAATCCGCAGCCGCCCGCGCCGACGATCACAAGCTCAGTCTCTGCATCCCACTGTTGCATGGCGCGAATGTCCCCCGCTTGCCGTTGTCTTGATGTCGTGCCGCCCGGCCGTTCGTTCAGGCGGCCAGCGACCGTTGATAGTGATCCACGATTTCACGCCCCGTTGCCAGCCACACATGCTCATGGGAGCAGATGTACTCAAGCGCGGAATCCAGGGCGCCGATCCGATGCGGCTGGCCTGTCAGGAAAGGATGCACCGCGATCGCCATGACGCGCCCGGAGTCCGCGCCTTCCCGATAAAGCGTATCGAACTGCGCCTTGAGCGTACGCTCGAATTCAGGCACGGAAGCCTTCATGTCGAAGTACGCGGGCACGTCGTTCGTTTGCACTGAATAGGGCAGCGACACCATCGGCGGCGAGCCGATCTGCATCGTGTAGGGCTGATCATCGTTTGCCCAATCGCACACATACCGGATGCCCGCCTGCGACAAATACTCAAGCGTGTTCCAGGTTTCCGCCAACCCAGGGCCCAGCCAGCCGACCGGCCTTGTCCCGCACGCCGCTTCGATACGATCAAGCGCCTCAAAAATGGCTTCGCGCTCCTGTTCGGGGCTCATTTCGTTCAGTCGCAAGGCATTGGTCTGGCCGTGCCCCATCAGCTCCCAGCCAAGCCGGCTGGCCTCCTCGATGATTTCCGGGTGATGGATGCACAGTTCGCTGTTGAGCGCGGCCGACGCACGAATTCCGTAACGCGTCAGCGTCTCCATGATCCGCCATACGCCGACACGGTTTCCGTAATCCCTGAGCGACCAGTTGCGCACATTGGGCACGCGGGCATGCTCGCGGGGGACGCGCTCGTTCACCGTGCCCGGCATGACGTCGTCGAGGCCAAAAAATTCGATGTTCGGGTTGACCCAGAGCGCCACGCGCGCGCCGCCCGGCCATTGAAGCTTTGGACGCCGGTGGATCGGGACATACTCGAAGGGACCATAACGCTGGGGTTGCATCACTACCTCTGGATGAAACGG
>CAITPF010000452.1 GCA_903894155.1 uncultured beta proteobacterium | reverse complement strand
GATACAGACAATAATGCAAGGTTTTTGCATATGATCTGGGTGTGGGGCTTAGCAGCAACACGTTGCTCAAAAGAATTCGGGCCCCGAAGGGCCCGAGACTATATCGACTCAAGAACCAACAAGCTCAACTAATCGCCAATCATCTGATCGTTTTCTTCCGAACACCCGTTTTCAACTCTTTTTGTTAACGGCTTGCCCGACGGGCGCCTTTTAGTTGCATGCTGCACCGCAACATTCAAGGCTGATCCCAGCCAAGCTCGGTTGCCACGCCCTCTCCCTCACCACAGGAATGACACGCACGCACTGATCAAGACCGACCCGGCCCAGGGCCATGCGCCGGTGCATCGAGCTCGACGACGAGCAGCCTGCCCGGCGCCAGCGGGTGAGGCAGCACGGCCATGTCAACGTCGAACACGGCTCGCAGGTTATCCGGTGTCAGCACGTCGGCCGGCGCCCCGCAGGCGATCAACCGGCCTTCGGCAACCAGCCCGATGCGATCGCACCAGCGTGCCGCCGCATTCACGTCGTGCAGCACCAGCATCGCACCGATCGATCCGCCTCGCGCAAGCCCCTGCACGGCGCGCAGCAGCAGCACCTGATGCCGCGGATCCAGTCCTGCCAGGGGCTCGTCAAGCAACAGATACCCGTGCCCGCCCGAGGACACCGCACCCAGGCACTGCACGATCGCCCGGGCAAACTGGGCAAGACGCTGCTCGCCTCCGGAAATCTCGCTGAACATCCGCTGGGTCATTCCCGACAGATCAGCCTGCGCGAGCGCCTCATCAACCCAGCCGCGGACCAGCTCAGGCGAGGCGCTGGCAAACGGATAGGCGCCCATCGCGACCAGTTCACCGATGGAGAGATCAAACGCAAGACCAGCCTGCTGGGTCATCACGGCACGCAAGTGCGCCTGGGCGTGCGGATCAAGGCGATCGAGCGGCGTACCGTCCAGGTGGATCGTGCCGGACTGCGGGACAAGTTCGCCGGCGAGCGCCGCGACGAGCGTGGATTTACCCGCCCCGTTCGCGCCAAGCAAGCCGAGCAGTTCGCCGCGATTGAGTTCGAAGCTGACCGACGCGAGCACCGTGCGTGCGCCCCGGTTCAGCGTGAGGCCGCACGCCTGGATCGTCATGATCGTGGCAGGTGCCTGGCCTAGTGGCGGCCGGAGTGACCGCCGCCGCCACGGCTGCCGCCACCACCACCACCGGACGACGTACCGCCCGAGGATCGTGCGCCGCCGGTCGATGACGCTCCGGTACCGACCGGTGCAGCCCTCGACACGCTGCCGCCGGTCGGACGCGCCCCGGGGTTCTTGTTCCAGTAGCCCTGCGCGGCCGCGCGGGCCTGTGAGACCTGCTGGCGCTGCGCGGGCGTTGCGGCGTACCGGCTCTGCAGGGCAGCATTCGTGTAGGGCACGTTGCCGCGCTGGGCAGGGTTGTAGACCCACGGCCCACCGGCTCCAGGCCGGCCAGGTCCCCGATACATCGGCGCGTTATAGGCTGCGTTAAAGCGGTTGTAGTAACCATGATTGACGTACACGTAGCCGCGTCCCCAATAGGGCGTCGCCCACAAGGCCGCGCCCACGCCAAACCCGACGCCAAAGGCAAGATAGCCCCACCCGGGGTTGTAGACAGGCCAGGGCGGATAGGCGGGATAGCCCCACGGGCCATACACCATATACGGGTTGTACATCGGCACGTAGACGACCTGCGGATTGGCGGGCTCAATGAGGATGTTCGACTGCGGATCGGACCTGACCGTCATCTGGGTGCCCGACTGAAGATGCCCCGCGTTGCGCGCCTGCGTGCGCAGTGCCTGCACGGCCTGCATCAGCTCGGACGGTTGGGCCAGGTAGGCGTCACCCAGCTTCTGCGTCCATTCAAGTTTGTTGCCCAGCATCCTGAGCGCGTCGGGAAACTGGACGAGGGATTTGACGCTGTTATCCCAGCGTTGCGGCTGCAGCGCCGCTTCCAGCGCCGGCCCCGAGAGCCTGGCGTTTTGCGAATCCTGAATCCAGATGGTCGCCGCGGCGACGTCCAGCGGATAGGTCGCCGCGATCATCATCTGCGCCAGCAGCGAATCCGGGTAGAGCGCAATCGGGGCGACCAACGCCTGCAATTCGGGAAGCGATGCGTGCTGCCCCTGCTGCTGTCCCTGCTGCTGCATCTGGGGCTGCCCCTGCTGCTGCATTTGTGGCTGCATTTGTGGCTGCATCTGCGGCTGGCCCTGCTGCTGCTGCTGCATCTGCATCTGCGGCTGCGGCGCGGGCGTCGCGTATTGGGGTGCGGCAACTTGCGGGGGCGCCATCGCCGGTTGCGAAGGCATGATGCCCGGTTGCGGCGTCGTTGCGCGCATCGGGACACCCGGGGGCAGGCGCGGTATCTGCAATGGCTG
This sequence comes from uncultured beta proteobacterium, assembly GCA_903894155.1. Lineage (GTDB taxonomy): Bacteria > Pseudomonadota > Gammaproteobacteria > Burkholderiales > Burkholderiaceae_B > Zwartia. The sequence continues at coordinate 4,383 of CAITPF010000452.1, read as the reverse complement.
GGGCTGGCCAAGGGGCGCCTGCGCGCCCTGCGCCAAAGGATTCGCCGCGTCCGGCGGGGCAATCGTCACGGGCTGGCTCGCGGCCTGTGCGTCGGGAGCGATCGGCTGCGCCTGTGCGCAGGCGATGACCGGCAGGCCAATCGATTGCGCCGCTGTCGCCAACGACACGGCGAGTGCGGTGCGGCGGAAAAATGATGCGCGGGCAAGGTTCATGGCGACACTGAAATCAAAGGGTGCGCTCAGGCAGCGTGTAGATAAGAGTGTAGGCTCAGATTGTTGGGCACGCACGGCCCCGCAAGGCCGCGCGCCGGGTTCAAAGCAATAAAACAATGTCAGTGCGTTTCAATCCAGGCGGCCTGCACGTCGGGCAGATCAGGGCATATCGCGCTCAAAGGCGAGCAGTGCGCGCTCGAGATCGATCTGTAGCCGGGCGCGGGCGCTTCCCGATGTGTAAGCCGCGCATGTTGCAGAGTCGAAGTCGCGACATGCCGCCACGATACGTCTGGGCTGGCCACCATCGCTTTGCCACAGGCTCGCACCCTCCACGAACGCGAATTCGAGGCTGTTGCGCACGGCGGTCTTGAGCGTCACGTAGTCCAGCGCCTGCTCCTCGACCGCCTTGGCAAACTCGTGCGTCAGCGTAATGCGTGCGATGCCGGCATCGTCGGTCGACAACACGATGGGAACCCCTGCCTGCAGGTAAGCCCGAAGCGGATGGCGGTTGCCCCTGACGCCAAGGATCAGGTCATTGCTCGACAGGTTAATTTCGACGGCGATCTGCTTGCGCGCCATGAGTTGCAGCAGCCCCTGCGCATCGCGCTCATAAGCGAGATCGACACCATGCCCAATGCGGCGCGCGCCGGCCACCTGCACTGCCTCGCGGATATGAAAAAGGAGGTCTTCCGGCGGCACGATACCTTCGGTCAGTTCGCCTGCATGCAGGGCGAGCGGGAAGGCGGGGTTGCGTTCATGAAGCCAGGCGAGGATGGTCATCTGGTCACGGTAGCCTGCCAGCACACCGGGGGAATCCTCCGGCCCCACCAGATTGAAGCCGACAAACCGCGGATCGGCTGCTCCAAGTCGGTGCGCCAGAACGCCTTGCGCAAAGATCTCGTTGACGCGGCGCTCACGGTTGACTTCGCTGATGTAGCGGATCACCACACGGCACCCAGGTTGCGGTGCAGGCCCCGTGCAGCCCATGCGCTCGCGCATGTTGGCTTCGTCCGCATTGGCCAAGGCCGTGACTTCCGCGACGATAGGCGCAAGCGATCCCTCCAGGCGAACCCATTGCCGCTCAAAAGGCTCGGGGGCCGGATCGGCCAGCGCGACCGCCTGCCGCATTCCCGGCGAAATCATCAGTTCAAGATACGAAACACCTTCGTCGGCGGCACGAGTCGCCACCTCGGCGAGCATATCGCCACCGCGACCGGTGCGTGCGCCCCGGATCTTGTCAAACGCGTTGAAGAAGTGATCATGGCCGCTCAAATTCCCGGCGCGCATGTCAGACCCCTTGCCGAGCCCGTCGCGCACCGGTGCCCCGGCAACGAAATCGCGCATCGACGCCACATCGACGATCTGCCGGTAGAACGTGCCGTCCCTGGCCACTTGCGCGGCCGGCACCAGGCCATCGGCGCACTTGCCATCCACTGCAGGCACAAGGCGCCATGCCGCGGCGTCGACGCACAAGCCATCCTCGGCAGCCCAGCGCAGATAGTTTTCTGCATAAATCGCGCCAGTCAGGTGGTTATGCAAATCGCCGCCCTTGGGCATCGCCTGCAAGCGCATCCGCAGGGCCACCGGATCGCTGCGGATCGCGTCGAAGCGGCGTGCCGCCGCACGCTCGAGCGCAGGATCCGGTCCATCGTACGTTGTCGCGCGCGGTTGCGCTCCGACCTGCGCGGCAAGCGTACAAAGGATCACGCAGGCGATTCGGGCAGTGCTCACAAGGTTCTTGGTCATGGCAGCGTTTGTAGCAGCGATCGGTGCGCGAATCAACCATCGACGATGGCGCAAATGTTTTAAGATCGTGCGCTCGAACAAGCGCTTGACACGGTCGCGGCAAACCCGCGGGCGACCCGGATCAGGCCGACAACAGGGGAAACAAGGATGGATCTTCATCTCAAGGGTAAAAAAGCGGTCGTGACCGGCGCATCCAAGGGCATCGGTTTCGGCGTGGCGCAGGTCCTGGTGCGCGAAGGGTGCTCCGTGCATCTCGTCTCGCGCAGCGCGAACGATCTCGCGGCTGCCGCCGCGCGCATCGATCCAACCGGCGCTCACGTGGCCATCACCGCGACCGATCTCTCCGATCCGGCCAACGTCCCGTTACTCGAACAAGTCATCGCCGATGCCGACATCCTGGTGAACAATGCCGGCGCGATTCCGCTCGGCAGCCTTGAGGAGGTCGACGATGCCCGCTGGCGCGAGGCATGGGATCTCAAGGTCTTTGGCTACATCAACCTGAGCCGGTCGGCCCTGGTGTCATGGAAGGCCCGCAAAAAGCCTGGCGTCATCGTCAACGTGATCGGCCACGCCGGCGAAAACCTGACCGCAACCTATCTGGCCGGTACCAGCGGTTGCGCGGCACTGATGGCGTTCACCCGCTCGCTGGGCTCTGCCACCCCGGAACACGGAATTCGCGTGGTCGGCGTCAACCCCGGCCCGGTGCTGACCGAGCGCCTGGAAAACTTCCTGAAGAAGCGCGCCGAGCTGACGCTGGGCGATGCCGCCAAGTGGCCGCAACTTGTCGCGGGGATGCCGTTCGGGCGCACCGGAAGCGTCGAGGAAATCGCCAACGCGGTCGCATTCCTGGCCTCCGACGTATCGGCCTACACCACGGGCACGATCGTCACGATCGACGGCGGGGTCTCCTCGCGCGCCAAGAGCTGGCTGTAGCGCCTGCGGGCACGTCCGCCTGTTTCAGTTCGTTTCCGGGATCAGGCCGGCGGGCTGACAAGGCCCGCAGATGCCGCTAGCATTGAAGGCATGCAATTCGATCCCGCCATCGGTCAAGCGGTTCTGCCCCTGCGCTACAAGGCAGGTGCCTTCCGTGACGGACGCCCGTTCCCGGGCATCGACACGCAGGCGCCGCTCTCGCTGATCAATGCGGATTTGCCGGCGTTGTTCCCCTATACCGGCAAGGGTGAGCAAATGCCGCCCCCGGCGCGCAATCGACCGCGCCAGGAAATCCAGGCGGCCATCCTGTTGCAGTCCATGCGCACGACTGCCCCGTGGGACGAAGAGTGGATCGCGTTCTGGCGCGACCACTTCTCGCTTTATGGCTATGAGCAGAACGTCGGTGCCTTCCTGCCACACTGGGAGCGCGAGGTCATCCGCGCGCACGCGTTCGGCAATTTCGGCGAGATGCTGGGCGCAAGCGCTGCCCACCCCTGCATGCTGTATTACCTGAACAATCGATCGTCGCGGGCCGGCAGCGCAAACGAGAACTACGCGCGCGAGCTCTTCGAACTGCACACGCTCGGGCGCGATGCTTACCTGAACGACCTCTACGCCCGCTGGCGCGATGTGCCCGGCGCGACGCGGGGCAAGCCCGACGGCTATATCGACCAGGACGTCTACGAGGCGGCGCGCGCGTTCACCGGCTGGACTGTCGAGGATGGCACCAACCTTGGCGCGGGGCAGGCGTTGCCGCAAACCGGCAAGTTCGCCTATATCGAGTCGTGGCACGACAACTACCAGAAGCGCGTGCTGGGCGTGGAGTTCGATCCCTATGCGGGCCCGATGAAGGACGGCAGGCAAGTGCTCGCGCTGTGCGCCGCGCATCCGGCTACTGCGTCATTCATCATGCGCAAGCTTGTGAAGCGCATGGTCAGCGACACGCCGCCCGAGCCGCTCGTCCAGGGCGCGACCCGCCTTTTCAATGCGCAGCGGCAATCGCCTGACCAGTTGCGCCAGATCTACAGATACCTGGCAACGCAATCACAACGCATTGCGCCGGATCAACGCCAGAAAGTCCGGTCGCCGACAAGACTCGTGGTGGCCTTTGCGCAGGCGGTCGACCTGCGATTGTCGCTTGGCAGCGGCGGGCTAATGGGTGCAATCGACGCCGCAGGACCCCCGCCCTACGGGTGGCCGAGCCCCGAAGGGCCGCCCGATACCGCGACGTGGCTCCTGTCGTCCGGCTACCTGCGCCAGCGCTGGCGCCTGATCCAGGGGCTCGCCGAGAACTGGTGGGGTACCGGGGAGTTCGATCCCTTCACGGGCACGAGCGGCAATCATGCTGCAGGCGCGATCCTCGCGCGTTGGGAACCGGCGCTTTTTGGAATGCCGCGCCCGGACCTGCGGTTCGCGCTGCTTCAATCCCAGGGCCTGACCGAAAGCGCGCCGATTCAGGATGCACGGCGCGCCCGGCGGCTGTTGGGATGG
>CAITPF010000451.1 GCA_903894155.1 uncultured beta proteobacterium | reverse complement strand
TTCGAGGCGCAGCGATGCGTGGCATCGCCGTGGCGCTCTCATAAACGTTGGGCGTCGCAGTGAAGATCACACCATGACTCTTGCCTGCCTTGCCGATGACGTCGTAAGTGGAACCGGCTCGGTTTTGTTTGCCGACCATCTTGTTGACCAGAGGCCACCGCGTCATCAGGGTGAAGTCATTACGGTACAGACTGATGGAGGAAAACGGACCAAGGTTTTGAGCAACTTTTTCGTAAAACTGGGAAAAGACCTCTACCGACACACCAACCAGGATGAGTCCGAGCATCTCACCCTGGCTATTGTCGACTCGCCTGGAGATATAGAACACCCACTTGCCATTGCCCTTGTTTTCGACGGGCACGCTGGTGAAGGAAGAAAGGATGACGTCAGCGACATGCGCTGCGAAATAGTCGCGATCGGAAAGATTGATCGGGGGTGGTGGAAAGGATCTGCTGAAATTAAGGACTGTTCCATCGCGGGCGACGAATGTGGCGACGTCGATGACCGGATTCGCACTCACCTTGTCCTCAAGCAATCGGAATGATGACCTTTGCGAAGAATAAGACTTGAAACTCGCTTCATCCTCAATGTGCTGCAGCATGACTGAGTCATGAAGGCTGTCGAGCAGGGCATGTGCCGACGACAATGTCTGCGTCGCGTGTTCGGCCAGGACAAACGAAAGGCTGGACATTTCGTCGGCCCAGTTGCGTCGGGAATTCTCGCGCAAGACGTAGGCGCCGCCGCAGGCGGCAGTCACGACGATGATCATGGCCACGATACCGATGGTCGTGATCATGGCGCGATGACGTACCGCGGCAGTCAAAGCACCGAAGTGGTGCTTGATTGAAGCGTTAACCCGCCTCAAACCCCGTGCCTCGAAGAAAGTGTTCCGGGAATCGTCTGAGGAATACCGAATCTTTGCACCTCGGCTCGAAGGTGGATGCATCGAAGATAATGCGGCCGTGAGCCACGGAGCCCGGCCGCCAGTTGGACGATGGTTTGCCGACCAGGCATCTTGCCCACGAGGTGCGTCACGGCGGCTTCACGTTTTGTTTTTGAACCGTATTGTCCGTTACGATTGCCTAATTGGCAAGCGTTGAGGACTCATTGAGCCGGGAAACGAGTATCCAGCGCAACAGTTAGGGCACCGAGGGCTCGTCTCAATGACGGCGTTCACCCGTCAACGAACCAATACAACGCTGGCGGATCACAGGTGGCGCTGGCGTGATCCGGCGCAACGGAGTCTGATCCCAGCAGTTAACATGCATTTAAATCGAGGTTTACATATACAGTGCATTTCTGTCATGCCTTTCCTCTGTGGCTCGCATTAATCTTCGCGGATATTGCATCGGTCATTCGCGCCCTGGTTCCATGCCCGGACAGAACCCGGGGAAAGGTCGAGTTCGAGGGGTATCAATGACTTCCATGGGCATCACAATCTTCGCGTTGATGACGATTGCCATCGCGGCGCTCTTTATCTACTTCGCCCAATACTCGCGGTTTGGGCCGACGATCCGCAAGATAGGTGGTACGTCACCGGCAATGGCCGCCATCTTCCTGATATTCGGCCTGAACCTGGCATTCGTCTCCAACGAGGTATGGGGGCTTTACGACAAGGCGAAAGCTGTGGTGGCGACCGAAGGCGACGCGCTGCGCTCACTGGCACGGGTCGCTCAATCCATTCGTGCCCCGATCGGCAAGGAGTTCATGATCGCGTTGCAGCGCTACGAAACCTATGCCGTCGGCGATGGCTGGAATGCGCTGAGAACAGGGTCGGCGTACGGTGAGGGCGGGTCCAGCGGCCCGCTGGTGGCCCTCGCGAATTCCGACGAGATGGCGAAAGCGGCCTCGCCCAATGCCGTCGGCCAGTTGATCGCCGGGGTGAATACGGTGCGAACAGCCAGGAATGAGCGATTCGCCCTCGCCTCGTCGGGAATGAACCCGGTCAAATGGATCTTTCTCTGTTTCCTCGACATCGTGGCGCTGCTTGCAGTGTCGCTGGCGAGCATGGAGAAGAAATCCCCTCACATCGTCGCTTCGGTGCTGTTCCTGCTCAGTACCGTTCCGCCGATTATTATGCTCGCCAATCAGTCCAATCCCTATGCGGGATTCACTGCAGTCTCCCCGAAACCGATCGAGACGGCGCTTGAGCACCTGACAGAGCAGTTGGAGAAATCCAGGTCGAAGTAGCGTTTTCTCAGCGTTCGCTCTGCCTGCGTGCATCACCTAACGATGACAATATGATGTCAGAGTATGAGTGGGTGGCGATATGCATCGGCAACCAGACATCATCGGTCACAGCGATAGGCATTGCGGAAATAGTGTGGCGTGAAATGACGTCACGTTT
>CAITPF010000450.1 GCA_903894155.1 uncultured beta proteobacterium | reverse complement strand
TTGGTCGACAGGATGATGTCCGGGCCCGCGCCGGTGTTGGCGGCCACAGCGGCCTTGGGGCGCACGTCTTCCCAGCCCTCGTTGTCGACACGCACCTCGACGCCGTACTTCTTGCTGAAGGCCGCCACGTTGGCCATGAACTGGTCCTCGTCGCCCTGCACGAAGCGCTTCCAGCGCAGCACGCGCAGCTTGGCGCCGGGTTCCGGGGTGTAGGACAGCGACGGCGTTTGCGCCATGGCGAGCGGGGCCAGGCTTGTGGTGGCCGCGGCACCAGCGACGGCCGCGCCGGTTCCGATGAATTCGCGACGGGTAAAGTTTTTCATGCTCATCTCCTTGGGTGACTGACGCCAGGTTTGCCCTGTGTGCGTATTGAACGACGAGAACTTCAACTGCTGTTACTTGATGACCAGACCACTGCGCGCATCGAAAAGGTGGGTCTTTGAAATATCCGGGCGCAGGCGCAGCGTCTGCTCCGGGACGAGATCCACGCGTTGGTGAAAAACGATCGTCATCTCGGTGCCGTTGTGCATGCAGGCAACGAAGGTATCGGCGCCCGTGGGCTCAATGACATTGACGACCACCTTCAGCGGGCCGTCGTCGTCGATGGACAGGTGCTCCGGTCGTGTGCCGAATAGAACCGCCTGGCCTTCCTCGCCAACGATCGCTTCGCGCACGCGAAACCGCGCGCCGTCGCTCAGTTCGATGTCGGTGCCGCCATTGCCGTGCACCAGTGTGCCCGGCAACATGTTCATGGCGGGCGATCCGATGAAACCCGCCACGAAGGTATTGACCGGGTTTTCGTAAAGATCGAGCGGCCCGCCTACCTGCTCGACGATCCCGTCACGCATGACGACGATCTGGTCGCCCATGGTCATCGCTTCGATCTGGTCGTGCGTGACGTAGACAGAGGTCGTCTTGAGTCGCTGGTGCAGTGATTTGATCTCGGTGCGCATTTGCACGCGCAGCTTGGCGTCCAGGTTCGATAGCGGCTCGTCGAACAGAAAGACTTGCGGATCGCGCACGATCGCGCGCCCCATCGCAACGCGCTGGCGCTGGCCGCCCGACAATTGCCTGGGGTAGCGCTCGAGCAGTTCGGTCAACCCGAGGATTTCCGAGGCGCGCTGCACGCGCTTGAGGCTGTCGGCCTTGTCTGCCTTGGCGAGCTTGAGCGAGAACGCCATGTTTTCGCGCACCGTCATGTGCGGGTAGAGCGCGTAGTTCTGGAACACCATCGCGATGTCGCGCTCTTTCGGCTGCATGTTGTTGACGCAGCGATCGCCGATGAAGATCTCGCCGGCCGTGACCTCTTCGAGCCCGGCCAGCATACGCAGCAGCGTCGACTTGCCGCAGCCCGAAGGTCCCACGAGCACGGTGAAGGATCCTTCCGGGATGAAGATATCCACGCCGTGCAGGATCTCGGTGTCCTGAAACGATTTCTTCACACCGCGCAAGGTAACGCTGGCCATTTATCGGGCTCCTTCGATCACGACATAGTCCGGACGGCCTGTCTGGGCGAACGTAATGATGTTTTGTGCCGCCTTGCGTCGAAGTTCGATTTCGGCTTCGCGCGAAAAGAAGGCTGCGTGGGGGGTGAGGATCGTGCGCGGATGGCGCACGAGGGGATGGTCGCCCGGGGGCTCGGTCGGCAATACGTCGAGCGCCAGTCCGCCCAGGCGCCCCGAATCGAGCGCCGCCAGTGCATCATCGACATTGACCAGGCCACCGCGCGCGGTGTTGACCAGGTAACTGCCGGGTTTCATCAG
>CAITPF010000449.1 GCA_903894155.1 uncultured beta proteobacterium | reverse complement strand
GGCAGGCGACAGATCGTGTTTGTCGAGCGCGGCAACGGGAAGTTCGAGCCAAGGGAAGCCAGGCTGGGTGAGCGCGGCGAGCAATATGCCGAGGTTGTCGATGGGTTAAAGGAGGGCGAGCGGGTCGTGACCTCCGCCAATTTCCTGATCGATGCCGAAAGCAATCTGCGCGCGGCCATCAGCGGGTTTGCGCCGGCAGCGCCCGCCGAACAGGGAAAAGGCACTCAGGTCGGCCAGGCTCGCACCGGCACCGTTGCGCACTCGGCAACGGGTAGCGTCGACGCGCTGGATTTGCAGGCCGGGGTCGCAACCATCAGCCATGGCCCGGTCGCCAGCCTGAAATGGCCGGCCATGACGATGGATTTCGGGCTGGCAAACAATGCGCTGGCGACCGGGATCCTGCCCGGCCAGCAAATCTCGTTCGAGTTCGTCGAACGCGCGCCCGGTGAGTGGGTCATCACCAGCCTCAGCCGTGCCACGGAGCCGCGTTCCGCGGGCAAGCATGCTGGCCATTAACCCGAACTCAAGGTAACCCCATCGTGCTTGCCCGCATCATTGCCTGGTCAGGACGAAACAGCGTTCTGGTGTTGCTGGCCACATTCGCCGTCATCGTGGGCGGGGTTTACGCACTGATCAAGACACCGCTTGATGCGTTGCCGGATCTCTCGGACGTTCAGGTCATCGTCTACGCGGAGTACCCCGGGCAGTCGCCCCAGGTCGTGGAAGACCAGGTCACGTATCCCCTGACGACCGCGATGCTGTCGGTTCCCAAGTCGAGGGTCGTGCGGGGGTTCTCGTTTTTCGGGGCGTCGTTCGTCTATGTGATCTTCGAGGATGGCACGGACATTTATTGGGCACGCTCCCGAGTCCTGGAATATCTGAATTTTGCGGCAAATCGGATGCCCAAAGGTGTTGTCCCTCAGATCGGGCCGGACGCCACCGGCGTGGGCTGGGTTTATCAGTATGCGGTGCTGGCCAAGGAGCTGACGCTCGCCGAACTGCGCACGCTGCAGGACTGGTATCTGCGGTATCAGCTGGCCAAGGCCCACGGCGTCGCCGAGGTCGCCTCGGTCGGTGGCTTTGTGCAGACCTACCAGATCACCGTCGATCCGATCAAACTGCGGTCGTATGCAATACCACTGGCTGCCATTTCGAAAGTCGTGCGCGAGTCAAACATGGATGTCGGCGGTCGCGTGGTGGAGATGGCCGAGACCGAGTACATGGTGCGCGGCCGGGGGTACCTTCGTGGCGCCTCAGACATCGAGAACCTGGTGGTCAAGGTCGACAACGGCACACCGGTTCTGATCCGCGACGTGGCGCGCGTCGAGCTCGCCCCGGACGAGCGCAGAGGATTGGCTGAGCTCAATGGCGAAGGGGAAGTCGTTTCCGGCATCGCCGTCGCGCGCTTTGGCGAGAATGCGCTCGACGTCATCCAGAACGTCAAGGAGAAAATTGCCGAGATTTCGACCGGGCTCCCCAAGGGAGTCACCATCGAGGCGGTCTACGATCGCTCCGATCTGATCTATCGCGCCATCGATACCCTCAAGCGTACGCTTCTTGAGGAAAGCGTCATTGTGGCCATCGTGTGCGTCATATTCCTTCTGCATGTCAGATCGGCTTTGGTGGCGATCCTGATGCTACCGGTTGGCGTGCTCATTGCCATCATCGCCATGCGCCTGCG
>CAITPF010000448.1 GCA_903894155.1 uncultured beta proteobacterium | reverse complement strand
CCTTTGCTCCGCATTTCTTCAATCCGACCGCTCCGGTGAGGATTCAAGTCGAGTTCCTTGCGCCGGAGGATGGCTCTCGTTATCGGTATGCCGTTGAGGTGTTGGGTAAGCGCGTGCTGTCCGAGTCATTAAAGCGAAAGACCAGTAAGCTCTTCAGCCGGGTATTCGAGCGGACGTGGGAAGGCGACGCCTACAAGGTCGTCGGACTAGGTGATCGGCACTCGCCAAACCTCCGTGAAAACGTGTCGTGGCTGTCATGGCTGGCGCAGTACAACGTCCCGGAAGCGCTGGAACTGGTGCGGTATTTCAAGAGCATCTCCAGCAACATGATCGTTAGCAACGTACGCAAACAGAGTTGGTTCGGTGCGTTGATGGCAACCGAGTTCTTTCGACGCAGTCCAGACCATACGGCGCGCATGATCAAACAACTGAACCGCTGGGATATCGATATCAACGACATATGTTTCGAGAAGATTGTGCGGTCCGATAGCGATACCGATGGCCCATGGATGGCCTACGGCGTTCACAAGCGTGGCGACATGACAGTGAGGATACCGATGGTTGAGGAATCGTCGGGTACTAGCGGTCTCTTCTCGATTCTGTCGATCATTATGCCGGTTCTCGACAATGGTGGTGTCGCCATCATCGATGAGTTGGAAGCGGACCTCCATCCGCATATGGTGGAGGCGTTGCTTGAGCTGTTCGTGCAGCCGGATTCAAACCCGAGAAACGCACAATTGATCTTCGCCAGTCATGCCGATTGGCTGATGAACCTGCTGCACAAGACGCAGATCGTATTGGTGGATAAAACCGAAGAGGGTAGCGAGGCATTTCGTCTCTCTGATCTCAAGGGCGTTCAAGCAAGGGAGAACTACAGTGCCCGCTATCGATCCGGCGCCTACGGCGGCGTGCCGGAGTTCAACTGAACATGGTGCGTTCGGTCAGGCGAACCGTTCTCATCTGCGGCGAGGGAAAATCAGAAGAAGCAATGTTCTTGCACTTGCGTGCGCTCTACACGAGCGGTCGTGAGAATCCCCCGAAGATCACGCCGAAGAAGGCGGGCGGAAAAGGAGGCAACAACGTCATCGCGACTCTGATCGGGCAGGCCGCCTGCGGGCGCAAGGACTTCCTCAATTGCGATGTTGCCACACGCTCGTCAAGCCGCTACTCTACGCAAAAGCAGTTGCACTGGCGGCGCGCGATTTCAACAACACTTCATGCGTGCCCGCTTCGACCAACAGCGGTTCCATCGACGTGGGGAACACGACCATGAAGACCCGTTTTTGCGGCATCCTCCTTGGCATCCTGGCTCTGGTCACGTGCGCGAGCCACGCCGCGGATCCCTACCCCACCAAGCCCATCACACTCATCGTCCCGTTCACCGTGGGCGGCACCACCGATCAGGTCGCGCGCATCCTCCAGAACGAATTGATTCGCGAATTCGGACAACCCGTGATCATCCAGAACCGTGTAGGCGCGGGCGGGCGCGTCGGCACAGCCGAAGTCGCGCGCGCAGCGCCAGACGGCTACACCATGCTCGTGACTTTCGACAGCTTTCCGACCGACCCGGTCATCTACAAGGATCTTTCCTACGACATCTGGAAGGATTTTGCGCCGGTGTCACTCCTCGTTCGCGCGCCCCTGGTGGCTGCGACCACGATCGGCCTGCCTGCCAACAGCATCACCGAACTCATCGCCTATGCCAAGGCCAATCCCGGCAAGGTGTCCTTCGGCTCAACGGGCGCCGGAAGCTCGGCCCACCTTTTTGGTGAAATGTTCATGATCAACACGGGCACGAAGATGATGCACGTGCCCTACAAGGGTGGCGCCAACGCGATGACCGACATGATGACGGGCAACCTCGATATCTTCTGGGGCAGCACCGCATTCGCGCAAACGGTGGCCAATTCGGGCAAGGTCAAGTTCCTCGCGCAGACGGGCGAATCCCGCAACGACCGGTTTCCGAACGTACCGACCCTCAAGGAGCAAGGCCTGCCGAGCCTGGACATCTACGGCTGGATGGGCCTGCTTGCCCCTGCAGGCACCCCACCCGAGATCATCGCGCGCTGGAGCGCCGTGCTCAAAAAAGCCGGGACAGTCCCCTCCGTGGCCGATCGCTACCGCGATCTTGGCATGGAGATCGTGATGAGTTCGCCCGCTTACTTTACGGACTGGCTTCGTGCAGAGAACAAGAAATGGGGCGACGTGATCCGAACGGGCCATATTTCGGTGCAGTGAACGCCGGGCTTCGGCGCAATGAACGCCGGGCGCCAGGCGACGCCCTCGGCAATCAGGGCTTCGCGGGGCGAAGCGTGTTGATGCGCCTGCAGGCGTCGACAAAAACGAGGATATCGGCGCTATAACTGATCATCGCGACCCCCTTGGCGACGATGCGCGAGGCGTAGGTGGTGTCCGTCGT
>CAITPF010000447.1 GCA_903894155.1 uncultured beta proteobacterium | reverse complement strand
GCCCATCTAACCTGCGTAAACGGTATTCCAAAAGAAACTCTTCGCGTGCATTAAAATGCTCAAGATATTGGTCGATACAATGCTGTAAATCTTGCGCATGGACGCCTTCTGTCCAGCCATTTCCAATTTCTTGCTCCATCGTGCGACCGGTAAATTCAAGCCACCCTCGGTTGAACCAGTTGCAAAGACCATCTTTCCCAGCCATCCATATCAATGCGGGAGAATTGTCAGCAGCATCACGAAATTCAATCCTGAGTCCGGTTAATGGTGGAAAGTTTTTTGAGGGGTTGTTCATTAGAGCGGTGACCTCACCGAGGCGTGTGAGCGGGCGACCATGCGGTCTTCGCTCTGCTGGCGCACATACAATTGACCCAGGCACTTCATTGCTACCACCCCCAGCACGGCTGACAGCGCACCGGCAGATAGAATGCGCTCGACCGTTCGTGGCCGGTATGCGACGACCGCGGCCGGAAAATGACGGTCCCGGCTCGCCCCAAAGTTGAAATTCATCCCTCCATTTTATCAAACTGGATTCGGTTACGGCCAGACTCTTTTGCCTGGTACATCGCGTTGTCGGCCCGCTTCAGTAACTGATCCTTGCTCGCGGCATCCCCGGAGAACAGAACGACTCCGATGCTGGCCGTGCAATGGTGCTCTAATTTCGATGCAGCGTGTTCATCGCGATGCATTTCAAGAACGTACGGTTCGGCCAAGGTCAGTCGAATCTTTTCTGCAATCGCCAGGGCACGCAGCCGGGCTATTTCCAGATCGTGCTCAAGTTCGGAGATCACTACAACGAACTCGTCGCCGCCGGTGCGGGCCACGGTGTCGACCTCCCGCACACTGGACTTCAGGCGCTGAGCCACTTCGATCAATAGCAGATCGCCGGCATCGTGCCCATGAGTATCATTGAGGGGTTTGAAATCATCCAGATCGATAAAGAGCATTGCGCCGTGGCAACGGTTGCGCCGGTTCTCGGCCAGGACCTGGTTCAATCGATCGTCCAATAAGCGCCTGTTGGCCAATTTTGTCAACGGATCGTAAAAGGCTAACTGCAAGATCTGCTCCTGGAGTTGTTTGCGCTCCGTGATGTCGCGGGAAGAGGCGTATAAATAGTTTTTACCGTCAATTCGGATCCCTTTGGCGTGGATTTCCACATCGATTAGGGTTCCATCCTTGCGGCGATGAATCGTCTCGACGGTTCTCGGGGTGTCCATCAAGCCCTTAATCATTTGGGACAATTGGCGCCTGGAAAATTTGGCGTCCCAATCCGTTACCTTGAGGCCGACCATTTCTTCTTGGGTATAGCCCAGCATCCTCGCAAATGAACGACTCCATTGCTTCAATCGGCCCTGCTCGTCCACGATATGGATGCCGTCGCTGGCGGTTTCCAGCAGCTCGGCCGCGCGCTTGGCCTTTTCTTCGCTCTGAAAGGCCAGCTCAACGTTGGCGACGACCAATTCGGCTGCTCGTTTGGCCTTTTCCTCATTCTGGAAGGCCAGCTCAACGTTGGCGATGACCAATTCCGCTGCTCGCCTGGCCTTTTCCTCATTCTGGAAGGCCAGCTCAACATTCGCGACAACCAATTCGGCCGCTCGCTTGGCCCTCTCTCCACTTTGGAACAGCAGTTCCTCGTTGGCAAGGTTGGCGACGATCAACTCTGCTGCACGCTTTCCAGCCTCTACGGCCAGGGATTCTTCGGCTGTTTTGCGCGAGGTGATATCGTGGATGATGGAAATCAAAACTGACTTCCCATTGATCGTCACCGGAGTTGAATACACCTCCACCGTTCTGATTTCACCGCTCGCGAGGCGGTGCGGGAATATCAAAGTATTCGGCACTTCATTCGTCGCCGCCTGATATCCTGCTTCGACGGCTTTCGGATCCAGTTGGTTGATTTCCGACATCGACTTGCTGCAAATGACCTCGTGCGACCAGCCGTAGAAGCTGCACGCTGCCGGATTGGCATCAAGGATGTGCCCGTTGCTCGCGTCGATCTCCAGGATGATGGAATTGTTGTGATCCACGATGGTGCGAAAGCGTTCTTCGCTTTCCGACAGCCTTGATTCGGACTCTTTGCGAATGGCGATATTCGTCTCCTGGCTTCGCCAATACCGATCAATGAATCTCGTCAACAATAAAACACCCAGGGCAAAGGCAAACAGCACCACGCCGGCAATCCGGGCCGCGGAATTCACGCTGGCCAGTTCGGCGTCCCTGTCGAGCCCCTCGGCGACAAGAAAGTGATGATCGGAATTAAAGCGATAAGAAATCGTGCGACTCACCCCGTCCACGCTCTGAGCGGCGCTGAGGTCATATGTTCCTTCAGTGGGATTGTTCTTGAACATCTCAATAAAACGTGCGGACATCTTTTGATCGCCAATATTGACGCGTGTATTGTTACCCTGGCGCGCAATCAACGCGAAATCCTGGTCGCGCAGCGCGACAACGCTGCCGTAATCGTGCGTCACCTGATTGAGCATGGCGACGACGTCACTGATTTGCATGCTCGCAATCACCACGCCGCCGAACGTGCCGTCCGGTTTGTTAATGCGGCGCGCAAAAGGCCATCGCGCCTTCTGGTCGAGCTTTCCAATGAGCGTATGCACCATCAGCATGCCAGGATCCGGGCCATCGCGCAGTTGCCGGAAATAGTCGCGATCGGCAATATTCGTTGGAACGAAGGGGGTTCCTTGTCCGTAGATAATGTCGCCCTGTTCGTTGGTCGCCCGGATCAAGTCCGTATGAGGCAATCCAGACCGTATTAATTCCAGATACCGGTCGATTTTCTCCGGACTTGCCTTGTGGATATAGGCCTGTTGGCTAATCTCGCTGGAAACTGCCAGCAGCGCCACATCGATGGCGTCGATCTGGCCCACGAACATGAACTCCAGGGACTTCACCAGCGCTTGTGAATGGGCGACCATGCGGTTTTCGGCTTGCTGGCGCACATACAAGAGGCCAAAGCACGTCACCGCGACCACCACCAGCACGAATGACAGCGCGCCGGCATAGAGAAAAGAACGCTTTCTGGGTAGCGTGAGGTACACCGATGCTGGCTCGACTCTCGGCATAATGCCCACATCCTTCAGGGCCAGGAATGAATTAAGGTCCAATGGCTGCGGCGTTTCCAGCCACATCTATTTCTATCCGTGATGGTGGTCGCTCACAGGTCAATCATCGGCCACGAAGGGCAATGCAAATAACTGACCCTACTGACTTCCTTGCTGAGGCGTCCGCTTACGCGAGCCAGTATCCGGGTCGACTTCCCATGAAAATCCCGTGCTGGCTGTTATGAAAAGTCGGCCATCGCGCAAAAGTGCGTCGGTAGCACCGGGAACCGATATCTGACGGCGTGCACCAGTCAAAGGCTTGACCAGGTAGACTGATTCATCGCGGGCGGAGATACGTTCAACGACCCATTCCATGTCAGCTTCTATCGTCATCAAAGATGTCGCCATGGCGATCATTCACTTAATTGGCATTGTTCGTGCAACAAGTCTGTCTCCGATTTCCAACTGGTATTGCAGCCCCGGAGCGATCAGTACATCGCCGGAAGAAATGGCGACCAGTTCCAGATGCGGAAACAACTTCCCTCGATTTGATGCCATCAGCGCTGGCGCAGCAAATTCTGTAGCGGACTCGGCGATACAGCAAATCGATTTGAAATCAAAATGAGCGCCCCTCGTACCCTGTGGAGTGCGAACGCACTTCCATAATGGCCATTTTTTTGAATTCCGTCTGTGCGCAACCGAACATAGCGGTTGGACTCAATGCCGATTCGCTTCCCCGTTGCCCCATTTCAAGTGGGCAATGAAACCGCCCTGAGCCTATTTATCGCAAATGCTGACGCGACAATCGAGCATTGCCATGAGCACCAGGAAATTGCCTTCAGACACGCATGTCAGTTGTCTATATGTTGCGCATG
This sequence comes from uncultured beta proteobacterium, assembly GCA_903894155.1. GTDB lineage: Bacteria > Pseudomonadota > Gammaproteobacteria > Burkholderiales > Burkholderiaceae_B > Zwartia. The sequence continues at coordinate 1,940 of CAITPF010000447.1, read as the reverse complement.
CTGGTTTGAGCAAAATAGAACCACTCATTGCCCGGCAAAGCCTTTGGATTCGGGAAAACAATAAAGCCGTTTGATGGTGCAGTGATCAACCTCCCGTCGAATCTTCGGCCGATTTCGGCTCCAGCGGATATCGGATCAAAGCTTTTCCATTGACGAGCAAATGTATCGTCTGCGTGGTCTCGATCGATGACGTCCATCAGCGTCAACTGCTCAAACTGCTTCCTGGGGGGCGCAAGGGGAATCCGGGCCAGTTGCAGCAGCGCTAATGTCTGCAAAATCGCGTGGTAGGCCACCTTCGGCGCGTCGGGGTCCTCGTGCTGACCGCATTCCAACGTGACACCGTATCCACCGTGGGCGCGCATGAATTCGGAAGTGCCGATCCCATAGCGGGAATCAAGCAAAGCCGGGGCAAAAGGATGGCCGCTATCGCGACGGCGCTTGACGCCCCGGGTATATGCTTCCATCCATCCGTCAACCACGCGGCGAGGACCCAGGTGCGCAACGAGTTGGGCTTCCTCTCGCGCCAGCTTGAACGGCTCTAGCTCATCCGCGTTGTTCACTGGTCCAAGCATCGCAAAGGGCTTTCCTGCGGTGTGGAACGAATGCAGGTCAAGGAGAACGTCATGCGCGGCGAGTAAGGGGCACAGTACATTGGCCACATGATCCTCAAAATCCTGAGGATGCAGTTTTATCCCGAGGTTACGGTTGAGGTTGCGGTCGCCCTGGCGCTGCTTCTTTTGGTACGCCAGCGGATTGACAACGGGGACGAGAGTCAACGTCCCGCGTTCAACGTTGATTTTGCCGCCTTCTATTTCGTCAATGAGCCGCGAGATGGCTTTCGTCCCGCAAACCTCATTCCCATGTACTGCGCCGAGAACAACGAGCCTGGGGCCGGGGGCCAGACCGGCGAATTGTTGGACACGCATGGAGGTCGGTTTCAAAATTTGGTCCATGATTCTTATCCATGCGTGTATGACTCTCACACAACGATAGCAGCCATTGACTCACTCAATAACCAAGTCTGAAAGATAGTTTGTAAAAAAACGCCGGTGGCAGAGCTGAGTTGCGTCAAAATCCCGTTAATCACTGGTGGGCTGAATAGACAAACGCTCTTGTTCGAACACTTCCGCTGCTGGCCGGGATGCGACAGCCGAGCCTGGGAAATGACGGTCCCGGCCCGACCATTTGCCGGCATTGGCCGAAAGTTGGCAAATAACACTGCGGTTCAGTACTCAGGGCGTGCGCTGTTGAACGCGTCGCACCCCAATTCGGTAAAGCGTTGGCGACTCGATGGACGAGCGGGTCAAGGTTGCTTCCGAATCCGGGGGCATTGTCATATCGCGCCTTCGGTCAGTTCAGCATCGGGAGAATGCCAGCCGAGAGAGTCGGGATCAGAACTTGAATGCCACCCCGAGTGCGCCTCCAAACAAATCCATATGGGTATTGGCGCCTTGAGTCTTCTGGTTATAGTACAGATTTTTCACGCCAAAAATCACGTCACCCCATTCATAGGCGCGGCCTATCCCGAGAAAGGCCTGTGTGGTGACTTCGGTGCTGCCCCCGCCACCGACATCCAGATAAAACGGCACGAACCAATCGCTATCCGAGAGTCGCGCGCGCCCCTTCAACCCGATCACAGGATCCGCAAGCGTTTTGTTGGTACTGATGGACAGTCCCAGTGGGGAGTTGCCGTTGATGTTGAAATTTGTGGAGGAACTCAGCGTCACGATCCGAGCGCCCAGCAAGGCATCCATGTAGAACTGCGCCGATTTTGCGACGGTATAAGTCGCCGCGAGGGTATAGATGCCCTGGTTTAGCGTACTGGTGGAGTCTGCGCTGATCCGGGGTCCGATCGCGGTCGAGGTTGTGTTTGAAAGGCTGGCGTACATGAGGTCGGCGAGAACCCCGAAGTTGCCCTTGTGCGCCTCCATCTCGACCAT
>CAITPF010000446.1 GCA_903894155.1 uncultured beta proteobacterium | reverse complement strand
GCAGTTCGAAGCCCTGCGCGGCACCCGTGGCAAAAAGCTGCTGGCGGTACCGGAAGTAGAGATCCTGGTCTTCTCTGAGGATGAAGTGGGATAATGACTTCGTGACCAGCGCGCTGCGGGCCATGCCTAGCATTGCCGCGGCGGTCAGGTTGGCTTCCAGGATCAGCCCCTTTTCGCTGAGGGTGAGATAGCCGACCGGGGCCATGTCGTACAGGTCGAAATAGCGCGCCCGCGCGGCGTCCAGTTCTGCCTGCGCCGTGCGCAGCTCCTCATTCTGCAGCTCCAGCTCGATCTGATGCACCTGCAGTTCGTGCAGCGCCCGCCGCGCCGCGGCGGGCGACAAGGCGGCCAGCTTGGCCGGTTTCCGGGCCGCATTGCTCCGGGCAATCTTTTCAGCCTGCCGGCGCAGCGCCGCAGCAGAGTGCTTTGGGGGAGAGGTCATCAGGGTTCAGGGTTCAGGGTTCAGGAAAGTATGAAGTCTGAACGCTGAAGTCAGCGCAGATGCTGCATTTTTTACTATTGCGTTCATCGTTCATCATTATCTGTTAAGCGCTTTCTCAATCGCCGCGCGCAGCGCCTGCAACTGGTACGGCTTGCCCAGAAACGCCTGGGGCCGTTCGGGATGCTCGCCCGTCATGACCTGCGCCTCGTCGTAGCCGCTGGCCAGAATCACCGGTAGATCCGGGCACAGGGCGCGCAGGGCCGTCAGCGTCGCCCAGCCGTCCATGTCTGGCATGGCCAGGTCGCAGATGACGCAGCAGATCTCCGCCCGGTGCTGCCGGTACAGCGCCAGACCCGCGCTGCCATCCGGCGCGGCCAGCACCGCAAAGCCGCACCGCTCGATCATGCGCGCCGCCACGGCGCGCACGGCCGCTTCGCCTGGAGGCTGCTGGCCACGCACGATCTCGCTGACTACTGTAATCAGTGCCTCGCGGTACCGCAGGCGCGCGGGATCGGGCTCGGCGACTGTCTCTTGGATGGCCATGTAACGCTGACAGGAACGCTCGTAGGCCCATACGAACACGTCCCGCAGCAGATCGAACCGCTTGAGCTCATAGACGCCGATCGTACCTTCGACGTAGGCTCGTTCTGGTACGTCGATGAAAGACAGCGGGCAGAGGTCGTGCCGGATGAGCGGAATGTTGGCGCCTAGTCGCGATACGCGCTTGTTTACGTCCACGAAAGGTTGCAGGTAGGGGATGTGGACCATGATGAAAAAAGCCTGCTCGAACGGATCGTCGATCGCTGCAGCCTTGTCCAGGATCATGTGGAAATAGTCATCGATCTGGTGCGGGATACCCAGCGGGTGAAACACCGTGCCGCTGACCTCGACGATGCGCTGGCGTAACCGCCCACTCTCGCTCGGGTCGGCGAGGAGGTTTTCCGAAAGCAGGGCGTGCAGGTTAAAGAAGGTGAAGGTATTGAAGCCAATGTCCTCGGCCTGCTCTACCAGCAACTCGATGGCCGCCTTGTGATTCAGGATCATCTGCGCATCGCGGCGATCCTTGCCGGCAGCCGCCTGGCCAAGCTCGATTAGGTTTTGCGTGTCGAGCCGGGTGTAGGTGTTGCCTTCGAGCCGGCTAGACGCCCACGAAAGGTCGATCAGCAGGCGTCCCAGAATATCTCGCGCATAGGTGCCCGCCGGCCGTTCGCCGTCGGGGGAGCGGCCGATGTTGTGCAGGTGCTCGCGAATTTCCGGCGGGAGGTAGCGGGTTTGGTTGGGACGATACGTCTCCAGCAATT
>CAITPF010000445.1 GCA_903894155.1 uncultured beta proteobacterium | reverse complement strand
CGAAGTGACAAGCCCAGTTGTCAGCACTGGCTTGAGATGAGCCGCTCGCAAGGCAGTCTCCCGACGCCAAGTCACCTCCTTGCCGATGCAGACCTAGAGGCTGTTCGAAACACTGACTGGTTCCAAAATCTACTTTTGCAACTCTGATGTCCGCGCTGCAGTCCCACGGCCGCCGCGTCCGCTTGGTCAGACTCCCGGCCGCGGGCGTGGTGGTGATCCTCGATGACCAGCACGGCCACCGGCATGGTGTCCGATCGGACTTTCCCCGGAAGCCGGCCGCCGGTCGTGTGCCAGGGGCTGCAGTTCCACGGGCGCCCTGTCCGATTGCGGGCGAATCGCGAATGCGTACACTTGCGGTATCGGGTGGCCGATTGCGAGTAGCTGCGCAAACGGCCGAACGTGGCCCGTGCGCGTCGGGCTTCTTACCTTGCACCCGCCGCGCCCGGCGCCGAACCAGACCAATCATGTCGAAAGCCTCGAAACAGTCACCCCAAACAGCTGTCGCTTCCACCGCGCATGCTGTGCTGCGATTGATCGAAGAAGGCTGTCCCAGCAACTTGGCCAAAGAGGTAGCGGTTGCCATCGACAGGGTTCTTGAATCGGCCGAAGAAAGCAAGGCAATCGCGACAACCAGGGCTGCCACAAGCAGGAAGACCAGAATGAACAGACCAACCTGCCAGGCGGTTGGTCTGGCGGGAGAGAGCGCATAGGTCTTGAACCAGACCTGTTCGGCACGCGCCCGCAGGAAATAGGCCGTGCTTCCACTGACCACGGCCAGGCCGAGCAAGCCGAACAACAGCCAGGCCGGTACAGGCGCGCGGATCGGTTCGGGCAGCGGCGCTTCCGGTGGTGGCTGGTTGAGATCAGAAGGCGCGCTCTTTGACATTGGGCCGGGTTCGGTAAGGGTTTCAGCGGCGGCGGGTATTTCAGGGGTCTGCGTGGCCTCAGGCAGCAACATGCGCAGCTCAGGGGTGGGCGTGGTATCCAAGGCCTGCGGGGCCAACAAGGCGGCCGGCGCAGTGGCTTGAGGCAGAGCAGTATCACTGCCCGTTGGGCCGCCCCCTATGCCGTGGCCTGCCATAGGCGCCGCAGGTGGAACTGGATACGCCTCGCTGGCAGTCGGAGCCGCCTCCACCCCGGCATTAGATGAAGAAGGCGCGAGCGGTGCTGCGCTGCGATCAGCCGGGCCAGCGACCTGCATGGCTGGGGCAGGCATGGCGGCCCGGAATGCGCTGAGGGCAGGCAGCGTCAAATTAGCCGCAAAGGCAAAGAATAGCAAAACTGCCGCCAGGGCGGATGCCAGACGGAATACCGGGAAGATGCGCGGAAGGGGTGGCCGGATACCGGCCATTTCGGGCGTCAATCGGAAGTTGCGCGGCGCTTTGCGGGCGGGCAGGTTGCGCAGGATGGCGCGCACTTGCGATAAATCGGTGAGCAGGCTGCGCAGTTCCGTATCATCTTTGAGGCGAGCTTCCAGACGCTGCCTGTCAACCGGGGATAACTGGTTGTCGAGATAGGCAGATAACTGTTCAGCATCGCGAAAGGAAGGGGCTTGTGTCATCACGGGCTCTCCCTTTCCAGACGGAAGGCGGCCGGTAAAAGTTCCCCAAATCCCTGCAAACATTCACGCAAACGCAGACGCGCACGCGCCAGGCGGCTTTTGATGGTGCCAAGCGGTGCGCGCGCCAAGGAGGCTACTTCAGCATAATCCAGGCCCTGCAGATCGGCCAGGACAACCACGGTGCGAAATTCAAGCGGCAGGCTAGCCAGGCAGTGCTGGATGGCGTGTTCGAGTTCATCGGCTTCAAATTTCTCGGCGGGGGTCATGGATGAATCCGCCAGCCAGCGCGGGGATTCCAGCTCTTCGTCATCCTCGTTGACCGGTTCAAGCGGGATGGTCGGACGGCGT
>CAITPF010000444.1 GCA_903894155.1 uncultured beta proteobacterium | reverse complement strand
GCTTTAGGTGGGTGCCGTCAAGTCTCTACACCTTCCAAGATGCTTTCGCACCTTGGCTTGGCTCGGCATTGCCCTATGCATTGCTGCACTTAGGTTTCACCGAATTTGACACCATTCACACACGCCGTTTCCGAACATGGTGCACAAAAATTTATGAGTCCGCTGCTCTAACCAAGCATGAGCTAGAGGGGCAATAAAACTAAATATTACTTAATTTCTGCAATTGCAAAAACCAAACAATATCTCAACAAAGTGTGCAAGCGGTGTGTAAGCACTTTTTGCACATCAAAAAACACGTAGAACCGCTAATTTACTTGCTCTGCAGCACATTGAAGATTTGAGCTGCTGGATTATGAGTCCGCTGCTCTAACCAAGCATGAGCTAGAGGGGCAAAGTCGTTCGCAAACTATATTGCAATGAGCGGACGCTTGCCCGACAGGCGCAGAGGCCCGTCGGGTCGCACGGATTATATAAGACCGCGATTACTGCCCTTCCAGGAAGCTCTTGAGCTTATCGGCACGGCTCGGGTGGCGCAGTTTGCGCAATGCCTTCGCCTCGATCTGACGAATGCGCTCACGCGTGACGTCAAACTGTTTGCCGACTTCCTCGAGCGTCTGATCCGTACTCATTTCGATGCCGAACCGCATGCGCAGCACTTTGGCTTCGCGCGGGGTCAGGGAATCGAGCACCTCTTTGACGACGTTGTGCATGGAGCTGTGCAGCGCAGCGTCCGCGGGCGCCAGCGTATGCGTATCTTCGATGAAATCGCCAAGGTGCGAATCGTCGTCGTCGCCGATGGGGGTTTCCATCGAAATCGGCTCTTTCGCGATCTTCAGGATCTTGCGGATCTTGTCCTCGGGCATGTCCATCTTGGACGCCAGCGTCGCGGGATCCGGCTCGGCGCCGGTTTCCTGCAGGATCTGACGGCTGATGCGATTCATCTTGTTGATGGTTTCGATCATGTGGACCGGGATCCGGATCGTGCGTGCCTGATCCGCGATGGACCGGGTGATCGCCTGGCGGATCCACCACGTGGCATAGGTCGAGAACTTGTAGCCGCGACGGTATTCGAACTTGTCCACCGCCTTCATCAGGCCAATGTTGCCTTCCTGGATGAGGTCGAGGAACTGTAGGCCGCGGTTGGTGTACTTCTTCGCAATCGAGATCACCAGGCGCAGGTTGGCTTCGGTCATCTCGCGCTTGGCTTTGCGGGCCTTCGCTTCGCCGGTGGCCATGCGCTTGTTGACTTCCTTCAGATCCTTCAGCGGCAGCACGACGCGCGATTGCAGGTCGATCAGCTTTTGCTGAAGCTCCTGCACGGCCGGAATATGACGGCGCAGCGTGATCGAGTAAGCGTGATTACCCTCGACTTCCGCAATGACCCAGTCGAGGTTGGTTTCGTTGCCGGGGAACACCTTGATAAAGTGGCTGCGCGCCATCCCGGCGCGATCGACGCACGTGTGTAGCACGGCGCGCTCGAGCTGGCGAACTTCCTCGACCTGACGGCGCAGTGTATCGGCAAGCCGCTCGACCATCTTGGCCGTGAAGCGGATGCCCATGAGTTCGTTCTGAATCGTCTCCTGAGCCGACATATAGGGGCCGGAGCGATAACCGTCGTTCTCGTAGGCCGCACGCATTTTCGCAAAGTGTGCAGCGACGATGTCAAACTTGGCCAGGCCCTTGACGCGCAGATCCTCGAGCTGCTTGCTGCTCATCCCGCCCGCCGGACCATCTTCGTCGGTATCGTCGGCAACGCCCGCACCGGCGTATTCCGCGCCGTCGTCCGGATCGACCAACCCGTCGACAACCTCGTCGATCTGGGCCTGGGCATCGCGAACACGCTGCACGTGATTGAGAATTTCGTTGATGGTCGTCGGGCAAGCCGAAATCGCCATCACCATGTGCTTCAGGCCATCCTCGATGCGCTTGGCGATCTCGATTTCGCCTTCGCGCGTGAGGAGTTCAACCGTGCCCATTTCCCGCATGTACATCCGCACGGGATCGGTCGTGCGACCGAAATCGGAATCCACCGTCGTCAGCGCGGCTTCCGCTTCATCCTCGACATCATCGTCGCTTGCGGCAACCGGCGCGTTTTCGCCCAGAAGCAAGGTTTCTGCGTCGGGCGCCTGGTCGTAGACCGCAATGCCCATATCGCCGAAGGTGCTGATGATGCCGTCAATCGCCTCTGCGTCGACGAGATCATCGGGCAGGTGGTCGTTGATCTCGCCGTAGGTGAGATAACCGCGATCCTTGCCCAGCTTGATCAGGAGCTTCAGGCGGTTGCGGCGCGCTTCGTATTCTTCGGGCGAGACGGGGCCACGTGCGATCAGGTCCTTGGCATCGCCTTTTCCACGCTTGCCGCGCTTGGGCGGCTTGAGGTCGGGCAAGACTTCGCCTTCGCCCTCGACGCCTGCGGCATCGTCGAAATCGGAGTCATTGCCATTGGGGTTCTTCGAGGGACGCCCGGGGCGACGGCCTGTGCCGACCAACGGACGGGGCTTGGGCTCTGGCTTGGCCGGCTTAGCTTCGCCGGGCTGGGAAGCCACCGCTTTTTTTACCGCCTTTGCGGCATCCTTGGATTCTTTCGCGGGTGCGGCCTTGGCGGCCGGCTTCACAGCCGGCTTGGAGGCGACAGGTTGTTCTGCCGGCTTCACGGCCGGCTTGACAGCAGGCTTGGCTGCGGGCTTGGCGGCAGGCTTAGGCGCGGCCTTCGCGGCGATGGGCTTGGCAACCGGCTTGGCTGCTGCGGGTTTGGCTGAGGATTTGACTGCTACCTTGACCGCAGGTGTGGCTGCGGGCTTGGCGGGTTTACTTGCCTGTGATACCGGCTTCATTGCTTCCTTGACTGACTTGACGGCGGGCTTGGCGCTGACCTTGTGGGCTGGCTTCGCTGCAGATTGGGTAACACCCTTGCCACCAACTGGGAGCTTGGTTGCCGGCGAGGCGCTGCGGCCATTCGATTTTGCGCCTGACACACTGGCTCCCTTGGTGGAAGGTTTGGGTGGGTGGATTGAAGAGGGTTTCGCTGACTTGGCGGCGACGGCCGGGGCAGCCTTGGCCTTCACCGCGACTTTTGCGGCGGGCTTTGCCGCGGCTTTAGCCGGCGCCTTGGACGCAGGCTTGGCCGTGGGTTTCGCAGCAGGCTTGGCAGGTGGCTTCGACACAGGTAAGGCGCGCGTGGCCCCGCGAGGGGATGACACTTTGACCGATGCTTTTGGGGTGGGTTTAGCGGCAGCCATGGATGGCTTGCGCTTGGTGGCATCGGTTGCCTTGTTGCCGGAGATGGTTTGACCTGCCTTGTTTTGCTTGCCAGTCGTTTGGGTCATGATCGCTCGTGATTATTGAAATAAACGTGCGCCCCGACCACCGACAACCATGGCAGCGCAACCCTCGATTTTAACCGAATTAGCGCGTGTTGCCTGACTCGATTGCCTTTATTAGACGGCTAATGCGCTGAGAAAGTTCCCGATAATTTTGCTGAAGTTCGAAATTATTTAACCCCCCCCGGATCAGCAGCTCCTGCTCATGTCTCAGGCTCTCGAGTTCGATGCGTCGAACCGCGTCCTCCCACTCGGCCCTGGGTTCTGGCAAGGATTCCTGAGCCATCAGATCGGCTGCCACGGAAGCCAGCAACGCGCCAAGATCAGATCCCGGATCCGCGGCCTGGATGAGAGCGCCCACATGCCGCGCGCCGCTATGCTGCGCCAGCACGATAAGATCCCTGACCATTTCCAGATGGGGGCTGCGCTCCAAAAGTTCAACCTGCTGATCTCCCATATCGTCGACCAGTTCGGGATGGGTCAATAGCAACCGAAGCAGCCGTCTGGCCAATGGCGTCACCGATCGCCGGGAAGTGCGTTCGATGGGGCGTCTCGCGCGACCGCGCCCGCCCTGCCCGGAAGGCGCGCCAGTTCCACCCCCGCCAGGATTCTCGTCATCGGCCCAGGGCATATACGGTTCGCCGGGAAAATCGCCCGTGGGATCGCCGGCAAAACCGTCAGGCGGCACCGCCGCAAAGGGGTTTGCTCCAGCAGGAGGGCTCACCCCGCGCCGCAGCGCCCCACCGGTGCCTGCACCGGCGCCCACATTGCCCCGGTCGGGGCGCCCGCCGCCCTGCCCGCTGGCCGTCGCAGTCCTCGCGGGCGGCAATCCCCCCAGGGCGGGGCCGACATCCTGCGCAAGCATGCGGGCCAGCTCCTCGGGGGTGAACTGAACCAGGCGTGCCAACTCGTTCTGCAACTGGACTTTCAGCGCAATATCGGGGATCAGCGCCAGCAACGGGCGCGCTTCGTGCACAAGGGCGGCTCGCCCCTCTGCCTCGCGCACAGGATGCCGCTCTGCCAGCTCATTGAGGAAAAATGTCGACAATGCATCGGATTCGGCCATGCAAGCGCGAAACGCCTCGGAGCCGAACTGTCGAATATAGCTGTCGGGATCGTGCTCGGCCGGCAAAAACAAAAACCGGATGGAAATATCATCGCGCAACAGGGGCAAACAGGCCGTCAGTGCTCTCCATGCTGCCCGGCGACCCGCTTTGTCGCCATCGAAGCTGAAGATGATGCGATCGCTCGAACGCAGCAGCTTCTGAACATGCTGCGGTGTGGTGGCGGTGCCAAGCGTCGCCACGGCATTGCGCACACCGAGCTGGGCCAGGCCCACGACGTCCATATAGCCTTCGACGACGATGACACAGCCCTCGGCGCGGATGGCGCTGCGCGCCTCGAACAAACCGTAGAGCTCATTGCCCTTGGAGAAGACGGGTGTTTCGGGGGAGTTCAGGTACTTGGGCTCGCCCTTGCCGATGATGCGCCCGCCAAAGCCCACAATCTCGCCCTTGACGTTTCGGATCGGAAACATCACCCGCTCTCGAAAGCGATCGTAACGCCTGCCGTCCTCGGATTCGATCACCAGCCCCGCCTCGACAAGCACCGGATCGTCATAATGGCCAAAAACTTTGCCAAGCCCTTGCCGATCGGTACCCGACCAGCCAATCCCGAAATCCCGGGCGATTTCGCCCGTGAGGCCTCTTTCCTTCAGGTAGCGAATGGCAGCGGGGCTTTCACGCAACTGCGCCACGTAGTGGGCTTGCGACGCCTGCAACACGCGCGTGTGGCTCGATACTTCCTCGCGTCGTCGGGCGGATTCAGCTTTCTGGCGCGGGGATCGGGTTTCCTCGGGCACGGCGACGCCGACAGTACTCGCCAGCGTGCGTACTGCCTCCGGGAAGCTTGCCCCGGTATGCTCTATAAGGAAAGTGAGTGCGCTGCCATGCGCCCCGCATCCAAAGCAGTGATAGAACTGCTTCGTGGGACTGACAGTAAACGACGGGGATTTTTCGTTGTGAAAGGGGCACAACCCGAGCAGGTTGATGCCCCCTTTCTTCAACTGCACATACCGTCCGACGACATCCGCGACATCAACGCGGGCAAGGAGATCCTGGATAAAGGAATCAGGGATCAACGCTCAGACCGTACGTGGCAGGCGCCGCGAGGCGCCGGCGATTAGTACATGCGCGGGGGCAGTTGCTGGCTGCGGATGCGCTTGTAATGACGCTTCACGGCAGCCGCTTGCTTGCGCTTGCGCTCGGCGGTGGGCTTTTCGTAAAACTCGCGAGCGCGCAGCTCGGTCAGCAGACCGGTCTTTTCAATGGTGCGTTTGAAGCGGCGCAGAGCAGCTTCGAAGGGCTCGTTTTCTTTGAGACGAACGATAGGCATGGGGCGGTGGGCTCTATGGTTGAGCGACCTGGCAGGATAAAACCCCGCTCGGTCAAAAGTTAAAATTAAACGGTTAAAACAGCCGCTGAAGCGGTCGCCGAAGCGGTGGCTGAAGCGGTGACTAAAACGGTGACTAAAGCGGTGGCCGATTCGCTGCGACTGAACCAGCCTTCAAGCTGAGAATGCAAAGTTAGCCCTAAATCATAGCATATAACGGCTATGCGAGAAGCACTTATTGACTTTTTCGCGCAAGTCGCTCGGCAAGCTCACCGGGGCGCATCTCGTCGTACTGTTCAAAGGGCTGGTGGATCCAGGGGTTCGTCTCCAGACGATGGACATAGAAATCCGGGGTGACGACCGAGTGCGCCTTGAACCAAAGCACGGCGGTTCGCAGCTCCACGATTTCGGGGAACTGCGCCAGGAGATGATCCCGCACGCCGCCAAAGGTGTGCCCACTGTCGACGAGGTCGTCCACAAGCAGAATGCGCCCGGCGATCGTGCCGCGGGTTAGCGTGATATGCGTTGCGATATCCAACTCGCCCTGCAGGGTGCCGGCTGCCTGACGGTAGCTGCTGGTCGCCAGAATGCCCAGGGGCCTCTCGAAAACGCGTGAAATCACGTCGCCCACGCGCATCCCGCCCCGGGCAAGGCAAATGACCGTGTCGAAAGCCCAGCCGGACCGGTGCACAGCGACCGCCAGCCTTTCGATCAGTTGGTTGTATTCGTCCCACTCGACCCAGAGGTCGCGGTCCGTGCTCTCGGGTTGCGGCATTGCCTCAGGATTTGAAGGGGTGGCGCAGCAGAATGGTTTCGTTGCGGTCCGGGCCCGTCGACACCATGTCGATCGGCACTTCGCAGACCTCGGCCATGCGCTTGAGATATCGCTGGGCGTTGACCGGCAAACGATCGAATTCGGTGACACCGACGGTCGATTCCGACCAGCCAGGCATTTCTTCGTACACCGGCTGGGCGCGCGCAACGGCAGCCGCCCCGACGGGCAGCACATCGACGAACTGGCCATCGATCTCGTAGCCGACGCCAATCTTGATGGTTTCAAGGCCATCGAGCACATCGAGCTTGGTGACGCAAATGCCAGCAATGCCGTTGAGCCGCACCGAGCGCTTAAGTGCGCCGCCATCGAACCACCCGCAACGACGCGGACGCCCCGTGACCGAGCCGAACTCCTTTCCGACCGATGCCAGCCGGGCACCGATATCGCAGGTGAGTTCGGTCGGAAACGGACCAGAGCCCACACGCGTGGTGTACGCCTTGACGATGCCAAGCACGTAGCTCAGCGCCTGCGGGCCGACGCCGGCGCCAGCGGCCGCCGCGCCAGCGATACAGTTGCTGCTGGTGACATAGGGATACGTGCCGTGGTCGACGTCGAGCATCGCCCCCTGGGCTCCCTCGAACAGCAACCGGTGACCGGCCTTCTGGGCTGCAAAAAGGTTGCTGCTGACATCGCGCACCATGGGGGCCACCGCCGGGGCAAGCGCCATGGCCTGATCGATGACCTCCTGCACCGAGACGGGGGCAGCGCCCAGATACTGCGTCAACACGAAGTTGTGCAGATCGAGCACTTCCTCGACTTTGGCACGGAACCCCGCGGGATCGAACAGATCCTGGACGCGCAGCGCGCGACGCGCCACCTTGTCTTCATACGCCGGCCCGATGCCCCGACCGGTCGTCCCGATCTTGGCGTCGCCACGGCGGGCCTCGCGGGCCTGATCCAGCGCGACGTGGTAGGGCAGGATCAACGGGCACGCTTCGGAGATCTGCAGGCGCGATCGCACATCTTGCCCCGCCGCCTCCAGCTCCGTAATTTCCTTGAGCAATGCCTCAGGCGACAGCACGACCCCGTTACCGATGTAGCAGATAACGCTCGGGTGCATGATCCCCGATGGAATCAGGCGAAGAATGGTCTTCTTGCCATTGATCCAGAGGGTATGGCCCGCATTGTGGCCGCCCTGGAAGCGCACGACGCCCTGGGCGGACTCGGCGAGCCAGTCGACGATTTTGCCCTTGCCTTCGTCACCCCACTGGGTACCGATCACTACAACGTTCTTGCTCATGTCACTTGCTAACCAATGAAAACGGGGACAGGCGCCCCCAGACCCGCGCCCACGGCGCAAGCGCCTGGGCACGGAACCCTATGCAACGGTTCGAACAACCCAACAACCCACTTCGAGAACGAGTTCACGGTCGAAAACGAACTCGTCATGCGTGGCGGTTTCGCCGGGAAACACTTGAACGACAATATGGCCCTCGCGGCGCAGCGACTGGACCGCATCGCGCAGAGCCGGGTCATGCCCGGCAGGTGAACGAATCGCCGGGACGGCTGCAGCAGGCGCGAGCCCGCCTGCCAGTTTGCGAAGATCGAGGCTAAATCCGGTCGCGGGACGTGCGCGACCAAAGCCGCGACCCACATCGTCGTATCGACCACCCTGCACCAGCGCATCGTGCCAGCCTTCGGCGTACATCGAGAATGTCACACCAGAGTGATACCCGTAACTGCCGACGTCCGCAAGGTCAACGCCGACCGACACATCGTCAAGATCAGCGAGCAGCGATTCAAGTGTATCCAGTGCGCCGGCAACGCCGGGCAATGCCGGCAACTGCTTTCTGGCCCGATCGATCACCGAAGCGCTGCCGTAGAGCAGCGGCAATTGCGCGAGTGCACCGACCGTGATTGGCATCAGCGCATCGGGCCCGGCGCCAAGCAGCGCAATACCAGGCCGATCCTTGTCGCGCAGCAGCACCATGATCTCGTCCGCACGCAAGCGCGCTGCAGGATCCGACTCGATGATGCTGCGAACCAGCCCGGCGTGGCAAAGATCAAGGCGCACTTCACGCACGCCAGCCAGTCGGGTACTTTCGAGGGCGAGGCGGATGATCTCAAGATCGGCTTCGACTCCGGCGTGGCCGTAGATTTCGGCGCCGATCTGCAGAAGCTCGCGACTCGACAGCAGCCCGGCTGGCCGCGCGTGGAGTACCGGACCGCAATAGCACAGGCGTGTCACGCCTGCCCGGTTGAGCAGGTGCGCATCGATGCGGGTGACCTGCGGAGTCATGTCGGCCCGGATGCCAAGCGTCTTGCCCGACAGTTGGTCGACCAGTTTGCTTGTGCGCAGGCTGAGATCGCCGCCGGTGCCGCACAGCAGCGAATCAATATATTCGACCAACGGGGGCGCAACGAGCTCGAAACCGTAGGTTCGAAACAGATCCAGCAGGCTGCGACGCAGCTCTTCGATGCGCCGAGCCTCCGCGGGAAGAACATCCGCGAGACTTTCAGGCAGCAGCCAATTACCCTTCATGATTGCGAGATCAGACGATGAAATGGTTAATAAATCATTGGGTATTGCGCTGGGCGGGCAAAACGCCGCCCAAACAAAAAGCGGCTTGGGGCGTAAGCCCGGCAAGCCGCCAGCACAACGTCAGAGTCGACACCCGGGAACGCCGGCTGCCCTGTTGAAAAGGCAGCCCGATTGCGCCGACCCGGATCGACCCTGAAGCTTACACGGCATTATACCTGTTACTTGCCGGTAGGCGATTTCATGTATTTGAAGAACTCGGAGCTCGGATCAACGACCAGAACGTCGCTGGGTTTTCCAAAGGCGCTTCGGTATCCCTCCAGGCTCTTGTAAAAGCTGTAGAACGAAAGATCGGCGCCGTAGGCCTTGGCATAAATCCCCGCAGCCACTGCATCGCCCTCGCCCATCACCGCCTGGGCCTTCGAATAGGCCTCGGCCATGATCTGGTCGCGCTGGCGATCCGCCTCGGCGCGAATCTTCTCGCTTTCTGCAGCCCCGATCGATCGCAACTCATTGGCCACGCGCAGGCGCTCGGATTCCATCCTGCGGTAGACGGATTCGGAGATTTCAGGCGCGAATTCGATCCGCTTGAGGCGAACATCGACGATCTTGACGCCGAGGGGCTCGGCGCGCTTGACCACGTTGTTGAGCACCTCGTTCATGATGACGTCGCGTTCGAGCGAGACGACGTCCTTGACCGTGCGAACGTTGACCGACGCGTTCAGCGCATCGCGGATCAGCGCTTGCAGACGATCGCGCGCGGCACGCTCGTTGCCCCCGAACGTGATGTAGAACAGGCGCGGATCGACGATGCGCCACTTCACATAGGAATCGATGACCAGGTTCTTCTTTTCAGACGTCTGGATGCGCTCGGCCTCCTGGACGTCGATGGTCAGAAGCCGTTTATCCAGCAGCACCACATTCTGGAAAGGCGGTGGAAGCTTGAAATACAGTCCCGGCTCGGAGACGATTTTTTTCACCTCGCCCAGCGCAAAAACGAGCGCGTAATCGATCTCGCGCACGATGAATACGGTCGAGGAAAAGATCCCGGCAATGACCAGCAGGGAGATGGAAATGGGCAAAAGTCGTTTCATGGGTGGCTCCTCCTCAACGTCCGCCGCGGTCACGCGACAGGGTGTTGGCCGACCCGGCAGCAGCCGCGCCCGCAGCGGGCCTGACCGATGGCGTGGCCGGAGGAGGCACGACCGGCATGGTCGGCGTTGACGAGGCGGCATTAGGGCTTGACGACGAGGCCTCGCGCGCTGCCTGTTGCACGATCTTGTCCAGGGGGAGATACAGCATGTTGGTGCCCTGGGTATCGACCAGCACCTTGCTGGCATGGTTAAACATCTGCTGCATCGTTTCCAGATACATCCGCTGGCGGATGACCTCCGGGGCTTTGCGATATTCGGTCAGCACGCTGGTAAATCGGGCTGCGTCGCCCGTCGCGTCGCCAGTCACCTTGGCGCGATAGCCCTCGGCCTGTTCCGACATGCGGGAAGCCTGGCCAGCCGCGAGCGGCACGATCTGGTTACGGTAGGCCTGGCCTTCGTTGATCTGGCGCTCGCGATCCTGACCGGCCTTGACAGCGTCGTCAAACGCAGCCTGCACCTGCTCAGGCGGCTGCACGTTCTGGATTGCGACGCTGTTGACCTGAATCCCGGTCTGATAGCGATCCAGAATCTGCTGCATGAGCTTCTGGACATCAATCGCGACGGCCGTGCGGCCCTCGTAGAGAACAAAATCCATGCGGCGCCCGCCGACCACTTCCCGCATCGCGGTTTGCGCCGCCTGGCGGGCCGCTTCGTCAGGCTCCTTGTTCTTGAAGAGGTAATCGGGCGCGCCGTCGGCACGCAGGCGGTATTGGACGACGAACTGGACGTCAACGATGTTCTCGTCATCGGTGAGCATCAGCGCCTCGGGCAGCACCCGGTTGCGGGCATTGCCCCGAAACCCGACCTCGAAGGTGCGCAGCTGGGATATGTTGACGATATCGTGCGACTGGATCGGGTAGGGAATGCGCCACTGGAAGCCCGGTTGGGCCGTGCCGACGTACTTGCCGAACTGGGTGAGCACCGCGACCTGGCCTTCCTGGACGATGAAAAACCCGCTGCCCAGCCAGAAGAGGATGGCCGCAACGACCAGGACCCCAAGGCCGATTTTCGACTGACGGGGCGTCGGGCCCGAAGGCCCGGTGGACGCCGGGCGTGGCGCGCCGGGACCACCCTTGCGGCGACCGAACAACGCACCCAGGCGGTTGTTGAAATCGCGCCAGACCTGGTCGAGATCGGGCGGGCCGCCGTTTCCGGTGGGCCGCTTGGGCGGCTCAGAGCTATTGTTACCCTGACCGCGACCCCAGCCGGGGTCATTCAGATTGAAGATTTTGGAAAGGCGTTGCATTGTCATCCGAACGATTGGCGAACTGGCGGATTGCCTCACGCAATCCCTCCAGCCCGGAGCGCTGCCGGGCGCTTAGAAATACACGGCAAATCGTACCATGCGCGTCGCACTCGACGCGAGGTTCAAGGCCGACCGCATCGATCTTGTTGTAGACAAGAACGCGGGGAACGTCAGCTGCGCCGATCTCGGCCAGCACTTTATCGACTTCGGCGATCTGTTCGTCGCGCTGGGGGCTTGCGGCATCGACGACATGAAGAAGGAGATCCGCATGGATCGCCTCCTCGAGGGTCGCGCGAAACGCCGCAATCAGCGCGTGGGGCAGATCGCGGATAAATCCGACGGTATCGGACAGGGTGATCTGCCCTGCGCCCTCGACCCAGACACGACGCGTGGTGGTATCGAGGGTTGCGAACAACTGATCAGCCGTATAGGCATCGGCGCGGGTCATGGCATTGAACAGTGTCGATTTGCCGGCGTTGGTATAGCCGACCAGCGAAACCGATAGCGTCGCGCCGCGCGCGCGCGAGCGTCGCTGCGTCATGCGCTGGCGCTGGACGCGCTCAAGGCGCTCGCGCAGCACACGTACCTTGCCGCCGATCATGCGGCGATCCATTTCGAGCTGCGATTCGCCCGGGCCGCGCATGCCGATCCCCCCGCGCTGGCGTTCGAGGTGACTCCACATACGGGTCAGGCGGGTGGCCAGGTGCTGCAGCTGGGCGAGCTCAACCTGGAGCTTGCCCTCGTGGCTTTGGGCGCGCAAGGCGAAAATATCGAGGATCAGCGCAACGCGATCGACCACGCGCAAGCTGAACTTGCGCTCAAGGTTGCGCTGCTGGGCGGGGCTTAGCGGCTGGTCGAACAGGACGACTTCGGCGTCGTGCTCCTGGGCGAGCAGGACGGCCTCGTCAGCCTTACCCGATCCGATGAAGTAGGCGGCATCGGGGCGTGAGCGACGTGCAGTGACCGTTGCGACAATCACGGCGCCCGCGCCACGCGCCAGCATGACAAACTCGTCGGCGTGCGCCTGGTAGTCAGGCGAACCGAGATCGACACTGATGATTAGCGATCGCATTCGTCAGAACGCTGCGAAGCATCCCGCAAAGGCATCTGCCTTGCGGGTGCAAGAAATTCTTGAATGCTGAAGAATATGATTACTCGTCAGCCGGCGTTTCAGTCGGCAATGAGACGGCACGAGCTGGCACGACCGTTGAAATCGCGTGCTTGTAGACCATCTGCGTCACTGTGTTTCGCAGGAGAACCACGTACTGGTCGAAGGATTCGACCTGGCCCTGGAGTTTGATCCCATTCACCAGATAAATAGACACTGGGATGTGCTCTTTACGCAAAGCGTTCAAGAAGGGATCTTGCAAAGTTTGCCCTTTATTGCTCATTGGCAGGCTCCGTTATGTTGTTGTTGACGACCGGCACTGCGTGAAGGATTCACAGGCCAAGGCTAGAACTTTACAGGGTTTTCCCGAACCGCGCCATACCGAACTACGAATGGTTACCAATACCGCTGCTGACGAGTGCGATCAAGCCTGGCTAGGGAGTTGGTGGCGAAAAAGGCGAAAAAGTTCCCGCCCCCCGGGGCTTCTCTGCCACCTTCGCCGTCCCGAAGGACGATGTTTACGCAGCGCCGGTTCAGCCCAGGATTTCGTTGCACGCCGCAACGAGTTGACCGCATTGCGCGTCGGTTCCGACAGTAATCCTCAGGAAATTCGCGATGCGTGGATGCCGGAAGTGCCGGACAATGATCCCCCGCTCGCGCAGCGCCGCGGCGAGTTCTTCGGCCGGACGCTTCGGATGGCTGGCAAAGACGAAATTGGCCAGCGAGGGCAATACGTCAAAGCCGAGCGCGCAAAGACCCTTTGAAAGCGCTTCGCGCGACTGTATGACCGCGCCACGCGTACGCTGAAAATAGTCTTCGTCCTCAATTGCGGCAACGCCGCCGGCCTGGGCCAGACGATCGAGCGGATAGGAGTTAAAGCTGTTTTTCACCCGATCGAGCCCCTGGATAAGGTCAGGATGCCCCATTGCGTAGCCGACCCGTAGCCCCGCCAGTGAGCGGGACTTCGACATCGTCTGGACCACCAGCAAATTAGGATAACGGGCAATCAGTGGCGTCGCGCTGACGCCACCAAAATCGACGTAGGCCTCATCGATGACCACCACGACGTCCGGATTCCCGGCAACGATACGCTCGAGTGCATCGAGGCCCAGGCCCCTGCCCGTCGGGGCATTGGGGTTCGGAAAGATGATTCCCCCGGCGTCGCCCTGCAGGTAATCCTCGGGACGGATGACAAGCGCATCGTCAAGCGCGACGGTGCGATGAAAAATCTGGTAAAGCCCGCAGTACACCGGGTAGAAACTGTAGGTGATGTCCGGAAACAGCAGCGGGCGCTCTTGTTTGAGCAGCGCCTGAAACGCGTGGGCGAGCACCTCGTCCGACCCGTTTCCGACGAAGACTTGCTCGGGGACAAGCGACTCACGCCTTGCGATCGCCTGCCGCAGCACCAGCGAAGTCGGATCAGGGTACAGGCGCAAGTCATCGCTGTTTGCCTGGGCAATCGCGGCAACCACACGGGGCGACGGACCGTAGGGATGTTCGTTGGTATTGAGTTTGACCAGATTCTGGATGCGAGGCTGTTCGCCGGGCACATACGGATCCAGGGTTGAAACCAGGCGGCTCCAGAAACGGCTCATGGTGTCCGGGACTACTTGTCTGCGTAGGGATTGAAGGACGACTTGAACTCGATGCGCAGGGGCGTGCCCGCCAGTTCGAAGGCGTCGCGGAACCTGCCTTCCAGGTAGCGGCGGTAGGGATCCGCAATGGCATCCAGGGCATTGCCGTGGATGATCACGAGCGGCGGGTTCTGGCCACCCTGGTGCGCGTAGCGCATCTTGGGACGGAAGATGCCTTTGCGCGGGGGCGGCTGCTGCTCGACGGCTGCCAGCAGCACACGGGTAAGCCGCGGCGTCGACAGCTTGGCGAACGCCGCGGCGTGCGCCGCGTTGACCGATCGCAGCAGCGCATTAACGCCCTGGCCCTGCAGCGCAGAGATGGTGTGCACCCGTGCGAAGGAAAGGAAGCGCAACTTGCGGTCGAATTCACGCTGAATACGCTCCCGGTGCTCGCTATCGAGGCCGTCCCACTTGTTGATGGCGACAACCAGCGCGCGACCAGTCTCGAGGATGAAGCCGGCAATATGGGCATCCTGCTCTGAGACCTCATTTTGCGCGTCGATCATCAGCACGACAACGTTACAGGCCTCAATAGCCTGAAGCGTCTTGATCACCGAGAATTTTTCGACCGCCTCGAACACCTTTCCGCGCTTGCGAAGGCCTGCCGTATCGATCAGCGTGTATTTTTTACCCCCACGATCGAACTCGATCTCGATCGCATCGCGCGTCGTGCCCGGCAGGTCGAACGCGATCACGCGCTCCTCGCCCAGCAACGTATTGATGAGCGTCGACTTGCCGACGTTGGGTCGCCCCACGATCGCCAGTTTGATGCGGTGATTCGGATCAGGCCCGGGATCGTGCGCAACCGCGTCGTCCGCAAGCGCGCCGGGATCCGGCTCCTGGTCATCCACATCGAATTCAGCATTCGTCGCCTCGTCGCCAAGACCCTCGAGCGCCATCTCGACCAAATCATTGATGCCATCGCCGTGCGCGGCCGAAATGGCGTGGGGTTCACCCAGGCCAAGTTCATGAAACTCGGAAATTGCGCCGCTGTGGGCCATGCCCTCGGCTTTGTTCACGCACAGAAGCACGCGCTGCGCCGACTTGCGCAACAGGCTGGCAATATCGTGATCGTGCGCATTGAGCCCCGCGCGCGCGTCGACCAAAAACAGAACGACATCGGATTCCGCAATGGCCTGTCGCGTCTGGCGCGCCATCTCGTGCAGGATGCCGGATTTGGCGACCGGTTCGAATCCCCCTGTATCGACGGCGATAAAGGGCTTATCGCCCACCCTGCCCTCGCCGTAGTGGCGATCGCGGGTCAGGCCGGAGAAGTCCGCCACGAGCGCCGATCGCGAGCGCGTCAGCCGGTTGAACAGGGTTGACTTGCCAACGTTGGGACGACCGACCAGCGCGATAACAGGTTTGAATGACACGGATCAGTTCGTCGTGAGCATGACCAGCGAGCTATCGCCCAACTGGACGAGCACGCCGTGCAAGGTTGTCTGGAGCGGAGCCTGGATCGGGCCGCCGCCAAGCGCGAGTCTCGCAACCAGGCGGCCGTCATCGGGCGAAAGAAAATGCGCATACCCTTCAAGGTCGCCGACCACAACGGCCTGGCCATTGGCCGCGGGCCCTGAAAGGCGACGATTGCGCAAGGCGTCCTGACGCCATACAAGCGCCCCGTTCTGTATATTGAAGGCCGTGACGATATCCTGCTGCGAAGGCGAATAGACGTGCTTCCCATCGATCGCGAGGCCCGAGGTGCTTGAGAAATCCTTGCTCCAGGCCGGGCGGCCTCCCTGGGAAACATCAAAACACGTGATCTTGCTCTGGTATGACGCCGCGCACAGGAGCGGCCCCAGGATGACCGGCGCGCCGACAACGTCGTTGACGCGCTCAAGATCGGTGGTTCCCTTGGGGGATCCCACCACGCCTTCCCAGGCAATATCGCCCGAGGCCGCGTTGATCGCGATGAGTTTGCCACCCGGAATGGCCGTGATGACCAGGCCTTCAGCCAGGATCATGCGTGACGGCGCGCGCAATGCAAGCGCCGGACCCGGGCGCTGCACGCTCCAGACCCGCTCGCCGTTCTGGACATTAAACGCCTGGATACGGTAATCGCCACTGCGTACGACGACCACGCCAAAGCCGACGATCGGCGGGATCGAGACTTCGCTGGTCGCCTTCGTGCGCCACTTGACTTCGCCCGTGTCATCCAGAGCGATGACCGTACCGTCACGCGCAACGACCGCGGTCGTCACGCCATCGCTGCCGACGCCCGCCGAAAGCTTGGTGTCGAGCTGGACGCGCCAGATAGCCGCGCCGGTCGTCAAATCAAACTTTCCGACCGCACCGTCTGCCGCCGCGGCATAGGCCGTGTCGCGACCGACGATGGGTGCGAAGCCCACGCCCGTTCCGCTGCCGACCGGCGCACGCCAGGCCGCCTGCACCGTGAGTGCCGGCTCAAAGGACTTGAGTTCCGTAGGATTGTTGCGACCGTCGTCGCCGGAAATGGCCGAACATCCCGCCAATACCGTCAGCGCAGCAGCGCAAACACCCAAAAATACTTGTCGAGCAGGCGTGAATCTCAGCATGTCAGGATCCAAGAGCATCAAGTTTGAGTTTGATCGCCGGGGCGAGCTGGCTTGTGACACCTAGCGCCGAAATGGCCTGTTGCCATGCGGCGCGCGCTTCTGTCGGCTTACCTTGCGCAAAGAGGATATCGCCGCGGCGATCCGCGAAGAGCCCGGCGAAGGCCGTCGGCGCATCCTGCAATTGTGCCAGTGCCGCGTCGTAATCCTTCTTGTCGTAGAAGAGCCCGGCCAGGCGCAGCCTGGCCACCGGCACAAGCGCGGGATGCCCTGAGCGGGCGATCCATTCGAGCTGGGATTGGGCTGCGGCCAGATCGCCGCGGGCCTGCAGCGCGGCGGCGGCCACGAGCGCACCCCGGACCGCATAGTCCGTTGCGCCGAACTCCGAGCGCAGCGTCGTCACGGCGGCATTGATGCGCGCCACAGATTCGTCGCCAGTCTGGCGGGACGCATCTTCAAGCGCTTC
Organism: uncultured beta proteobacterium; assembly: GCA_903894155.1. Lineage (GTDB taxonomy): Bacteria > Pseudomonadota > Gammaproteobacteria > Burkholderiales > Burkholderiaceae_B > Zwartia. The sequence goes on along the minus strand of CAITPF010000444.1, from coordinate 29,918 downwards.
AAAGTAGCCACGCGCCTGGTTCGCCTGATGGCCCTGGTACCACTGCCATCCGCGCCAGCCGGCCACGAGCACCAGCAGCACGACCAGGAAGGTCAGCGCAGCGGTGCCGTAGCTCCCCCACCATGCCTTGAGCTGGTCGATCTTTTCCTGTTCTTCTAAGTCGTAAGCCATATACCTCAAATCCTATCCTTCAGGAAAGCCACCAGATTGTCCAGTGGCACCTGCATCTGCTGGTTCGCCTGGGCCGAGGAATCGGCCACGCGCAACATCTTGACCGAGGCCGAGCCGGCCGCCAGTTCGTCGCCTGCAAGAATAACCGCAATCGACGCCGCGCTTGCGTCAGCCCGCTTGAACTGCGACTTGAAACTGCCGCCGCCCGCGTGGACGACCACCGAAACACCTGCGTCACGCAGGGATTCTGCGATCATCGCAGAGCGCCGATGCGCATCTTCGCCCTGGTGAACGATATACACATCGCATTCCGGAACGATCAGCGCCGGCGCATATTGCTCCCAGAGATCGATCAGGCGCTCCATGCCGATGGCAAACCCGACGGCTGCCGCAGGCTTGCCGCCCAGCAGTTCGAACAGCCCGTCATAGCGCCCGCCACCGCACACGGTTGCCTGGGCACCGAGTTTGTCGGTAATCCACTCGAACACCGTGAGATTGTAATAGTCCAGCCCCCGGACCATGCGGGGATTGAGCCGGTAGGCGATTCCCGCATCGTCCAGGCGCGCGCACACCGCGTCGAAATGGGCGCGAGACTCCTCGCCCAGATAGTCGAACAGACGGGGGGCCGCGTCGGCCATCTCCTGCATGGCAGGATTCTTCGTGTCGAGCACGCGCAAGGGGTTGGTGTACATGCGCCGCTTTGCTTCGTCATCAAGGACATCGCCGTGACGCTCGAGGTGATTGATCAGCGCAGCGCGGTGGGCGGCACGCTCGTTCGCCTGGCCAAGGGAGTTCAATTCCAGTCGAACATCGGTGATGCCCAATAGCTTCCAGAGACGCGCGACCATCACGATCATTTCGGCATCGATGTCCGGCCCGGCCATGCCGAGCGCCTCGACGTCGATCTGGTGAAACTGGCGATACCGGCCGCGCTGCGGGCGCTCGTGGCGGAACACCGGCCCCACCGCATAGACGCGTTGCGCACGGTCGTAAAGCAAATTGTTCTCGATACAGGATCGCACGATGCCTGCGGTGAACTCGGGGCGCATGGTTAGGGATTCGCTGTTGAGCGAATCGGTAAACGAATACATTTCCTTTTCGACGATATCGGTGACTTCGCCGATGCCGCGAGTAAACAGCCGCGTGTGTTCGAGGATCGGGGTACGCATGTTGCGGTACCCGTAGGCGCGCAACCAGTCGCGGACCAGCGATTCGAGCTGCTCCCACCGTGCGCTTTGGCCCGGCAGTGCATCGTTCATGCCGCGGATGGCGGTGACCTTGGTAAAAGCGTTTGTCATTTAAGAAGACTGAAGTTTCGGCGCACCGCCGCAGCGGTCGTTACCCACAATTAATCAACCCGGGCCGCTCCGTAGCGGCGCTCGACGTAATCTTGCACGATGATCTGGAATTCACGTGCGATGTGATCGCCCTTGAGCGTCACGGTGCGCTCGCCATCGACAAACACGGGAGCCGCCGGCACCTCGCCCGTACCGGGAAGGCTGATCCCGATGTCGGCATGCCGGCTCTCGCCCGGACCGTTGACCACGCAACCCATGACCGCGACATTCATGGATTCGACACCAGGATAGCGCTGGCGCCACACCGGCATCTGATCGCGCAGATAGGTCTGGATCTGGTCCGCGAGTTCCTGAAAGACGGTGCTGCTGGTGCGGCCACAACCCGGGCAGGCAATCACCATGGGCGTAAAGGCGCGCAACCCCATCGTCTGGAGGATTTCCTGGGCCACGACGACCTCGCGGGTGCGATCGCCGCCAGGCTCCGGGGTGAGCGATACGCGGATCGTATCGCCGATGCCCTCCTGAAGCAGCACCGCCATTGCCGCCGTGGACGCAACGATACCCTTGCTGCCCATGCCGGCCTCGGTGAGCCCCAGGTGCAAGGCGTAGTCGCAGCGAGCGGCGAGGTCACGGTAGACGGCAATCAGGTCCTGAACGTGGCTCACCTTGCATGACAGCACGATCGCATCGCCCGGCAGCCCCAGATCTTCGGCTCGACGGGCGTTGCTGATCGCCGAAACCACAAGCGCATCACGCATCACGGCCTGGCCATCCCGCGGGCTGGCCGCCTTGCTGTTGTCGTCCATCATCCGGGCGAGCAGTTCGTGATCCAGACTGCCCCAGTTGACACCGATCCGCACGGCCTTGCCGTACCGGGCCGCGACTTCGATCATCTGGGCGAAATTGTCGTCGCGCCGTTTGCCCCCGCCCATATTGCCTGGATTGATGCGGTACTTCGACAGCGCCTGGGCGCAGTCAGGAAATTGTGTCAGCAGCTTGTGCCCGTTGTAGTGGAAATCGCCGCACAACGGCACCGTGACGCCCATGCGGTCGAGTTGCTCACGGATCGCTGGCACCTCGCGCGCCGCTTCGGGCGTATTGACGGTGATGCGCACGATCTCGGATCCCGCCTGGGCAAGCTCCTTGACCTGGATCGCCGTCGCGACGGCGTCGGCGGTATCGGTATTGGTCATGGACTGCACCAGTACCGGCGCATCGCCGCCGACCAGCACTTCGCGCGCCCCCCAACGGATCGCGACCTGCCGGGTAGCGTGGCGCTTCGCGGCCCCCACCGGCACGTTCGTCGCGCCGGCGACGGCCTGTTGATGGGTGCTCATCGAAGCGCGGACCTTAGCCATTCGGGAACCAGGCTGGCAGGCACGAGCCCCTGCCATACTGCGACGGCGCAGGCCACCACAACAACGGCCAGGATCAACACGAGCCATCCGACCGAGCCCGGACGGCGATCCACGTCATGGGTCGCGGACAGCGCGCGAATCGAGGTATGGTTGGCGATACCGCCTTGCATTGGGCCGATGTATTGCTGCAGGGAGGCTTCAAGCGCAGCGTGATCCACGCCCATCAGGCGCGCATAGCTACGCACCATGCCGCGCAAGGCAAGGCCACGAGGGAGATCCTCGAAGCGTCCTGCCTCAAGCGCATCGATCTGACGTGGGGTGTACTTGACTCGGGCAGCGATATCCTCGACCTTCCAGTTGCGGGCAAGCCGCAACGCACGCAGCGAACTGGTCGCCACGACGGGCTCCGTAGGGGATGGCGGGGATTCCCGGAAAAGCGGATTGACGGTTTCGCTCTCGGTCATACGCGGATCTCCTTGATCGGAATGGATGTCTTTTTGGCCATTTTTTCGCGCAGCCTGGCACGATCGAGAACCTCGCCGGCCAACTGACCGCAGGCTGCATCAATATCCTCGCCGCGCGTCTTGCGCACGGTCGTGACGATGCCGGCATCCATCAGGTGTTGCGCGAAAATTCGGATACGGGCCGCGGGAGACCTGGAAAGTTTCGGGCCCGGGAACGGATTGAATGGAATCAGGTTGATCTTGCAGCGCACACGTCGTGCAATGCCAATCAGCTCGCGCGCATGCTGATCGGTGTCGTTCACGCCGTCGAGCATCACATACTCGAACGTAATGAAATCACGGGGCGCGAATTCGAGGTAGCGATTGCAAGCCTCGAGCAGCACGGCAAGCGGGTACTTTTTATTAATAGGCACGAGTTCGTCGCGCAACGCATCGTTTGGAGCATGCAGCGACACCGCGAGCGCGACCGGGCAATCCCGGGCAAGGCGATCCATCATCGGCACGATGCCCGAGGTGGACACGGTGACGCGCCGGCGCGACAGCCCGTACGCATTGTCATCAAGCATCAACTGCAGCGCCACCAGGACCTGATCGTAGTTGAGCAGGGGCTCGCCCATGCCCATCATGACGACATTGCTGATCACCCGGCCATCCTCGGCGCCCGCATCGGGTTTGCCGCTTGCCGAGAGCCTGGCCGAGCCGGCCTCCTGCATCAGTTCGTGACGTGCCCACCAGAGCTGGCCGATGATTTCCGCCGCAGTCAGGTTGCGATTGAATCCCTGGTGTCCGGTGGAACAGAAGCGACACCCCAGCGTGCAACCGGCCTGGCTGGAAATGCAAAGCGTGCCGCGGTCGTCTTCAGGGATGAAGACGGACTCGATTGCGTTGCCCAGGCCGACGTCAAACAGCCATTTGCGCGTGCCATCGGTGGAGTTCTGGCAAGTCAGGACTGGAGGCGCAAGCACAACGCAACGCTCGGCGAGTTGCGCACGAAATTCGCGCGCAAGATCGGTCATGTCGTCAAACGCTGCGACCCCCCGCTGATGGACCCACCGCTCAAGTTGCTTGGCGCGAAACGGCTTGCCCCCCCACAGTCCCACCAGGTGGGTCAGCGCAGGGGCATCAAGCCCAAGCAAATTGATTTTTTCGGGGTGCATGCAGGGTTTGCCACAGTCTGGCAGCCAAATTAACGGCTGTGAATGTTCATCTCGGGGAAGAAGAACGCGATTTCGACGGCGGCCGTCTCGGGAGCATCCGAACCGTGCACGGCGTTGGCATCGATGCTGTCGGCGAAATCGCCGCGGATGGTGCCCTTTTCGGCTTTCTTCGGGTCGGTTGCGCCCATGAGTTCACGGTTCTTGAGGATGGCGCCCTCGCCTTCCAGCGCTTGAACAAAGACGGGGCCGGAGATCATGAAGTCCACCAGGTCCTTGAAGAACGGACGGGCGGCGTGAACGGCGTAGAAACGCTCGGCATCGGTGCGTGAAAGCTGCATCATGCGGCCGGCGATGATTTTCAGGCCGGCGGCCTCAAAACGGGCAATGATCTGACCAATGACGTTCTTGGCGACCGCATCAGGCTTGATGATCGAGAGGGTACGTTCGACTGACATGAAAAAACTCCAATAAACTCAGTAAAATCTCAATAAAAACATGGACTTTGGTCTTGCCCACCGTAACCCGGCATTCTACCATGCCGCTGGGCGCCACAACATCCTAGAATAGAGGGTTTTGACGGGTCTGCTCCGCGCAGCTTGCCCGACCCATTCACGGATGCATCGATGAACCAACCGACCAGCGCCCCCGAGGGCGAACTTTCCAAGAGCTTCGAACCGGCCGATCTTGAAGCCCGCTGGTACCAGGCCTGGGAGCAGCGGGGCTATTTCACGGCAGGCCAGCACGTCAGCGCGCCAGGCGCGACGGGCGAACCCTATGTGATCCAGTTCCCCCCGCCCAACGTCACCGGCACCCTGCACATGGGTCACGCGTTCAACCAGACGATCATGGACGGCCTTGTTCGCTACCACCGGATGCTGGGCGACGACACCGTATTCGTGCCTGGCACCGACCACGCGGGCATCGCAACCCAGATCGTCGTCGAGCGGCAACTGGATGCGCAGAAGCTCTCCCGCCATGACCTCGGGCGCGAGGCTTTCGTCAGCAAAGTCTGGGATTGGAAGGAACTCTCCGGCAATACCATCACCAGCCAGGTGCGGCGCCTGGGTGCGTCGGCCGACTGGCCGCGTGAATACTTCACGATGGATGCGCAAATGTCGGCCGGCGTGGTCGAGACATTCGTGCGCCTCTTCGAGCAGGGGTTGATCTACCGCGGCAAGCGCCTGGTCAACTGGGATCCCAAACTGATGACCGCGGTCTCGGATCTCGAAGTGCAGTCGGTCGAAACCGACGGGCACCTGTGGCATATCCGCTATCCCTTCGCCGACGGCCCGCAAACCATCACCGACGACCAGGGCGTGACGACAACGATCGACGGTATGACTGTTGCAACGACCCGCCCCGAAACCATGCTGGGCGACAACGCGATTGCCGTGCATCCGGACGATGTCCGCTACGCCCACCTGATCGGCAAGATGGTCGAGCTGCCCTTGTGCAACCGTCGCATCCCCATCATCGCCGACGACTTCGTCGACCGCGCATTCGGCACGGGTTGCGTCAAGATCACTGGCGCGCACGATTTCAACGACTATGCGTGCGCAACCCGCCACAATTTGCCCCTGATCGAAATTCTCACGCTCGATGCGCACATCAACGACAACGCGCCGGAGCAGTTTCGCGGCATGGACCGCGTCACCGCGCGCAACGCCGTCGTGGCGGCGCTTGATCCGCTCGGGTACCTGGTCAAGGTCGAACCGCACAAAATGATGCAACCGCGGGGCGATCGCACCGGCGAAGTCCTCGAGCCCATGCTCACGGACCAGTGGTTCGTCGCGATGCGCAAGCCCGCGCCGGACGGTACCCTCCATCCCGGCAAGAGCATCACCGAGGTCGCCCTGGACGTCGTCGCGCGCGGCGATATCCAGTTCTTTCCGCAGAACTGGACGACCACATACAACCAGTGGCTCGAAAACATCCAGGATTGGTGCATATCCCGCCAGTTGTGGTGGGGCCACCAGATCCCGGCCTGGTACAGCGCGGACGGCCAGGTTTTTGTCGCGCGCACTGAGGAAGGCGCACTTGAGCAGGCAAGCGCGGCCGGGGTTTGCGGGCCGCTGCGGCGCGACGACGACGTGCTCGATACCTGGTTCTCGTCGGCCCTGGTGCCATTCACGACCATGGGGTGGCCGCGCGAGACGCCGGACTTCGCGCGCTACATGCCGTCGTCCGTCCTCGTGACCGGGTTCGACATCATTTTCTTCTGGGTCGCCCGCATGGTGATGATGACCACGCACCTGACGGGCCAGGTGCCTTTCCGCCACGTGTACGTGCACGGACTGATCCGTGATGCGGAAGGCCAGAAGATGAGCAAATCGAAGGGGAACACGCTCGACCCGGTCGACCTGATCGACGGCGTCGACCTTGAGACGCTCGTGCAGAAGCGCACCTTCGGGCTCATGAACCCGAAGCAGGCAACCAGCATCGAAAAGTCCACCCGCAAACAGTTTCCGGAGGGCATCCCGGCGTTCGGTGCCGATGCGCTGCGCTTCACGATGGCCGCCTATGCAACGCTGGGGCGCAACATCAACTTCGACCTCAAGCGCTGCGAAGGCTACCGAAATTTCTGCAACAAGCTCTGGAACGCCTCCCGCTTCGTCCTGATGAACACGGAAGGCCACGACCTGTCCGAGGTCGATGCCAGCGCGCAGAGTTTCGTCGATTGCTGGATCATCAGCCAGTTGCAACGCCTGGAGGCGGACGTCGCCCGCGGATTCGCCGATTACCGCTTCGACAACGTGGCCAACGCGCTCTACCATTTCGTTTGGGATGAGTACTGCGATTGGTACCTTGAGCTTGCAAAAGTCCAGATCCAGTCCGGGACGCCGGAACAGCAGCGCGCGACGCGGCGCACACTCATTCGCGTCCTTGAAGCTGTCCTGCGCCTGCTTCACCCGATCACGCCTTTCATCACGGAAGAGCTCTGGCAGAAGGTGTCGGTCGTTGCCGGGAAGCGGGGCGCGGACGAAATCACAAGCGTGTCGATCCAGCCATTTCCGCGCAGCAACCCGGCGGCCATCGACGACCAGGCCAGTGCCCTGTTCGAACAGCTTCGCGCCCAGATCGATGCCGTTCGGGCATTGCGCAGCGAGATGGGCCTCGCACCCTCTGCGCGCGTGCCGCTCGTGGCCGAGGGCCCGCAAGCTGCGTTGCGCCTGAATGCACCCTACCTGGCCGGCCTGGCCCGGCTTTCAGATGTCGATGTCGTGCAAACGCTTCCGGATGCCGGCGCACCGGTTCAGGTGGTCGGCGACACGCGCCTGATGCTGAAAGTTGAAATCGACGTCGCGGCCGAATGCGCACGCCTGGACAAGGAAATCGCCCGACTCGACGGCGAGATCGGCAAGGCACGCGGCAAACTCGCCAACGAGTCCTTTGTCGCACGCGCGCCCGCCGCTGTCGTCGATCAGGAAAAGCAGCGGCTCGGCACTTTTGAAGAAACGTTGGGGCAAGTCAAGGCGCAGCGCGCCAGACTTGGATGACCAGGTGTGCAGTCGCCTGCACGTCTTTTTTTGAATGCGGCGAGGCGCTTCCTGGAACGAGGTGAGGTGCTTCTCGTGAGGTGCTTCCCGAGATGTGCCTCTCGTATGGTGCTTCTCGTGAGGTGCTTCTCTACAGCGAGGCGAGGAATTTCTCGTCAAGTGGGCCCAGCAGCCCCTGGGCCCTGGCCTGTTCGATCAGGTCGGGGCGATTCTTCGACGTAAGGCGCAGTGATTGCTCCCGGCGCCAGCGGGCGATCTGTGCGTGGTTTCCAGACATCAGCACTGCAGGCACGCGCTCCCCGTTGTAGGTTTCGGGACGCGTGAAATGGGGGCTATCGAGCAAGCCCGAAAGTGTGTCCTGAAAGGAATCCTGTAGTGAGGATTCGCCGTGGTTGAGCGCACCCGGCAAAAGGCGCACCGCGGCGTCAATCACGGCAAGCGCCGCGAGCTCACCGCCGGACAGTACGAAATCGCCAATGGACCATTGTTCATCGACCTGGTTGTCGATGAAACGCTGGTCGACGCCCTCGTAACGCCCACAAACGAATATCGCACCCGAGGATTTTGCCAGCGCGCTTGCGCGACGCTGCGTGAACTGCTCGCCCGTGGGCGACAGCAGCACGACCGGCGCACCAGGAAGAGGCTGCGCGGCTCGCGCGCGCCGGATTTCAGCGACCGCCTGTGCCAGGGGTTCGGCCATCATCACCATGCCGGGGCCACCGCCGTAGGGCCGGTCGTCCACCGTGCGATGCACATCGTGTGTGAAGTCCCGCGGGTTCCAGGTATGCAATGACCACAGGCCCTGCGCGTGGGCGCGCCCCGTCACGCCGGCGTCGCGAACGACACCAAACATATCGGGAAACAAGGTGATTGCGTCAATGCGCATGACGATCCGAAGGAACGATTTGCTAAAAATCGACCGGCCAATCGGTCTCGATACGCCTTGCGACGATATCGACCTTGGGCACGTGTACCTCGACAAACGGAACGAGAATATCGACAGGCCGCCCCTTGGCATCCAGGACGGGCACGGGATCGCCGCCGGCGACAGCCTGATAGCGGTTGACCCGCAGCAGAGCATGTGCGCCGTTGTCGAGGACTTCGTCAACGACCCCGATCAGGGACCGTTGATCCTGCGCATCGCGATCCAGACCGAATACCGAGCAGCCGATCAGATCGACCCAGTAGTACTCATCACGTTTTGCAGCCGGGAAATACTGCCGGGAAACAAGCACAACCTGGGAACGAAGCGCTTCGGCAATATCGCGATCGTCGATGCCTTCGAGCTCGGCCACGACGGTTGAACCCTGGCGGCGCGATTGCCGGACGGCAAACGAACGCAGGGTATCCTGACGATAATCGGAACCGCTGAGCGCCGCCGCCGCAGGGGCGACAGCCGACGCCAGCCACCAGACCGGAGCCGCGCGAAGAACCTCTGATTGCGAAGAGTGAGGCTGGACTTTAATCCAGCCCCGCACGCCATAGGCAGATACGATCCGACCTAGTTCGATCAGGTCATCTGGCGCATTGGGAGCGCCTGTGTCAGCCATCGTGTCAGCCACGGTGCCAGCCATGGCGGCAGCCCGAAATCAATCAGGCCGCTGCAGCGACTTTGGCCGAGTACTCTTTGACCAGGCGGGCAACCGCAGGCGAGAGTTGCGCGCCAACGCCGGTCCAGTGCTGGACGCGATCGAGGGCGATGCGAATGTTTTCTTCACCTGAGTTGGCAACCGGGTTGTAAAACCCGATGCGCTCAATGAAGCGACCATCGCGGCGATCACGGGAATCGGTCGCAACGAGGTTATAGAAAGGACGTTTTTTTGAGCCACCGCGGGCCAGACGAATCACCACCATGGTAGGTAATCCCTTGAAAAGGTTCAACAAAGCCGACTAGTATAGCACTATTGTCGGAGAAATCCATCTTTGTGACTGCAAGATGGCGAGAAAATCGGCAAAACAACCATAAACGCACTCAAAGTGCGAAAAAGCTTACCGGCGGCGCAGGTAATGCACCGCGCGTTCGGTCTCAAGCACCTGCGCGACCAGTTCGTTTCCGGTTTGCCGGCAAAACGCCTGAAAATCCCGCACCGCGCCTTTGTCCGTGGTAATGACCTGGAGCACGTCGCCGCTCACGAGCGTCGCCAGCGCCTTTTTTGCGCGCAGGATGGGCAACGGGCAGGCAAGCCCGGTTGCATCGACCGACTGCTGGAATTCGACGTGAGACTGCGTGGCTTCGCTCATGTCAGCCTCAAACCCTACCCTCGACCCAGGCCTTGACGCTATCGAGCGCTCCGGCGAGCGCGGCGGCGTCTGTGCCCCCGCCCATGGCCATGTCGGGACGCCCGCCGCCCTTTCCACCGATCTGGCTCGCGACGAACCCGACGAGTTCACCGGCCTTCGCCTTGCCGGTCAGGTCCTGCGTGACACCGCCCACGACGCTGATCTTGCCATCCGCGCCGCGCGCGGCCAGCAATACGATCGCTGGCTTGAGTTTATCCTTGAGCTGGTCAACCATGGTGCGCAAATCGCGGGCTTCGACGCCCTGCACTTCCGTCACCAGCAGTTTGACCCCGGCACCGACCACGACGGCCTTATCCGCCAGCGCATGGCCGGCGCTCGACGCCATCTTGGCCTTGGCCTGCTCCAGATCCTTTTCGAGCGACTTCAACTGATCCTGCAGCAGGACAATGCGATCAGGCAAATCGGCCGGCTGGGTCTTGAGCACGGCCGCGGCCCGTTGCGCAGTCGCGTTCAGCCCCTGCACCCACGCCAGCGCGTTGGTGCCAGTGACCGCTTCGATGCGCCGCACACCGGCAGCCACACCGCCTTCCGACAAAATCTTGAATAGCCCGATATCGCCGGTACGCGATACATGGGTGCCGCCGCAAAGCTCGCGTGACGAACCGATATCCAGCACCCGGACCGTATCGCCGTACTTTTCCCCGAAAAGCGCCATCGCGCCGCCCTTGACGGCATCGTCATAGGACATGACCTGCGCCCTGGTTGCCTGGTTCGCGAGCACTTCCGCGTTGACGATCGTCTCGACTTGCATGATGTCGGCATCGGAGACAGGCGCGTCGTGCGCGAAATCGAAGCGGGTCTTTTCGGCGTCAACCAGCGAGCCGCGCTGCTGCACATGGCCGCCAAGGACCTGGCGCAGCGCCTTGTGCATCAGGTGGGTGGCCGAGTGGTTGCGAATCGTGCGTGCACGCTGCTCGACATCGACGTTGGCGTGAACCGCATCGCCTACCGCAAGCGCACCCGATTCCAGGCGCCCGTGGTGGCCAAAGACGCCAGCCTGAATCTTTTGGGTATCGTTGACGGCAAAGCGCGCGCCCGATGCTTCCAGGACACCCGTGTCGCCGACCTGACCGCCCGATTCCGCATAAAAAGGCGTGTTGTCCAGAACCACGATGGCGTCCTGGCCCGACATAACGCGATCGGCTGACGCGCCACCCACGTACAAGGCGACGACTTTGGCGTCGGCCTGCAAGTGCTCGTACCCCTGGAATACGGTCTGCTCGCCGCTGTACGTGAGCCCTTCGGCCATTTTGAACTTGCCTGCGGCACGCGCCTGGACGCGCTGCCGATCCATGGCAGACTCAAAACCGTCGAGGTCGACTTCGACATTGCGCTCGCGACAGATATCCGCCGTCAGATCGACCGGGAACCCATAGGTGTCGTAGAGCGTAAACAGTGTATTGCCATCGAGCGTCGCGGGCTTGTCGCTGGCAACCGGCAATGCGGCGAGCGCGACATCCAGGATCTTCATGCCGTGCTCCAGCGTTTCGCCAAAGCGCTCCTCTTCCTGACGCAGGACCTGTTCTACCCGCGCGGCATTTTTTGCAAGCTCCGGGTAGGCTTCGCCCATTTCGCGGACAAGATCCCCGACCAGGCGATGGAAGAAAGGCCGTGTCTGCCCGAGCTTGTATCCATGGCGCAACGCACGCCGGATGATCCGGCGAAGCACGTACCCCCTGCCCTCGTTGCTCGGGATCACCCCGTCGACGATCAGGAAACTGCAGGCGCGGATATGATCGGCGATGACCTTCAGCGAGTTGTTGGCAAGATCCTTGCAGCCCGTCTCGCGACCAGCGGCCGCGATCAGCGCGACAAACAGGTCGATTTCGTAATTAGAATGCACGTGCTGGAGCACTGCCGCGATTCGCTCGAGCCCCATCCCGGTATCCACGCAGGGCTTGGGCAATGGCGTCATGTTGCCAGCCGAATCCCGCTCGAACTGCATGAAGACGAGATTCCAGATTTCGATATAGCGATCGCCGTCTTCCTCAGGTGAGCCCGGGGGGCCGCCCCAGATATCGGCACCGTGGTCGTAGAAGATTTCGGTACAGGGGCCACAGGGGCCCGTGTCGGCCATCTGCCAGAAATTGTCGGAGGCGTACCGCGCGCCCTTGTTGTCGCCGATCCGGATGATCCGCTCGGGAGGAACGCCGATTTCGCTCTTCCAGATATCGTAGGCCTCGTCATCCTCAAGATAAACGGTGACCCAGAGTTTGTCCTTGGGCAGCGCGTAGACGTCAGTCAGCAACGTCCAGGCGAACCGGATCGCATCATGCTTGAAATAATCGCCGAAACTGAAATTGCCGAGCATTTCGAAGAACGTATGGTGACGCGCGGTATAGCCGACGTTTTCCAGATCGTTGTGCTTTCCGCCCGCGCGCACGCTGCGCTGCGAGGATGTCGCGCGCGTGTAGGGGCGAGTGTCCTTGCCCGTGAATACGTCCTTGAACTGCACCATGCCCGAATTGGTAAAGAGCAGCGTCGGGTCGTTCGCCGGGACAAGCGACGAGGACGCAACAATCGTGTGACCCTGGGACTTGAAGTACTGCAGGAATTTTTCGCGGATCTCGGACGTTTTCATCGCTTGGCTACAAATCTTGAAAAGGGCAACGGGCGCAGGCGCCGACAATCGGCGGACAAACCCCCGATTATAGAGGTTGAAACGAAGCGCGCCTGGAGCCGGTCATCGTATGCAAACGAAGCTGCGGAACGTATGGCGGGGATGGTCGCTAAGCTCGCCGCGGCTGACCTCAAACGGCGTGAACCCGGCCGGGCACGAGCAGGACCCTGTCTTGGGATTGACCATGATGTCGCGGTAGACCGGGAAATCGCAGCCCATGACGCCGTCAAGTGCGAAGGCCCCTCCAAACCCGCTGCCCGAACCGCGCCACGCGCCGCCATGGCACATCAGCAGTTGCCCATCGGACGAGCGGCCGACCAGACCGTCGGCTTCACACGCCTGCCCTTCGGTCCCCAACCCCTGCACCTGAAGATATTCACCGGCCGAAATGCGCCCTGCCGCCTGCACGTGCGCTCCGGCGCGCAAGCCCGCCGGCGTCGATATCTCCCTGCGCACCTTCAATCCGCCGCGCAGTGCCGTATCGCGCACATCGTCGTGCCGCACGAACTGTGCGTGCTGCGTGGTATCGAAGACACTGAACGCGGCAACCGTACCGACCGGCAGGTTCGGCACGAGCGGGATCGGCGAATTGTCGAACTCGGCCAGCGCGCCGCGCAGTTTTGCGGGAAAGAATGGATGAACACTCAATCCATAGCCCTCGAGCCCTGTCAGGATGGCGGCCAGCCGGGTGACGTCGGCCGCCTGGCCCGTTGTCTGGCCCGCTGTCTGGCCTGTCGGTCGCGCCAGCGTCAGGGCTTCAATGCGGCAACCGGTCTTGTCGCAATCCCCAACGGGCGCGAGCACATGCACGCTGACGGTGTAGGGCAGAGACGGCGCGGCAGGAAAGCCCGTCGGCAAATGACCCGCCTCGCCAAGCTCTGACAGGCTCGGATTCATGATGTTGGAATAGGCGAAGGCACCTGGCCGGGGTGCCGAAATGCCCGCGATGACGTCCGCCTGCCGGATCAGCATCTGGTCGACCGCGATCCTGACTGTCAGCAGCCATCGGCCTGTCGCCTGCGCTGCGGCATCGTCGGCCTGCCGCATCCAGGCTGTCGCCCCCCACGCTGCCGCCATCGTCGCCATCGTGATGACCAGCGTGAGCTCGATCAGCGTAAAGCCGCCCTGGCCTCGCGCGGCCACCCTAGCGCACCGTGAAATTGAACGTATTGCGATCGCCCGACGCGCACTGCGCGTCGGCCAGCATCGCGTTGTAGGGCGTTCCTGGTTCAGAAGATGTGTCCTTGACCACCATGGGCCCGGCCTGCCCCGCGATAGAGACAACCTCCGCGATACGCTGCAGGATCGACGCCAGTGCGGGGCACGCCGCCTGGTTGACGTCGGTGAACGTCACCTTGAACGCCGATCCGCCCGCGCCGCCTGCCAGGGAATGCGGGGCCACCAGAATGACGCCCTTGCCCGAGTGGCCCGACCCGCCCAAACCGTGCGCGATGGTCGCCGCCGAGCCCTGGCCGGTGACGGCCACCACGCTCGACGTGCGCAACGCATTGGCCAGGGTGCCGGCATCAATATTGGCGTAGGGCGCCGCGCCAAAGCCGTGTGTGTTTGCCTTGACCCGTGCGACAAAGCGCTGAATCTCCTCGGCAACCCGGGGCACCTTGTTTTCAATCACGTAGGATTGCACGGCAGGAATGCCGACAATGGCAATCAGCATGATGATCGCCGTGACGATCGAAATCTCGATCAGTGAAAATCCGCCCTGCGCACGGCTTGCCGCAGCCGGGCAACACGGGACAGGGACCCGGTAACAATGGGACATGGATCGGACTCCTTGGTGTGAAAAAAAAGCATGAAAACAGCTCACCGCGCGTAGAACAGGGCCAGGCCCTGACGCAGCTCCTCAATGACGCGGTAGTGCCAGAGCGCGATGGCGGCCACGACGGCCAGCGAGCACAGCAGCAGTCCCCAACGCAACACCTGTGCCTGGACGGAGAGCTTGCGCACCGTGTGCTGTTCAAGGCGGATGCGCGTGCGCTGCAACCCCTCGTCAAGACCCGCCGTGCTGACCATGTCGCTGAGATACCACCATGTGTCGGAGTCGATCAATCCGGTATCCAGTGCATCGGTGCCATTCATGCCCGCATCGATGCGCGCCAGCATGCCGCTGATATGGTGATCCAGCCAGGGCGTCGCGCCGCGCCGCTGCACGGCAAGCGCCTCGCGCAGACGTGCACCCACATTACCCCGGGGCCGGAGCAATACAGCGAGCAGAGAAAGAAGCCGCACGGCCTGTACCGTGCGGTAGAGCTTCCAGATGCCCCATCGGTCGAACACCGCGCGCACCGGGCCGGTGGCGTTCGGCAACGACCAGACTGCCATCACCGCCGAACCGCCGATCGCGACAAGCAGCAGGAGCCATCCGCGGCGCAACCATTGCGCCAGGCTGAATAGCCGCTGGGTGGCGACTCCGTGATATTCGGCTGGCACGGAGGAAAACGCGGCAGCCAGCCGATCGGCCGTGAACAGGGGAATGGAAAGCAGGGAGGCGAACGCCACGACAGCGCCCAGAAACCCGACCAGCGAGGTCTGCATGAATTCCCGCCGCGCGGCGTCGGTGACGCGAACCACGGCGGCAAGCTGGCGCAACGTGAGAGTCAAGGCGCCGGCGCCTGCATACTGTGCCGCCTGGATTGCCACCAGGTCCTCTGTCGGGAGGGTGCCGTACCAGGTCGCGAACAAATCCCCGCCAGTCTGCGGAAACCGCTCGGCCCAGCAAGCCGAAAGCGTTCCCCGCGCGCCCCGCCCCGCATGGCGCCAGGCGTCGTCCTGAAACACGCTGAGCAGCGTTTTCGCGCCAGCAGTCGATCCGATCAGATCCGCGAGGTATTCGTAGTAATCCGCGCGATGCCCGCGAAACCGCCATGCGGCGACCATAGTCCCCGCCTGGCTCAGGAATCGGGTCGCGGGCAAACGCATCCGTACGACCGGCCAGCCCGTCATTGACCCGATCCGGCGGGCAACTCGCAGCCGAGGGGCCCAAAGCGCGCCTCGATATCCCTCGGGTCGATCCGGCCGATCGCCATTTTGTAGAGCGCGGCCTGCAGAACAGTCTTGCCGTCCATGCAGGGGTCGTCCAGCGACGAGCGCCGGCGCGCGCCAAACCATTCGTGCAATCCGAGCGAATCCCTGTTCTTGACGCCTGCCAGAAACCGGGGCGAGCGTCCCGGCTCAATCATCTCGGCCACCACCGTGCGCCCGGCGTTTCCGCACAGGGCCTCATCGCGCGCCGGGCCGCAGTGCACGCAACCCCGTGGCGACCGGAATCGCAGCAGCACGCGCGATAGCGCATGGCTACGCTCTAGACCGTCGAGCCAATCGGCGCGCCAGCGCGGGCTTCGCGCGACACCGGCAGCGCAGCGCCAGACCGGGAGATCGGACATCTGGCCTGAATTCAGTGCGCAGTGTTCGCAGACCGTGGGCAGCAGGCACTGGAACACCAGGAGTTTGAGGATGCCGGGCGTTGCCAGCAGATCTCTTGATACGCCGATGAAATCCGACGTCAGCCGCTCGCAGATCAGCAACGCCGACCCGGCGTGAACGGTCGTGTACAAGTTGGTTCCGCAGCCGGCAAGATCCATGAAGGCGCGCCCGCTGGTCAAATCCCGGATCTCGCCGATCAGCAGATCCGTCATCGCCGAACGCTTGATCGTCTTGAGTTTGGCATCGAACGCATTGCCGTCGTGTTCATCGAGCGTGCGCGACACGGTGTTTTGCAGCGCATTCGGGATCAGGTATTCCGCAGGGTCTTCCAGCGTAATGACTTTGCGATCAGGCGCAACATCGCGAATCAGCGTGGCAATCGTGGTGGATTTTCCCGAGCCGACCACGCCCGCCAGCACGATGGCGCCCCCCTCCACCAGTCGGGCTCGCTCGAACAATGCGACCTGGGACGGAAGATAGCCGAGCGTTGCCAGATCGGGCGTCAGACTGGCCTGGTCCATGACCAACAGGCGCAGGCAGACCGACGGGCCCGCGTCGGTTGCCAGCGAAGCCCAGCGCAGCAGGATGTTTCGCCCATCGATGCGGCGCGTCAGCCGCCCCTGCTGCTCGACGAGCGGATCGAAGACCGCGCCATTGCCGCCCTGAACATCCATCCAGGCCACAGAGAGCATGTCCAGCATGGCCGCGGTTGGAATATTGCGATAGCGCTCTGGCGACACGTACCGCCCCGCGATGGTGAAACGCACCCTCGACTCGGGTTGGGCTGTGCATACATTGAGATGGATATCGCTCGCGTGGTTTGCCAGCCCCCACTGGACGATTTCGTCAAAGGCGCTGACCAGCGCCGAACGCTCGACCTTGACTGAGCCAGACCGGTATGCGCCACCCGCAGGCTCCGTCGGCCGCAGGCGATCAACGGCAAGCAGCAAAGCCGGCGGCAGGATAAAGAGTGACGGGTCATTGAGTTTCCACCCGTGCGACTCGAGCAAATCCAGCACGGCGAGCGTCTGGTCGTCGTGGCAATAATCCGCGAGGACAAAGACCCCCGCCGAGCCATCTTCAAATGAGACCGGACACAACCGATCGTTGAGCGACATGACATCCAGATCACGCCCCAGTGTGCGCGCGAGCGCCGGGACCAAACTGGCCAGGTCGTCTCGCGTCTGGATCATGGCGTATCGGCGCGGCGCCCAGGCCCGGCGCGGCGCCCGGCCCGTGCGTTCGCGCAGTACACGCTTCAGGGTTGAGCCCGCGACAGACATAGCACCTCCTTTTGTTGTCCCTGAGACAAATGCACGCAGGGCGGATCAATTTTGTCGAGCAAGTACGGACTCGCGCCGCCTGCGACCGCGCGACGCATGGCGCTTCGGTACGTGTAGACACGCGAACCGATTTGCACTTCCGCATTCAAGGCGCGATCGGTGCCAAAAATTGCCAGAAGTGCATTGCCCTGGGGCGCGGACCGCATGGGTCGCTGCGCGTCGAGCGGGTTGGTGACGGCGCGCCTTGCCGCCTGCAAGGCTGCCTGTGCATCAAGGCGCAGCAACTCCTCGACGGTCGCGTACTCCGGGAATGCAGGCTCGGTGAAAGCTGAGGGCGGCGTTTGGACCTCACTGCCCAGTGCGAGCGGGTCGGGACCGAGCGCGGCTAAACCGGCAAGCAGGCAGGAAGCACTCCGGCGCGTGATGCGCACGGACTTCGTTTGCGAAGCCGGCAGTCGAATTCGCCAGGGCTCAGGGGCGCGGTTCATAGAGGTCTCCTACGATGTGTACGCTCAGGATGCTTTGCGCGATCGCCGCGGGAACGGCACGTTCGACGTCGAGGGTGACCCTGCGCCATCGCACTGGCGCCGCCAGCTCCCGGAGTGCAGGAACCGAGCGCAGCGGCCCCTTGAGCACGAGTGATCGCTGAGCCCAGTCCGCGAGGGCCGACGGGCGGACAAGTGGCTGTCCGCCGGCATCGGCCGGCGGCGTCAGGGCTATGGCGCCACCCGCACCGAGCTGAATGTGCTCGAACGCAGGATTGATGCGTTGCAGCTGACTCATCCAGTCGGGCCTCGCGGCCTGCGTGAACCAATCCAGCACGCTGGCTCGGCGATCGACGCGCCAGCTGAAGGTCGCGTCGTTGAGCGGAGTGAACTGCAGCGACCACCCATGAGGCCGGAAATTCTCCAGATGGGCATTGAGCGCCAATCGGTGCAGGCGCGCATAGTGCGCAGCGCAGCGCCACTGCGCGGGCCCCGCTTCGCAGTGGACCTGGCGCAGCTTCCAGCCCGACGGGTTCACCGGCAGGCTGCGCCAGTTCGCGATCACGGCCGACAAACCTGCGAACGAGTCGATGGGGTGATTGCGCGCAACGCCTTCGACAACCTCGCGCCATTGCATGTCGGCATCCACATCGCGCTCGGCATTCAATCCGCGCGACCCGTCGGTTACCAGATACGCGGCAATACCGGCCAGCGCGAAGCCGGCAACCCAGCGCGCACCCGCAGGGATGCCAAACAGCGACGCTGGGACACGTTGCAAGCGCGAGGGATCCGCGGGGATCCCCGCCAGCCACTGCGGCAGCGATCCTTCGACGCAACCGGGCTCAACCTGCAGACGCAACGCCGGAAAACGCTTGCGCACGGTACCGAGTGCTTCATGCGCCGATTCGACATCCTGAAACCAGCGATCTGTCCCGGCCAGCACAGTACCGGCGTGAGTTGCAACAACCCAGAACCCGTGAGGCTCGATGCAAGCCAGACAGCCCGCGGCGCCCTCTGGATTGCGTGCGGCGAACAACGCAGCGGCGGAATGCAAGCGCCGGCCGGCACATTGCGCCTTGCGTGCAAGACGGACAAACCCGAGTGACACCGCCTGACTTCCAGCCAGCACAAAATGTGTGGCGCCGAGCGCGCGGGCCCGGCCCACGGCCAGGCGATGGGGATTGCCGCCAACCATCGGCACCCAATCCAGCCCAAAAGCGATCTGGTGGCCGGCGCCATTCGCAAGCACTCTTGCGCCGTCGGCTTGCAGCGACCGCGGCGCACGGGATTCCTGGAGACCCTCCATGGCCTCAGAATCCTTCTTCGACCTGTGCGGTCACGATGATGAGCGTGGCGCTGCTCGTGTGACCGGTGCGATCGTGACCGCCGAGCAGCATGGGCGCATCAGGCGCCAGGCGTGCGTGCGTGGAATCCTGTTCGCGACGCTCGAACCCCGAGATCAGCATGGGTTGGCCCGCCTTGAGTGCGACCTGCTGGACTGTCCCGTTGCCATCGATCGTGATTTGCTGGACCTGCGCGCGCTGGCTCTGATCTCCGAAGGTGACTGTCTTGATTGGTTGGGCGACGGTGTTGTCGTAAGCAACGGACAACAGGATCTGCCCATCCTCCTGGGCATCCGGTACGAGCGTGAGGATGGCGCCAACGGTCTCTTCCTTCTGGCTCACCGACACCGAGGCGGCAGAAGCGATGCCCGGGGTTACTGAGACGGACGGCGCCGATGTCTGCACGCGGTCGATATACGAAAAGGTCGTTCGCACGGCGTGGGTGACCGGGCGACGGTTCAATGTCAGCACGGGAACCGTGGTGTGCCGCAGGACTGTTCCGTAGCGCGACAGCGCCTGCAATACCAGTTTGCTCGCCCCCAGACTTGCCTGACCGAATTCCGTCGCCGCACTGGCAGCACCAGTGGATGCCGCAAGCGCAGGCGTTGAAAGCGCCGCGGCGACGGCGCCGCCCCGCACCGCGATATCCCAGTCGACACCGAGTTCAAGGTTCTCGTGACGCGCGAGGGTGATCTCCTCGAAGACGAGCCTCACCCGCCGGGTGAGCGCGCGATTTTCGCGCTCGAGCAGACGTGCGACCGCGTCAAGCGCGTCAGGGATATCGGTGACGACCACGGAAGTCACCGCGCCCGGCTGGGCAACGACCACCCCCGCGCGCGTGAGCAACGGCTCAATGCGCACGCGGATCGAGTCCATCACCTGCTGTTCGGTCATCGAAAGCGAGGTGCGAGAGGTGTTGTCGAAACCACCAGCCTTGTTACTGGCCGAGCGCCCAAGACGCGCATCGGCCTGCGCCGACAGCGTGAGTGCCCGTATGTCGAAGACCCGCGTTTCGGTGCGGAAAAACTCGATCGCGCCATCCTGAAACCGCCAGCTGATTCCAAGCGTTCGCGCCAGTGCGTCCAGCGCCCTGGGCAGCGGTTGCGGGCCGCGCCCGAACGTTGCCTTGTCGGGCATGGCAACCGAATTCGCCTGGCTCGCTAGCGCGAGCCTTGGCAGGAAATGCTCGCCAGGCAGGAGCGCATCCGGACGCACGCGCACCGGTATGCCGGTCGCATGCGTGATTCGCTCTGCAATGACGGTCAACCCCACCTTGCCTGCGCCAAACATCAAGGTGGTATCGACGTTGGCCCGCAGCGCGGGCGGCAGCAGCGCATCGCGCGATAGCGGCACCGCGCGGCCGACGAGCCAGGGCTTGTTGACCCGTTGCGCATCGCGGCGCGCGGCGACGCCTTCGGTCGACTGGCGAAAGTGTTCGCGCTGCCGACGCATTGCATCATCCGCACCCGTAGCGTCGCGCGCATTTTGTGCCGTGCGCTCACCCAGCGCACAACCAGCCAATACCAGCGCAATGGCGCCCTTGACGATGCAACGAGCGCCGGTCATGCGGGCCCCCCGGGAGCGGTGGTGCGATCGCAGGGCTCGTTCGCCGCCACGACGCGCAGTACCTGATTTGAATAGAAGCAGGGTTGCAGGGGGCGATCCGACAGTTCGGTGGTGGCCACAAGCTGTTGTACCGCCTCCACAAAATCATCGCCAAAGGCAGCGCCTGCCGAGATGGGCACGTCGACATCCACGGCCCAATGCTCAGTCTGGAATCGCCAACCGCTCAGACCTGTCCAGCGCGATAGCGCCTGGCGCAGATGGCCATCGTCAGGCGTCACGGAATACACGTTGCGCGCAGGCATCGTCGGCTCGGCCGGCGCGGCGGCAACGGCCTGCGCCGCGCGCGGCGTCTCAAGGCCGCGAGCGTGAGACGCTGCCGCTTCGGTTGCCACGGACGCAGCTTGCGGATGCCCGGGCACGGCGGACTGATGCTGTGCGGCGAGCCCGCGCTTGCGCGCCATCGCCTGGCGTGACCCGGCCCGAAACACCAGCTCCGGCCAGTGGCCATCAATGACTGTGTATGGCTCCTGGCGCGTGTACGCCAGAACGTGTTCACCGCCCGGTCCGGATGCGAGGATTGCCGGCAGGGATTGCCCTGGCGTCCACTGAAGCCAGGTCTGGCGGGAGTCCGAAAACACTTGAAGCGGCGCGACGCCGCGATCGCCGGACAGGCGCCAGCCGAAATCCAGCGGCCCAACGGGCGCCGCCGTATCGTGCGATGAACCCGCGCGCGCGGGCCCGCCCGAATCGCCCGCGCAGGCCACCAAATGGGACAACAACACAACCTGACAACAAAATCTGACCGCGACCATCGAGCACCAGCCTGCAACAACCGAGGCAGGATGGTGCCGCGAACGGGCCCCCCGAACAATTGCGAATCCCACGCATGGACCGAAATCGCAGGGTGCCCGAGTTGACCGCATTCGCGCCCTGAACGACAGGGCTTGCCGCGCACCCGCTCAAAAGCAAAACGGAGCCCGAGGGCTCCGTCTTGGGATTACCGCAGGAAGCGGCTTACTTCTTGCGTGCCGCCGGAGCAGGTTTGGCGGGCTTCTCGCCCTCCTGCAGTAGCGGCTTGGCCTGGTCCATCGCGTTGTTGAGCGCCAGGACCGGTGGCGTCTTGTCAGCCATGGCTGCCTCGAACTCACGAACCAGGATCGGCTCGATCTTGGCGTAGTTCGGCAGACGGAAGCCGCGCTGGTTCTTCTCGGGGTTGCGTTTCATGATCTCGATGACCTGGCGCACGCCGGGCATACTGTCGTAGAACGCGACATCGGCGGAGCGGAAGGCCGCATCGGTGAGCGGCAGGAATCCCGTGCGCTGATGCCACTGCGCCGCAAGAACCGGTTTGGACAGGAACGCCAGGAAGCCCATCGTTGCCTTGTTCTGCTCCTTGGGCTGACCCGAGGTCGCCCAAAGCGCCGAACCCGTCACGAAGGGGGCGCCGGGCTTGCTGGTCGCAAGCGGATGATACGGAATCGGCGCCACGCCCGTCTTCAGGCCCTTGGCATCCTGAAACTGACCCAGCGAGCCGGATCCGGCGGTCAATACGGCGCACTTGCCATCCGCGAAGAGCTTATCGGGCTCATTGCCATTGCTGTAGGTCGTGAACAGCAGCGACTTCTTCCAGCTCACCATGATGGCCATATGGCGCATATACACGGTATCGAAATTGAGCTCCAGGCCCTTGGCGTTGTCCAGCCCGTTGTTGGGCGTCGCGTAGAGACTGTTATTGATCGGCGCCAGGCTTTCGAGGTGAACAAGCACCTCCTCGCTCGTCGCGTAAGGACAATCGATATCGGCCTTGTCGCGCAGGGCGATCAGATGGCCCTGCAAATCGGTCCAGGTTGCCGCAGGCTGCGCGGGATTCAGGCCGGCCTTGCGATAGGCGTCGAGGTTGTAGAACATGACGGGAATTTCGGCCATGAACGGAAACGCGAGCAACTGGTTCTTGCTATCGCGCACGAACCCGGTCGTCTGCGGCAAGTACCAGCCGAGATCAGATATCGGATACTGCTTGAGCAACTGATAGAGCGGAACGATTTCCTTGTTCTGCGCGGTGACCTCCGGCGAGTGCCTGTCATCAAGCTGGACGAGGTCTGGCTTGCGCTTTTCGGCTTCCTGGCGGGATGCGGGGCTCAGCATGGCCGCCTGATTGGGAAACCCGCGCAAAACGACCTTGACGTCGCCCTGCTCTTTGTTGAATTGCTGCGCAAGCTTTTGGAACTCGGCTGCATTGTGGGGGTTCAGGGTATGCCAAACCAGGACTTCTACAGGATCGGCGCAGGCGACACCGGCGCAAAGCAGGCTGGCCGCGAAGACGGCCGAATAACGGGCTGAATGACTCAATCTGGAATCCTCTTGGAATTGGCGTTGCAGTTGGCAAAACGTAACGTAGGCGAAGCGTACCATGCCCGATCCGGGGCATGCCGGTACGGGTCAGGCACGCCGCGATCATCCCGGGGCCACATTGGTGTCGGCCTCGGAGGTGAAGGAATCGGCGAAAAACGAGTCTGCCGGGAGACCGGATTTCGTCACAAAATCGCGCCGCGCCGACTCGACCATGATCGGCACACCGCAGGCATAGACCTGGTGCGCGCTCAAATCGGGGAAATCCTGCATGACCGCTTGGTGGACGAAGCCGGTACGGCCAGACCAGGCATCCTCGGGCAGTGCGTCGGACACGACAGGCACGTAGGCGAAATCAGGCAAGCTGGCGACCCATTCATGGGCAAGCCCGTCCATATAGAGGTCGACCGGCCGGCGTCCGCCCCAGTACAGCGTGACCTGGCGGACGATCTGCAGGTGCTGGATATGCTCGACGATCGCCTTGATGGGGGCGAAACCGGTACCGCTCGCCAGCAGGATGATCGGCTTCTTGCTGTCTTCGCGCAGGAAGAACGAGCCATGCGGCCCCTCCAGCCGGAGGATCTCGCGCTCCTTCATGGCCGTATCCCCGGCGCCAAAAACGTGATCCGTGAACAACCCGCCCGGCAGGTGCCGGATATGCAGTTCAAGCTTGCCAGCGTGATGCGGCGCGTTGGCCATCGAATAGCTGCGTCGCTTGCCGTTCTTGAGGATGACCTCGACGTATTGCCCCGCGTTGAAGTTGAAAGGCTCGGCCGCGGGCAACTGCAGAGTGAGCAGGGTGACGTCGGGCGCTGCCCGCCGCATCTCGGTCACGCGCGCCGGCAGTTTACGCACCTGGATGTCGCTGGCGAGCCTGACCTCCCGGGATTCTACGACGAGGTCGGAGGTCGCCCGAGCCTGGCACAGCAGCGTATACCCTTCTGCGATTTCCTGGGGTGCAAGCACCTGGGCAACGGTCGGCCCGGCATCGCACGTACCGGACACCACCCGTGCCTTGCAGGTCGAGCACGCGCCACTGCGGCAACTGTAGGGCAGCAGGATGCCGGCGGCCAGCGCGGCATCCAGCACGGACTGATCTGGCTCGGCGCTGAACTGATGCTGGCTCGGTTGAAGGGTGACCTGATAGGACATGGCGGCGGTGCTTCGGTAAACGCGTGTTAACTGCGAAATCGGGGTTTGCTGAATCTTCGACTGGAGATTTTATCGTCAAAGTACGGGCGACAAGACAGGCTCCTTGACCCGCACGGCAAGTTGTCTGCCTTTGCGCGCACGTTTCGAAAGGTAAGGCGCGAGGGAAACGCCTGCGAGAATGTCTTCAGCCTGTTTGTTGCGATAAATGCCGGAGGCGCGCAGGCCGGCCACCGTGATCGGCACGACCTGCTCGAGCACATCAGGTGGATCGATGCCCATCAGTGTGGTGCCGCGACCGCCGGCCGCAAGGCTCTTGATCTCAACGGCCTCGATCACCAGCAAGCGAAGCTTGTGCGAAAGGAACGCCACATGTCTGGCCTGTTCGAATAGCGGAACCGGGCGAAGTAGCGCGTCGCCCTGCTCCAGCGTCACGAACTGTTTGCCGCCGCGCTTCTGGCCTGCCATGTCTGACACGCGCGCCGAAAAACCGAACCCCATGCGCGTCGACAGAAGCCAGCGCGTCTGCAAGGCCGCCGCAAACATGTGATCGACGCGCGAGCCGGGCTCCAGATCGATCATCGAGGTCACGGGTGCGCCATCGCCACGGGCCGAAGGCAACACCGATACGGCCACGGAGTACACGCGACCGTTGCTGCCCACGGCGACGAGCGTATCGGTGCTGCGACACTCGAAGACGCCGTAGCAGGCGTCGCCCGCCTTGAAGCCGAACTGGGTCGCATCGTGGCCGTGTCCCTGACGGGAGCGCAGCCAACCTTGTCTGGAGACGATCACGGTCACAGGCTCATCGGTGACACGCACCTCAAGGACAGCGCGGTCTGCGACCTCGATCAGGGTTCGGCGATCATCGCCGTATTGCTTGGAATCGGCCTCGATCTCCCGGATCACGAGTCTGCGCAGCGCGGACGGCTGATCGGCGAGCTCCTGGAGCTTTTCACGCTCTGCCTTGCGATCCCCGAGTTCTTGCTCGATGCGAAAACCTTCCAGCCTTGCCAGCTGGCGCAGGCGCATATCAAGAATGTCGTCGGCCTGGCGTTCGGTCAGCTTGAACCGGGACATGAGCGCCGGGCGCGGTTCATCCGACTCGCGGATGGTCTTGATGACCTCATCGACGTTGAGGTAGACAACCATCCGCCCTTCGAGAACGTGGATGCGGTCGTTGACCTTGTCCAGCCGGTGGCGGGTGCGCCGCAGGACCGTATCGGCGCGAAACCCGACCCATTCGGTCAGGATATCGCGCAAACCCTTTTGCCGCGGGCGGCTGTCGGTGCCGATGCACACCAGGTTGATCGGAACACTCGTTTCCATGCTGGTCTGGGCAAGGAGCGTATTGACGAACTCGTCGCGATCGATGCGCGCGGTCTTGGGCTCGAACACCAGGCGAACCGCCGCATCCTTGCCCGACTCATCACGCACCGCGTCGAGCAGCGCGAGCATCTGGGACTTGACCTGCTGCTGATCCGGGGTCAGCGTCTTTTTGCCCGCCTTGACCTTGGGGTTGGTGATGTCCTCGATTTCCTCGAGCACACGCTGCCCGGAAGTTCCAGGCGGCAATTCATGGACGACCAGCTGCCACTGCCCGCGCGCCATTTCCTCGAATTGCCAGCGGGCCCGGGCCTTGATCGTGCCGCGACCGGTCTTGTAAATCTGCGCGATCTCGGCCGGGTCACTGATGATCTGCCCCCCGCCCGCAAAATCCGGGCCCGGCACGAGCGCCGCGAGTTCATCATCCGGGAGATTAGGCTGGCGGATCAGCGCGACACACGCCGCGGCGATCTCGCGCAGATTGTGTGCGGGGATCTCGGTTGCCATGCCGACCGCGATGCCTGAGGCGCCGTTGAGAAGGACGACCGGCAAGCGCGCCGGCAACATGCTGGGCTCCTCGTGGCTGCCGTCATAGTTGGGCACGAAATCGACCGTGCCTTCGTCGAGCTCATCGAGCAGCAACCGGGCAAAAGGCGTCAGGCGCGCCTCGGTGTAGCGCATCGCGGCGGCGTTATCGCCATCGCGCGAACCGAAATTGCCCTGCCCGTCAATCAACGGATAGCGCAATGAAAAGCTCTGCGCCATGCGAACCAGCGCATCGTAGGCGGCCTGGTCGCCATGGGGATGGTATTTACCCAGGACATCGCCCACGACGCGCGCGGACTTGACGGGCTTGGCGCCCGAGGCGAGCCCCATGGCCTGCATCGCATAGAGGATGCGTCGCTGGACCGGTTTTTGGCCGTCGCCCACGTCGGGCAGCGCCCGTCCGCGCACTACGGATACGGCGTAATCGAGATAGGCCTGCTCGGCGTAGCGCGCCAGCGTGAGTTGTTCGGGTGATTCGGCCGGGTCGAACAGGCCAGGCTGTGTACTGTCAGTCATGAAATTCCATTCGGTGAATACGTTGCAGCTGCGACTAGACGTCGACGTCGGCGAGGTTGCCCTTTTCCTCGAGCCAGGTGCGACGCTGCGCGGATTCTCCCTTTCCCATGAGCATGTCAAACATGCGCGTGGTGGCCAGGGCGTCCATGTCGCCGTAGCCCACGGGCAACATACGGCGGGTATCCGGGTTCATGGTGGTTTCCCAGAGCTGCTCGGGGCTCATTTCGCCCAGGCCCTTGAAGCGGCTGATGCTCCAGGCGCCCTCGCGAACGCCCTCCTTGCGCAGTTTGTCCTGCAAGGCTTCGAGTTCGCCCGCATCAAGACAGTAGATCTTGCGCGCGGGACGCTTGCCCTGCGCAGGGACATCGACCCGAAAGAGCGGCGGGCGGGCAACGTGGACATGGCCGAGCTCGACCAGCCGCGGGAAATGCTTGTAGAACAGCGTCAGGAGGAGAACCTGGATATGGGAGCCATCGACGTCGGCATCCGAAAGGATGCAGATCCTGCCATAGCGCAGCCCGGAAAGGTCAGGCGAATCTCCTGGCCCGTGCGGATCGACACCGATCGCAACCGATATATCGTGAATCTCGTTATTGGCGAAGAGTCGATCGCGATCGACTTCCCACGCGTTGAGCACCTTGCCGCGCAGCGGAAGAATGGCCTGAAACTGTTTGTCGCGCCCCATCTTGGCCGAGCCGCCGGCCGAGTCGCCCTCGACGAGGAACACTTCGGTGCGCCCTACGTCGCTCGACTCGCAGTCGGTGAGTTTGCCGGGCAGCACGGCCACGCCGGAACTCTTGCGTTTTTCGACCTTTTGAGCGGATTTTGCCCGCGCCTGCGCCACGCGGATGGCCAGCTCGGCGAGACGCTTGCCGTACTCGACATGGCTGTTGAGCCAGAGCTCGAGGGCCGACTTGACGAACCCGCCAACCAGGCGCACGGCGTCGCGACTGTTGAGGCGCTCTTTGATCTGGCCCTGGAACTGCGGATCGAGGACCTTGGCCGACAGAACGAAGCTCGTGCGCGCGAAGACATCCTCGGGCAGGAGCTTGACGCCCTTGGGCAGCAATCCGTGCATGTCGGCAAAGCTCTTGACCGCAGCAAAGAGCCCTTCTCGCAGGCCGGATTCATGCGTGCCGCCTGCCGGGGTCGGGATCAGGTTCACGTAGGATTCGCGAAACACGCTGCCCTCGTCGGCCCAGCCGACGACCCATTGCGCACCCTCGCCGTCGGCAAAGGTATCGCTGTCGGCCTCGGCGAACTGCTCACCCTCGAAGAGCGGAACCCGCAACTCGACGCCCGCCAATGCTTCGGACAGGTACCCCGCCAGCCCGCTCTGGTACTGCCAGACCTGGGTATCGCCCGTCTTTTCGATGGTCAGGCTGACCTTGACCCCGGCCATCAGGACGGCCTTGCTGCGCAAAAGGTGTGTCAATTCCGCAACAGGGATCGTCGGACTATCGAAAAACTTGTTGTCGGGCCAGACGCGCACCCGGGTGCCCGACTTGCGCCGGGCCAGTTCGGGTACCTCGGCGATGGGTTCAACGACGTCGCCGTCGGCAAATAGCATCCGGTGGGCTGCGCCATCGCGCCAGATGACCAGTTCGAGGCGCCGCGAAAGCGCGTTGGTGACCGACACGCCAACGCCATGCAGGCCACCGGAAAAGGCATAGGCGCCCCCGCCCTTTTTGTCGAATTTGCCACCGGCATGAAGACGGGTAAAAACAAGCTCTGCAACCGGCGCCCCCTCCTCGGGATGCAGGCCCACCGGGATTCCCCGACCATCGTCCTCGACGGTGACGCTCCCGTCCGGGTGCATGGTGACCTGAATCTGCTTGCTAAATCCCGCGAGCGCCTCATCCGCCGCGTTATCGATGACTTCCTGCACGATATGCAGGGGACTTTCGGTACGGGTGTACATACCAGGGCGCTGCCGCACCGGCTCGAGCCCCTTGAGGACCCGGATCGATTCTTCGTTATAGGACTTATTGCTCAAGTTATCCCCAACTGCTGTGGAAAAGACGCGTCATTTTACGAAAAATGCTCGCAATGCTGCGGCGCGAGGTGGATTGGTCACAATATGAGCATACGTTGCACAAGGGAATACAATCCGGGTGAAGGATGTTATGCTGTAATCAAATACAGCGGGAGGCATGCCTACCCGCACACCCGCCCTGAGCGGGAACGCACGACCTGACGTTGGCCCCGAATCCGGCCGCCAATTCATCCCAATTCACGAGAACACCATGAGCGATAACATCAAGAACGTGAGCGATGCCGCCTTTGAAGCGGATGTCCTCAAGTCCTCCAAACCAGTGCTGGTCGATTATTGGGCCGCCTGGTGCGGCCCTTGCAAGATGATTGCACCGATCCTCGAGGAAGTCGCCAAGGAATACGGCGACAGGATCACGATCGCAAAACTCAATGTTGACGAAAACCCCGAGACAGCGGCAAAATTCGGCATTCGTGGGATTCCGACCTTGATGTTGTTCAAGGACGGTCAGGTTGCCCAGACAAAGGTCGGCGCGCTGTCAAAGTCGCAGCTCACCGCGTTCCTGGACGCTGCAATCTGATTGATTCCCACGCGCGGGCCCGATCGAGGCCCGCCATTTCCACCCCTTGTTGTTCCCCTTCCTCCGAAGCCCGGTCAATCCCTCTGAAGTCAACTCTTCTCGCCAATATCAATGCACCTTAATGAACTGAAGGCGCTGCACGTCTCGCAGCTGCTCGAAATGGCCGCAGGCCTCGAAATCGAAAACGCGAACCGCCTGCGCAAGCAGGAGCTCATGTTCGCGATCATGAAGCGCCGCGCCAAGCAGGGCGAACAGATTTTCGGCGACGGCGTGCTCGAAGTGCTCCCTGACGGCTTCGGTTTCCTGCGGTCTCCGGAAACCAGCTACCTTGCAAGCACCGACGACATCTACATCTCGCCATCGCAGATCCGGCGCTTCAACCTGCACACCGGCGATTCGATCGAAGGCGAAGTGCGTACGCCCAAGGATGGCGAGCGCTACTTTGCTCTGGTCAAGGTCGACAAGGTCAACGGCT
>CAITPF010000443.1 GCA_903894155.1 uncultured beta proteobacterium | reverse complement strand
TGCGTGACGAATTTTTTGTCAATGGCGAGTATCGCGATGTCTACCGCATGGCAGTATTCCAGCCGGAATTTCTGGCCAGGCGAATTAAGTCATAACGCTTCAAGCCGCCGTCCAGGCAAGGGTTCGCGCAAATGCAGCAGAAGAAGCGTCGGAATACCGTTTGACGTTTGAACGCCGACAATGCAACATTGCGCGCAACAAGACAAAGAAAGCTGGGTTCAATCCATGGGGTCACAAATTGGCTGATTGCCAAAGCGCACACGATCTTCGCCTTGGCGCGCATATGGTCAGAGCAGCATCCCCGCAAGACATCCACAGGACAGTGTCGCCAGGGTTCCGCTGACCAGCGTGCGGGGCCCGAGCGCGACGATATCGCGCCTGCGCGCTGGCGCCATGGCAACCATGCCGCCGATCATGATGCCCAGGCTGCCAAAATTCGCGAAGCCGCAAAGCGCGTACGTCATGATGAGCCGACTGTGCGCGGACAACGCCTCGGGCGGCAGCGCCGCCATATCGAGGTAGGCGATGAACTCGTTCAGAACGGTCTTGGTGCCCAGCAATGCGCCCGCCGCAGGCGCTTCATGCCATGGAACACCGGCCAGCCAGGCGAGCGGCGCCATCGCAATGCCCAGCAGGCGCTGAAGAGACCACGCTTCGCCAGTAAACGGCAGCGCCGCGATCGCCTGATTGACCAGTGCGACCAGCGCAACCAGAACAATCAGCATCGCAACGATGTTGAGCAGCAGGCCCAGCCCTTCGGTCGTGCCCCGCGTAATCGCCGCCATGGTGCTGTCATCGATTGACGCCAGTTTGACGCCCTTTCCCGTCGGATCGCCTTCAGGCGGCACCATCAGGACCGAAAAAAACACCGCGGCCGGGGCGCTCATGAAAGACGCCGCGAGGATATGGCCGAGGGCGCCCGGAACCGCAGCCCCCAGAATGCCCGCATACAACGCCATCACGGTTCCCGCCACGCCCGCCATGCCGGCCGTCATGACGATGAATAGCTCTCCGCGCGACACACGGTCAAGGTAGGGCTTGATGAGCAACGGTGCCTCGACCATGCCCACGAAGACGTTCGCCGCGGTTGAAAGCCCGACCGCGCCGCCTACGCCAAGCGTACGCTCAAGCAGCCAGGAAAAGCCGTTGACGATCGCAGGCAAAATCCGCCAGTGGAACAGCAACGCGGAAAGCGCACTGATGACCAACACGATCGGTAACGCCTGAAATGCAAGGACGAAACTCGAACCCGCGCCGCCCGCCTGGAACGGCACCGGGGCGCCCCCGAGATAACCAAACACCAGCGTAGTGCCGGCTCGCGTGGCCTCTTCCAGCGCCAGCATGGCGCGGTTGAGCGCGAGAATCACCGATTGCGCCAGCGGTACCTTGTGGATCAGCACGGCCAGGACAACCTGAAGCCCAACGCCGCCGATCACCGTGCGCCAGGGGATCGCGGCACGCCGTGCCGACAGAATCCATGCGATCGCGATCAGCGCCGCGTACCCGACCACCGGCTGCAGGAATGAAATCATCGCGGCCCGAAACCTGTCGAAATCCGATCGCCCGTCGCCGTCACCTCGAATGAAGCCCGATTCTCGAACCAGCTGACCGCATTGGCCATGGCATTTCTCCTGGTGTCGGGCGCGTGGCCACGGAAAGACACCGGACCACCTTTGCGCTTGCGCAAAACGACTGAACCACCTTTCTAACAAACGCGAGGCGTTCAGGCAAGGATTACCGCCGCGCGATCGGCGTGGCGCACTCCGGGCACGCGGATCGTCGGGGACGGCAAACAATGGCAATCCGTGGCGCACCCTTGACGCGCGGGCGGCGGGCATGCAACGCTTGGGGGCGATTTCCAACGCTTGCCCCGCCCCACGCGCGTCATCGCGATCGTGGCAGGCCGCGATGCCACCCAACGAGAGCCCCGCCCCTGATGTCAGATCCAAGACGCCCCCACGCAGATGTCCGTCCCGACTGGCTCGCATTGCGAACCGAAGAGGCCGTTGAGCCCGAACTGCCCATCGTCGACCCGCACCACCATCTGTGGGATCGCCCGGGCCATCGTTACATGGCCCACGACTACATGGATGACATCCGGACCGGCCACACCGTCGTGTCCACCGTCTTCGTGCAGTGCCGCTCGATGCTGCGCAAGGATGGCCCCCGTGACATGGCGCCCGTGGGTGAAGTCGATTTCGCCAATGGCGCCGCCGCGCTTGGCGCGTCGGGCCTGTTCGAACCGACGCGCGTATGCGAGGCCATCGTGGGAGGGGCCGATCTCGCGCTCGGCGATGGCGTGGTCCCCGTGCTTGAGGCAATGATCTCGGTTGCGGGCACGCGCTTTCGGGGCGTGCGCAATCCCGTGGTCTGGCATGAAAGCAGCGACGTGCAGTCGAGCACCGCCTCGCCCCCGCCGCGCGGCCTGATGGCGACCGATGCCTTTCGCAAGGGCGTGCGGCAACTCGCACGCATGGATCTTTCGCTCGATGTCTGGGCCTACCACACGCAACTCGATGAAATCCTGGCGCTCGCGCGCGAAAACCCCGGCATGCCGGTGATCATCGACCATATGGGTGGCCCGATCGGCGTAGGCCCCTACGCCCGGGATCTGCCCGGCATGCTGACGGAGTGGGCAGCCGGCTTGCAACGCCTGGCGAACCTGCCCAACACCTACATCAAGTTTGGCGGTGCGGGCATGCCCGTCTTCGGGTTCGGATTCCACGAGGCCACCAGGCCGCCCTCCTCTGACGACCTGGTTCGTGCGTGGAAGAGGCACTACGAGATCTGCCTGAACGCGTTTGGCCCGCAGCGCTTCATGTTCGAAAGCAATTTCCCGGTCGACAATGGCAGCTTCAGCTATGCCGTGCTTTGGAATGCGTTCAAAAAGCTCAGCGCAAGTTGCAGCCCGGCCGAGCGGCACGACATGCTGGCCGCAACCGCGGCGCGGGTCTACCGCCTCGCCGACCCGGCGATCGCTGCGCACCATGACCGGGCGCCCCGACCGCGCGATTAGGCTATATTTGGCAGTAGAAAAATACGGGCTCACCCAAACAGGCCCGAGACTTCCTGGAGACGATCATTCGAGTCCTCGCATCGTACGTCCTTGCGTTCGCGCTGGGTTTATTCGCCACGACCGCGTGCGCGCAATATCCGGACCGGCCGCTGCGCCTGGTCGTGCCGTTCCCGCCGGGCGGCAACATCGACGCGACAGCGCGCATCGTCGCCAATGGGCTGGCCGAGCAACTCGGCGTCAGCGTCATTGTCGAAAACCGTCCCGGCGCTGCAGGCATGGTCGGGTCGGAGTACGTCGCCAAGGCGCCGCCCGACGGCTACACCAGCCTGCTCGGATCAACCGGATCGTTCGCCCCGGGCAAGGCGCTCAACCCGTCGATCCCCCTCGATCCGGTCAAGGATTTCGTTGCCGCGTCGCCCATTACGCGCGCGCCGCTCGTGCTGTCGGTGAACCGCAGCATCCCGGTCAATTCCGTGGCGGAACTTATCGCCTATGCGAAGGCGCATCCGGGCAAGCTCACCGTCGCCTCCTCGGGCACCGGCACTGCGGCGCACCTGACCGCAGAGTATTTCCAGACGATGAGCGGCGTGAAGTTTCTGCACGTGCCCTACAAAGGCAGCGGGCCGGCGATCTCGGACCTGATCGGCGGCCAGGTCGACATGACGTTCGACCAGCTCGCATCCAGCCTGCCGCAGATCCAGGCGGGCAAACTGCACGCGCTTGGCGTCACGACGCTGCAGCGCACCCCGTTGATGCCGGATTTGCCCACGCTCGCTGAATCGGGGCTGCCGGGCTTTGAATCGAGCACCACCACCGCGCTGATGTTCCCGGCGGGCACCCCGCGCCCGGTCATCGACCGTGTGAACGCGGCGATGCGCGTGGTGCTCGCGAACCCCGACACCCGGCAAAAGTTCGCCGCGCTCGGCTCCGACGTGCTGATCGGGTCGGGCGATGATTTTGACGTGATCCTGCGAGGCGAGATGAACAAATGGGCTCAGGTCGTCAACGTTGCCGGAATCAAACTGCCATGATCATCCCCGAATTCGCGCCTGCCCCCCCCCTCTGCCTGGCTCCGGTTGCACAAGCGCGACAGCCGCGTATCCGGTTGCCCGTCGGTTCCACCGACTGCCACTGCCATGTCTTTGAAGATTTCGAGCGTTACCCGCTCAATGTGCAGCGCTCGTACACGCCGGCGTCTGCCACGCTGGAAGACTACCTCCGGATGTGCGAGGCGGTCGGAATCACGCGCACCGTGCAGGTCAGCGCAAGCGTCTACGGCGCCGATAATTCGCTGACGCTTGCCATCATTGCCAAACTTGGCCAGTCGCGCGCACGCGGCGTGGCCGGAGTGCGCCCCGACGTCTCGTCCGCCGAGATCAGGACGCTGCACGACGCGGGCATCCGGGGCGTGCGCGTCTCATCCCATGTGAAGGGATACGGCGGGACAGACACCATCTCCACGATCGCACCGCGCATCGCCCCCTATGGCTGGCACCTGCAGGTTCACGTCCACCATGCCAGCGAACTGGCCACGCTTGAGCCGATCCTGCTCAAGGCGCCCGTGCCCCTGGTGTTTGACCATATGGGTTGCGTGCGAGGATCCGAAGGGGTCGATAGCCCGGGATTCCAGTCATTGCTGCGCATCCTGCGCGAGCGCGACGACTGCTGGGCCAAGATTGCAAGCTGGCAACGGCGCTCAGACCTCGGCCCGCCCACCTACGCTGACATGAGGCCATACGCCCAGGCACTGGTTGCCACGCGCCCCGACCGACTGGTATTCGGGACAAACTGGCCGAACCCTTCCATGTTCGCGCCGGAGCAAATGCCGGACGACGGGGATACCGTCGACCAGTTCTGCGACTGGATTCCGGACGAAGCCGTGCGCCACAAGATTCTCGTCGACAATCCAGCCCAACTCTACGGGTTTTAGTGCCTAACATATTGATCCGATGCGCGGCAAACCCTGCCGTTCAGGGCGGGGTCAAGAGCGCGGACGGGGAAGCCGTTCTTGTTTTGTTTGGAATCAGTTGGTCGATTGTCAAGATGGTCAACCGAAAAAGCAGCGCAACGACATCGTGGTCGCCGAGCCAGATTCCATTGAAGCCGCGGATCGACAAAAATACAATGAGGGCATGCTTCGACGCCAAGCCTTCAAGTACGAACTCATGCCCAATGGTGAGCAACAG
>CAITPF010000442.1 GCA_903894155.1 uncultured beta proteobacterium | reverse complement strand
GGAGATTTACGCTGAGTTGATCCCGTTTGATGCAACTCTTGCCCAGCGTATGTCGGACCGTGGCGCCCGCGTCATCACTGCCACCGAAGCAGGCGACTTACTGCCACGCTCGTTTACCGATTCCACCCATTTCGAATGCAAGTTCTGCCAATGGGCAGATCGTTGCTGGAGGACCACCCTATGAAACCCATAACGCCTGAACCCACAGTGGTGAGGGAACCTTTTGTCGATGCTGGCGAAGCGGCCTTCACCATGAATCTGCCGATGTACTACGTGACCAATGCGCGCCAACGAAGCAAGCTGCGCATCCCGCACTACCGGATCGGCCGCATGCTGCGCTTCAAGCTCTCTGAGCTCAGTGCTTGGCAGCAAATGAAATCCTCGATCGATGGAGGATCAGTATGAGCGATTACAGACTAAAAGTCACCATCCGTAATGCACGTTTGTTGCGCGCCATCGAGGCCGCCGGGTATCGCCCGGGCTTGAGTTTTGCCGCAGTTGTCGGCATAGAGTACGGCCGGGATCTATTGCCCTATTTGAACCTCACACGATCTCCGCTTGGACCAGACGGTTTGCTGCGTGACAGTGCTTGGGCGCTATGTGACTACCTTGGCGCCTCACCCAACGAGCTCTGGTCTGACGAGCAGTTGACTCCGCTTGCCAGCAATGCCTTCCACAAGGACTTGTCCTATGACCAGGTCAAGGCCCTGTCTTCGACGCCAGACGATGCCGACCTTGATCCGCAGGTGTTGGCAGGAAAGAGCCAAGCGGCTCGCCTGCTTCTGGAGTCGCTTGACACGCTGACTCCCAAGGAAGCTCGGGTCATTCACGAACGCTTCGGGATCGGAACATGTGAGTCGACTTTGGAGGAGGTGGCGTCTCGCCTGGACTTGTCACCCGCGAGGGTTCGACAAATCGAGTTGAACGCGCTGGACAAGTTGCGCAAGCCTGCGCGCGGGTTGGCTGCGATGGCTCAGGCGTTCGACATTGCGGTGCCGGCCTCAGCGCGATCTCGCGCTACGAATGCGGAGGGTCGGCATGCTTGACTTCAATGATTCCGACGCGCCTGTGCTCCCGGTTGCCAATCTCGATTCTCAACGCGAGGAGATCCGCGCCGCACTGCTGGCTCGACTCGAATCGGTATTGATGACGATGTTTCCCGCAGGCAAGGTCCGACGCGGCAAGTTCTACATCGGAGACATCCTTGGCAGTCCGGGTGACAGCCTGGAGATCGTGCTCACCGGCGACAAAGCGGGTTTGTGGACTGATCGAGAAAACGGCTCTGGCGGCGATCAGTACGATTTGATTGGCGGCCACTACGGCATCAACGTCCAGACCGACTTCCCCTCAGTACTGGCCAAGGCGGCGGAATTGCTGGGCCAGCCAGCACCCATTCCGGCGCGCAAGCGCAAGGTCGAGGCGCCCACTGACGATCTGGGTAAGGCCACGGCCAAGTGGGACTATCTGGACGCCGACGGCAAACTCATCGCCATCGTCTATCGCTATGACCCACCAGGTCAGAAGAAAGAGTATCGGCCCTGGGACGTCAAACGCAAGAAGGCTGCGCCACCAAATCCGCGCCCCCTGTACAACCAGGTCGGCATGCTCAACGCCGATCAAGTCGTCTTGGT
>CAITPF010000441.1 GCA_903894155.1 uncultured beta proteobacterium | reverse complement strand
TCGACATCCACATCCGGCCAGGCGCTGAGATAGGGCGCGACGATCTTGATGAGCCATTGATAGCAGGGGTGGCACTCCATCCCGATCCGCAGGGTGCCGCGCTTACCCTCCGCAAATTGGCGCATGCGCGCCTCGGCATGTTCGAGTTGCGGCAGCAACCGATTGGCCAACCCCAGCAAGTACTGCCCTGCCTGCGTCAGCCTCAGGTTCCGGCCCTCTTTGGCCCAGAGTCGCGTGCCAAGTTGCTGCTCGATCTTCTTGATCGCGTGACTCAACGCAGGCTGCGTCAGAAACAGGACGCGCGACGCCGCGGTGAGCGATCCCTGTCGGTCAACCTCACGAATGATTTGCAAATGCGAGCGATCCAGCATGACTCATCCATGAATTTTATTAATGAATTCATTCAACAATAGCATTAGTCTTCATGGATTGATGCCTTTAGGATGCCAATCGTTACTCATCAGAAGCATTCACTGGAAGCGCGCATCATGGCATCGACCCACAACCTTGGATTCCCGCGCATTGGCGCAAACCGTGAGCTGAAGTTCGCGCTGGAAAGCTATTGGCGCGGGCAAGCGCCGCTGGCCGAACTGCAATCATGCGGCGCACGACTGCGCAAACATCACTGGGAGCTGCAATCTGATCTGGACTACGTCCCTGTCGGCGATTTCTCGTTCTACGACCAGGTGCTTGACGCGAGTTTCATGCTTGGCAACGCTCCCGAGCGGGTCAACGCGCACGGCGGCAGTGATGTCGATCGCTATTTTCGTGTCGCCCGCGGGCGATCTGCCGGGGACTCTGTCTGCTCCTGCGTGCACGCCGGCGAAATGACGAAGTGGTTTGACACGAACTACCACTACATCGTCCCGGAGTGTGCCGCTTCGACCGAGTTCAGCCTGAACGCGGCCCCGCTACTGGAGCAGCTCGCAGAGGCTCGGCGCACTGGCGTGCAAGCCAAGCCCGTCATCATCGGGCCGCTCACCTACCTCTGGCTGGGCAAGTGCAAGGACAACTCGGACAGGCTGGGTCTACTTCCCCGGCTGCTGCCCGAGTACGCGAAGTTGCTTGACGCGCTTGCAGCGCATGGCGTTGACTGGGTGCAGATGGATGAGCCCATTCTCGTCACGGAGCTCGACACAAATTGGCAGAACGCGTTCAAAACGGCGTACAAGGCCCTTAACACCGGGAAGGTCAGGATACTGCTCGCGACCTACTTCGGCCAACTCAAGGAAAACCTGCCTATCGCCTGCAAGTTGCCCATACAGGGATTGCACCTTGATGCCATCAACGCACGCGAAGAAGTCGAGGCGGCGATTCGTCTGCTACCCGACCATGCGGTTGTTTCACTGGGCGTGATTAACGGCCGCAATATCTGGAAGACCGACCTTCATTCCACCCTGAACTGGCTTGAACCCATTCACCGCACACTTGGCAACCGGCTTTGGATCGCGCCGTCGTGTTCGTTATTGCACGTGCCGGTCGATCTGGCCAGCGAACGTAAGCTTGATGCCGAGATCAAGTCCTGGCTCTCGTTTGCCGTTCAAAAACTCGTTGAGCTTCGGCTGCTTGCCAAGGCATTGAATACTGGTCGGGTTTCCGTGCAGGAAGAACTGGTCGCCAACGCGGCAGCGATGCTTGGCCGGCATGAATCCAGGCGAGTACACCAGTCCGAGGTCAAGGCCGCGATTGAAAATATCGATTCATCTCTCGGTGCGCGCTCGAGCGCCCACGCCGAGCGAGCAGCCAAACAGGCGGCCCTGCTCAAGCTTCCGCCCTTTCCGACCACGACGATTGGTTCATTTCCACAGACAAGCGAAATCCGCCTGTCCAGAAGCCAGTTCCGGGCAGGGAAGCTGGACGAAGCGTCATACCACCTGGCCATGCAGGCCGAGATCGAACGCTGCGTGCGAGAGCAGGAGGCGCTCGGGCTGGATGTTCTCGTGCACGGCGAAGCCGAACGCAATGACATGGTCGAATACTTCGGCGAACAACTCGACGGCTATGCGTTTAGCCAGTTCGGCTGGGTTCAGTCCTACGGATCGCGCTGCGTGAAGCCACCGATCCTGTTTGGAGACATTACCAGGCCAACATCCATGACCGTCGACTGGATCACGTACGCGCAATCATTGACGACCAAGCCGATGAAGGGAATGCTGACCGGCCCGGTAACCATATTGAACTGGTCCTTCGTTCGTGATGATCAGCCCAGGTCCACCACGTGTTACCAGCTCGCGCTGGCGATTCGGGAGGAAGTCCTGGATCTCGAAAAGGCCGGCGTTCGCGTAATCCAGATTGACGAGGCTGCGCTGCGTGAAGGATTACCGCTGCGTCGTTCCCAATGGGGTGACTATTTAAACTGGGCGGTCGAGTCATTCCGGATCTGCGCAAACGGGGTCAGGGACGACACACAAATTCACACCCACATGTGCTATTCGGAGTTCAACGACATTATTGAGTCGATCGCGGAAATGGACGCGGATGTCATCACGATCGAAACTTCGCGATCCGACATGGAGCTGCTTGACGCGTTTGACACGTATCACTATCCCAACGAGATCGGGCCGGGCGTCTACGATATCCATTCGCCCAACATCCCAAGCGCGAGTCAAATTGTCGGGCTCATGAAAAAGGCAGCCGACCGCATCCCGGCCGAACGCCTGTGGATCAATCCGGACTGCGGGCTCAAGACGCGCACCTGGGACGAAGTGATCCCCGCGCTCACGAACATGGTCTCGGCGGCCAAGGCACTGCGCGAGGCTCATGCCAAAGGGCTGTTCGAGCCTCATGCCAACGCGCGGGCGGCCGAAACGGCAATGGAATGCCGGGCATAACGCGCAGGTAAAGTTTCGGCGATCGCCAACGGTTTCGGCGATCGCCAGCGACTCTTGCTATATTGTCCATAGCAAGCCAATCTGGACTGATCCTGCCCCCGCGCACAATGCGCGGGGACCAGTTGCTGATTTGTCCTGGTGGCATGTTGGAACCAACGATCATGGGGCACACCAGAAAGTCTGCCACGCCAGGCACGCCGCCCGGCATGACGCGCAAGGAGTCGTTCAAGCACGGCCTGTTGCACGAGGTGAAGAAGTTCATCCTCTTTACCTTCTATTTCTGGATCTGGTTTTACGCAATCAACCTCTATACCAGCGCGCTTCTCGAGGCCAACGGCATGGCGCAGGCACTGCCGGCCTATACCTTTTTGTTCATCGCCCTCAAGGCCGCGATTATTGCCAAGTTCCTGATCACCGCCGAACTGGTTTTCCCGATGGGCCTGAAGAAGAAATATCCGCTGATATTTTCCCTGCTCGCGCACTCTCTGGTCTATCTCGCGGTGGTCTTGCTGCTGAGCGTTCTGGAAAAGGGAATGGAAGGCCTGGTGCATCACAAAGGGTTTATCAATTCAATGCTGGCCTTTGAGCACGCCGATCCGAAACTGATCGCCATCATCGCCTTCATCTATTGGCTGATCATTCTCCACTGCCTGGTCTACGCGGCAGTCGAATACAACATCGGCGGCAAACAGATCAGAAAGATCATGCTTGAGAAGAGCTAGCAAGCGCCTCATCACGCTTGCCAATATTCGAACGTCCGCGCCAGGCAGGTTGGCAGGTTGGTGGGCTAGCGCGTTAGCGGGCTGGCGGGCAGCCAGGCTGCTGCCGCGAATCAGTTCAGTTTCGCTGAGCTTGCCAGCACCTGGTCGACCATCTGTGGCGCCATGCCGAGATAGTTGGCCGGATCCGTCAGGCGTTCGATCAGCTTCGGATCGAGCCTGCTCGAAACGTCAGGCATCGCGTTGAGCACATCTGCGAGCCGCCCGCCCTTCTCGTTGACAACGCGGCAGGCGTCGTAGACAACGTCGTGCGCCTCCTGTCGACCGATCATGGGCGCCAACCCCATCATCACGGCCTCGGCAACGATCAGCCCCTTGGTCAAGTCGAGGTTGCGCGCCATCGCAGCCTCGTCGACGATGAGGCCTCCCAGCATGAACCTTGCCTGATGCAGTGCGCCCGCGGCAAGGATGAACGCCTCGGGTATCGCAATCCATTCCGCGTGCCAGGGGCCCGTCGCGCGCTCCAGATCCTGGACCATGGCATCGAGCATCAGGCCAGCCGATTGACGCACGCCCTTAGCGCAGGCGAGCATCAACTCGCTTGAGATCGGATTGCGCTTCTGGGGCATCGTGCTGCTCGCGCCGCGTCCCTTGACGAAGGGCTCGTAGAGCTCCCCGAATTCGTTCGAAGCCATGATCATCACGTCGTACGCGATCTTTCCCAGCGAACCGGTGATGAGGCCAAGCAAGTTGATCGCCTCGGCGAATCCGTCGCGTGCAACGTGCCAGGTCGAAACCGGTACGCCGAGCCTCAGCTCCAGCATCATGGCCTTCTGAACCTCAAGCCCTTTGCCACCCAGAGACGCAAGCGTGCCGGCGGCCCCGGCAAACTGACCCACCAGCACCCGTGGTCGTGCCTCGGCGAGCCGCTGCGCGTGGCGATCGAACATGTCGAGCCAGATCGCACACTTGTAGCCGAACGTCACGGGCAACGCCTGCTGCAGGTGCGTGCGGCCCGCCATCGGCGTATCGCGGTAGCGCCGTGCCAGCCCGGCCAGTATGGCGCGAAGCGCCCTGATGTCGGCTTCGACGATGTCCAGGCCATCGCGTAACTGCAGCGCAACGGCGGAGTCCATGATGTCCTGTGTCGTCGCGCCCCAGTGCACGTAGCCGCCGGATGCGCCAGCCTGTTTGGCGATCTGGTGGACAAGCGGAAGAATGGGGTACCCGACGATCTCGGTCTCTTGTCGCAACAAATCGAAATCGAGCGTGTCAGCGTTGCAGCGCTCGGCGATATCCTTCGCCGCGGCCTCGGGGATCACGCCGCAGCGTGCCTCGGCCTTCGCCAGGGCCACCTCAACCTGAACGTATTTGCGGATCAGTTCACGATCGTCGAATACGGCGCGCATCTGCGGCGTGCCGAACGAGTCGCGAAACAGAATGGAGTCGAGAACAGTGGATGCCATGAGTGCCTCCTGAAATATTTCTTGTCGAGTGTCGTCACGCTGTGGGTGACGTGGCTTTACATATTTGGCCGCATAGTCATGTTCAATCGCCTGCCGAATCGGTGCTTAAAGCACAGCCTCCAACCCCTTACGCTCCAGCAGGTGGAGCAGCTTCTGCGAAGGGCCACTGGGATGCTTATCCCCGATCTCCCATTTGCGCACAGTGGATAGGCTTGTATTCAGCACTGAAGCGAGCACGGCCTGGCTAAGTTTCAAGTGTTCTCGCAAAGCGCGAATTCGCGTGCTGTCATAGGTGGGGATCGGCTCAATGCAAAACCCGCCGAGTTTCTGCAGCGTGCGCTTGTCGATAAAACCCAGACGATACAAATCCGCAGTCTTGTCCCGTACGGCTTCCAATATTCGGATTGAAGCCTTAGTCTTAGTAGTCATAAGTGGCATACTTTACCAAGTACAAAGTCGTTGGTTGTTACAAGTCACTGACCACCAGTGAACCTGACAGGGCGCAGGAGCGCGACTACCTGGACAAAATCAGCATCAGGCAGAGTTGCCCGGGGCTTCCTTCGACCGAGAGCCTCGAAGCGCAAGCCCAAGCAACGCGACCAGGGAAAAGGCAGCGCCCGCATAAAAGGTCGTTTGCGCCCCGTTTCGGTCCCACAGCCATCCTGCGACTCCGCTTGCGATCAGCATCGCGACACCACTGATTACGTTGAAAACTCCGTACGCGGTTCCGCGAAGATCCTCGGGGGCGGTGTCCGCGACCATCGTCGCCAGAAGGCCCTCGGTCATGCCCATGTGTATCCCCCACAGTCCCATCCCAGCGAGGATCGTTAACCAGTCGTTCGCATTGGCAAGCACCAGGTCGGCGGCAATCAGTACGATCAGTCCCAGGGTAAGCAACTTCGCATGGCTCATGCGATCGGAAAGCCAGCCGAAGGGATAGGCCGACCCGGCGTAAACGAGATTCATGGCAACCATCACCAGTGGGACTAGTGCGACAGACACGCCCGATTGCTGCGCCCGCAGGATCAGGAATGCGTCGCTAAATCGCGCCAGCGCAAATATGGCGCCGATGGCGACGACCCACCAGAAAGATGCCCCAAGTCGTCGAAGATTCTCCCGCTTGATTGGGTTTGTTCGCTGGGCATTCGCGCCCCGCTCAGGCTCTTGCACGCCAAACAGCAACAATGCAACGGCCAGGAAGGCGGGGATCACGGCGACCCAGAAAACGGCACGATAGTCGTTAGCCCAAAGCAGCATCAGGCCTACAGCCAGCAGCGGCCCAAGAAAGGCACCCGCCGTATCCAAAGCCTGACGCAAGCCAAACGCGGCGCCACGCACCCCGGGCGGCGCGAGGTCTGCGATCAGCGCATCGCGCGGCGCGCCACGAATACCCTTGCCGACTCGATCGATGAGCCGCGCCGCGATGACAAGACCCGCGCCCGACGCGATGGCGAACAGCGGCTTGGTAATCGCGCCCAGGGCGTAGCCGAGCAACGCCAACCCTTTGCGCTTGCCAAGATAATCGCTGAGCGCGCCGGAAAAGACCTTGACGATCAGCGCCGTGGCTTGTGCTAACCCTTCAATGATCCCGACGGTGAAGACGCTAATGCCCAACGCCCCGACCAGGAACATCGGCAACAGGCTGTGGATCATCTCCGAAGAGACGTCCATGAGCATGCTCACGAAACCGAGCACCCAGATGCCGGAGGGGATCTTTCCTTTTGAGTCGAACACGTTGTTCATGCGTGGGCCAATCGTGGCATCAATAAACTTTATTTTGCAGACAAACTAGTAATATCGCCCTAAAGTCCGGCACGCATTGAGCATAAATCAATAACAAATTGCTGCGCCGCACAACAAACGCATGCCTCCAACGGCAGACCACAACCCAGAACCTTGCATCGACGGATTTGAAATGTATTTATCCGAAAGCCTGGCAAAACTCGTCATCGGCCATCAGTCCCAACCCGTGTCCCCGCTGGCGATCGAGCGCGCAAAGATGAGCCTGGCCAGTACGATCGCCAGCGCCGCGATGGGATATGAAATCGAGTCGGCTGCGATTATCCGCAACCTGGAGCTTACGGACGCCGGCACGCCCGTCGCCACAGTATGGTTCAACGGCACAAGGCTCCCAATATCCAGAGCCGTACGCGTGAACGCTGTGGCCAGTGATGCCGCGGCGTCCGACGATAGCGATTTGAGAAGCATCGCGCATATCGGAACCATCGTCAGTACCGTCACCCTGGCGGTCGGCGAAAAATGCGGTGCATCGGGCGAGCAAATCCTGAAGGCCATGGTGCTGGGATACGAAATCGCCGGTCGCATCGATGAATCGCTGACGCCCGGGCGCATGCAACGTGGATTTCACGGCTCGGTGTCCACGGTGTTCGGGGCAGTCATTGCAGCAAGCGTCTTGCTGAACCTGTCCGAACGGCAGATCGCCCACGCCATTTCACTCGCGGCAACATCGATCGGCGGCATGGCCATCTCCGCCGATACGAGTTGTGCGCGGGAATAT
Organism: uncultured beta proteobacterium; assembly: GCA_903894155.1. Classification (GTDB taxonomy): domain Bacteria; phylum Pseudomonadota; class Gammaproteobacteria; order Burkholderiales; family Burkholderiaceae_B; genus Zwartia. The sequence goes on along the minus strand of CAITPF010000441.1, from coordinate 33,280 downwards.
CACGCAGGCAACGCCGCCATGATCGGCATCCAGGCCGTGGATGCTGCGGCGAAGGGATTTACCGGCGAACTCGGCGTTTTTGAAAAGCCCCGCGGGTTTCTATCCGCGATGGGCGCCCAATCCATCGACGAGATCCTGCTGGATTTCGGGAAGGATTGGGACATCGTCACGGATATGGCGATCAAGCTGATGCCCGGCGCGCATCCCTTCCATGCCACGGCCGAGGCCGCAGCCGACGCCGCGAAACTCGCATCAACGGATCCGGCCAATATTGAGAAAATCGTGATTTCCGCGGCCGTGCAATGGACCAATTTCAAGGGCGACCCGCACCCGAGAAACCTGGTCGATGCAGCCCATAGCTTGCAATACTTCGTCGCTGCCGCGATCGCCGACGGGGAGTTTGGCTGGCAGCACATGGACGAGCAAAAGATGTGCGATCCCGTCATCGCCGCCTTGCAGGACAAGGTTCAGTTTGATCCCGCCCCCCCGCCTCTGCCGGATCGATTTCCGCACCGTCATGGGGGAACCGTCATCATTCACCTCAAAGACGGGCGAATCGTCCAAAGCACCTGCAAAGCGCCGCGCGGATCTGGCCCACGCGGTGTAGAGTGGCACGATATTGAAAGCAAGTACATGAGCCTGCTCGAAGGCGCGGGCATCGAACCGCAGCGCATTCGTGACAGCTGGAACATTCTCAAGGGCTTTGAACATCAGGAATCCTGCGCAAAGCTGATCAACGCGATCCAGTCACCAACCCGTATCGACACGAACCTTAAGGGCTAGTCCTTAGGGCGTGATTATTATAAAAATGCGAGGAGACAAACCCATGAAATGCCTATTGGTCGCGCTGTCCGTCGTTGCCAGTCTTGCACTTCCCGTAAAAGCCGACACGTTTCCGTCACGACCGATCAGCATCATCGTGAGCGTGGCCCCGGGTGGAACACTGGACACCCTAGCGCGCCTCATTGCGGTGTCGCTGGGAAAAGCGTTGAAGCAATCCGTCGTTGTGGAAAACGTCACCGGCGCAGGTGGCCTGATTGGATTCCAGAAGCTCCTCAAGTCGGAGCCCAATGGCTATACGCTGATGTTCAGTAACAACTCGATGGTCCTCGTTCCACTCCTGAATCCAAAGTCCGAGATCGACGTCGTCAGGGATGTCGTGCCCATCGGAGCAGTCGCAAACGTGCCAATGGTATTGGGCGTCAGTAACAAAAGCGGCATTCAGGATCTGCCGGAATTGCTTCGAAAACTCAAGTCGGGCGAACTCAAGCCCGATCTGGGCTCGGGCGGGCCGGGCACCACGGCACACCTGGCCGAGGCCATGTTCCTGCAAATGTCGGGCGGGCAAGGCGAACTCATTCAGTACCGCGGATCCGGCCCTGCGATCACTGACCTGGTCGCAGGCAGAATCGATGCGGTCATCGACCAGACCGTCACTCTGATGCCTCTGAATGCAGAGAAGCGTGTGCGGGCGATCGCGGTCACCGGCGACAAGCGCACAAAGCAAATGCCGGATGTTCCCACCTTCACCGAAGGTGGACTTGGGCAATTCAACCTTCAGATCTGGAACGGCCTGGTGGCACCGAAGGGGACGCCGAAGCAAGTCATCGACGTGCTTTCCAAGGCGCTGGCAAAGGCGATCGAGGCGCCGGAATTCAAGGATCGGGTCGAACAGTGGGACGCAGCGCTTCCGGACAAGGCCGACCGCACGCCCGAAGGACTCGCAAAGATCGTGGCCAGAGAGCAAAAAAGCTTCGCAGAACTTTCCAAGTCCATTGACCTGCAAGCGCGTTGAATTGCACTACGAGACGAAGGGACAATCATGATTAACAAAGTCTATGGATTCATTGGTGCGGGCAACATGGGCGGCCCCATGGCCACCCGCCTGCTTGCGGCAGGTGAAACGGTCCATGTCGTTGACCAGGACGCCAGCGCAGTTGAAAAGCTGACCAAACGCGGCGCAATCGCGCAACCGACGCCTGCGGCGCTTGGCAACGCCTGCGACGTCGTGTTCCTGAGCCTGCCGGACGGCAATGTCGTGAACAGCGTCGTCACCGGACAGGACGGGTTGGTCGACGCGACCCGGGCAAAACAGGTCGTTGACCTGTCGACCATCGGGCCCGATGCAGCGAAGGCCGCGTTTAAGGCGCTGGCGGCCAAGGGGATCGCCTATATCGACGCACCAGTCAGCGGCGGCCCCAGCGGTGCCGTGGACGGCACACTGGCCGTGATGGTCGCCTGCGCAAAGCCCCAATACGACGATCTGCAACCGATTCTCAGGAACTTCGGCCCGCTCTTCTACATGGGCACCCAAGCCGGTCAGGCGCAAGTTATGAAGCTTGCCAATAATCTGCTCTCCGCCGCGGCGGTCGCCATCACCGCCGAAGCGATGGCGCTCGGCGTCAAATCCGGGCTCAACCCCGCTACGATGCTCGACGTGATCAATGCCGGATCCGGCAGAAACTCGGCAACCGTAGCCAAATTTCCCAAGGCCGTGCTGACCGGAACCTATAACATCGGATTCACCGCGCGCCTGGCGCACAAGGATGTGCGCCTTTGCCTGGCAGAGGCCGAAGCCATCGGCATTCCGATGATCGTGGGCGCCGCCGTGAAAGAGATGCTGATGGTCACGACCGCAGCGCTGGGCCCGACAGCGGACTACACGGATTTGTCGCGCGTTGTCGAAAACTGGGCTGGAATCCAGGTTCGCGGCTAAGCGCGATCAGGGCGAATCCGTTCCGTCAATCAATCCTCGTCGGGAATCATGATCCAGTTCCTTGAAGATTTCCTGCAAGCCATGGTGGCCGGTCTATTGACCGGCGCCAATTATGGGTTGATGTGCGTCGGCCTCAGCCTTATTTTTGGCGTCATGCGCGTGATCAACTTCGCCCAGGGCGATTTCATGATGCTGGGCATGTATGCGGCCTACTACCTCTTCACGCTCTTTGGCGTACACCTGCTGCTCGGGCCCACGTTCGCGCCCTACATCGCCGCACTCGCAGCAGGCCCGGTGATCTATCTGCTGGGCATCCTGATTCACAAATTTCTCATCAGCAAGGTCACCGGGGTTCGCGGCAGCGCTCTTGAAGCCGACGGACATTATGCGCAGCTGATCCTGACGTTGGGAATCGCTCTGATCATGCAAAACGGCGGCCTCTATTTGTTTGGCTCATCACCGGTCACGATTCAAACACCGCTATCGTCGAGTGCCTGGGAGCTCGGCCCGTTTGTCGGTGACTCACTCAGCATGTTCGTAAATCAAGGCCAGACAATTGCCGCATTCATCGCCATCGCGGTTGTGCTGGTGTTTGTCCTGCTCATGGCGCGCTCCCGAATGGGCAAGTCCTTAAGAGCCGCTGCAGATAACCCGGAGGCCGCGATCTACATGGGGATCGACGTTGATCGTGCCTATCGCATAGCGTTTGGGTTTGGCGTCGCAATCACGGCCATCGGTGGCGGACTGCTCGCCTCAAGCTATCCCTTCCAGCCTTATGTGGGAATCGATTACGTGATCGTCATGTATGCCGGCGTCGTGCTCGGTGGCATGGGCAGCGTGGGCGGTGCATTCTTCGGGGGGATGGTCATTGGCCTGATACAGCAGATCTCGACGCTGTTTCTGCCGAACCAGCTGCAGAACACGGCGATTTTCGTGATCTTTCTGTTAATCATCTTGTTGCGCCCGCAAGGCCTGTTCGGCAAGACGGCCCGGAGAACATGATGAATCCAGCGACGAAATTTTATCAGCGCCCCATCGTGGCGATCATGGCCTTCGGGTTGGCTTACGCCGCCATCACCGCCTTTGTACAAAACAGCTATTACCAGCTCATCATGGCCGTTGTCCCCATCTGGGCGGTCATGGGGCTGTCCTGGAATGTGCTCAGCGGCTACAGTGGTTACGTGTCATTCGGACATGCGGCCTTCTTCGGGCTGGGCGCCTACTTTGTCGCGCTCGCGCAAATCAAGTTTGGCATCACGCCGTGGCTCAGCATTCCATTGGCTGGCGTTCTGGGGGGAATCGCCGGGCTGCTCGTGGGCATTCCCACCTTCAGGCTGCGGGGGCACTATTTCGCACTCGCCATGCTGGCGTATCCGCTCGCATTCCTCTACTTGTTCGAATGGATGGGGTATCAGGAGCTCGCCTTGCCGATGATGCGCGACGAGCCACTGAAATACATGCAGTTTTCCGATACCCGCCTGTATGCCTATATTGCACTGGTGCTGATGCTGGGCGCGATGCTACTGTCGAGCGCGATCGAACGATCCCGATTCGGCCTTTCGCTGATGGCGATCAAGCAGGACGAGGCCGCCGCCGAAGCCGCGGGCATCAACACGCTGGGGTGGAAGCTCAAGGCCATCACGCTGAGCGGCGCCATGGCGGGCGCGATCGGTGGCCTCTATGCCGTGGTGCTGTTGATCGTAACGCCGCCGGCGGTCTTTGGCATGCTGGTATCGGCCCAAGCGCTGATCCTCGCCATGTTCGGCGGCGTCGGGTCCCTGTGGGGCGCAGTCATTGGCGCGGTCGTGCTGGTTCCACTCAGTGAATTCCTGCATGCCCGCCTCGGCAATCTGATCCCCGGAATCCAGGGCGTGGTGTACGGGCTTGCCATCGTGGCCGTCATCCTGATCGCGCCTGAGGGTGTCTTCTGGAAGGTCAAGGATATGTTGCGCCGGCGCCAGCGCGCAGCCCAACCCACAGCGAGCGGGCAATCTGAAGCGGCACCTGTTTCCCCGGTCGCCCAGGACAACATCGCCGCGCGCAACCGCAGCAACCTAACCGACACCGTCGTGTTTGAAGCGAAGAACGTGTCCAAGGCTTTCGGGGGCTTGAAGGCTGTTCAAAACGTCAGCCTGAAAGTCATGCAGGGCGAAGTGCTCGGCATTATTGGCCCCAACGGAGCCGGAAAAACAACTTTCTTTAATTTGCTCAATGGATTCATTCGTCCCGACGCGGGCGAGATCATCCTGGGCGGCAGGAATATCGTCGGCAAGTTGCCATACCAGACTTGCCAGGCGGGCGTGGGCCGGACCTTTCAAGTCGTTCGTCCGTTCAGAAGAATGTCGATCGCGCAGAACGTGATCGTCGGGGCCTACGTGCACGCTGCCACGGCCACACAGGCGCAGGAGTGCGCACGACAGGCGCTGGCACAGGTTGGCTTGCTCGAGCGCGCCGACCTGCTCGCGGGCGAACTGTCCAACAAGGACCTGCGCCTGCTTGAACTGGCGCGAGCCCTTGCCGGGAAGCCCGATGTGCTGTTGCTCGACGAGACACTCGCGGGGCTCGGCTCGACGGAAGTCGAAGAGATGCTCGTCGTCATCCGAAGGCTCGCGGATGCCGGCATGACGATCGTCATCATCGAGCACACGATGCAGGCGATGGTCCGATTGGTTGACCGGTTCGTCGTGCTCGATCATGGCGCGGTGCTTGCGGAGGGGTCGCCAGACACCATCACCAGGAATCCAGCCGTCATTGACGCCTACCTCGGAAAGAAGTGGAGGGACGCCAATGCTTAGAATCACGCACCTGAGTGCCGGCTACAACGGATTGCCCGTCCTGAAGGAAGTGTCTCTCCATATACGGCAGGGCGATTTCGCGGCGATCGTTGGCCCCAATGGCGCGGGCAAAACGACACTGTTCAAGACCATATCGGGCACGGTGCCGGCCCTGCAGGGCACGATCGAATTCAACGGGCAGGATTTGCTGGCCATCAAGCCTGCCGCGCGACCCCACCTTGGGATCGCGCACGTTCCCGAGGGGCGGCAGGTTTTCCCTTCGCTGACCGTGATTGAAAACCTTGAAATGGGTGCCTATACCGAAGCCGGCCAGGCCGCATGGAAGGAGAATATCGAGAAGATATTTTCCTGGTTTCCCGTGCTCGCCGAACGCCAAGGGGCGCAGGCAGGAGCGTTGTCGGGCGGGCAGCAGCAGATGCTTGCGATCGCCCGCGGCATCGCCTCGGCGCCGAAATTATTGATGTTTGATGAGCCGTCGATGGGTTTATCGCCCGTCATTGCGGATGAAATATTCGAGCGCATCGTCACAATCCATCGTGACATTGGCTTGACGGTTCTTCTTGTTGAACAGCGCGTGGCGGAAGCATTGCATTACGCCAGTCGCGGGTATGTCCTGGAGTCAGGCAGAGTGGTATTGGAAGGCAGTCCAGAGGAGTTGAAGAGCAACGATCGGGTGCGCCGTGCGTACCTCGGGATGTAGAAGCATTTTTACTCAATACAAAGTCAGGAGACAAACATGATTCAAACAATATCCGGAAAATTCGCGAAAGGCCTTCTCGGTGCCGCGATCGTCACCACCGCGCTGGCGAGTTCGATGAGTGCAACCGCCCAGCCCAAAGAGGTCGAGATCGGCCTGATCGCCCCGATGACGGGCCCGTGGGCGAAGCAGGGCGAAGTCATGAAAATCGCGGCCGATCTCGCGATTGCCCAGATTAACCAGCAAGGCGGCATCAAGTCGCTTGGCGGGGCGAAACTCAAGCTGGCGGTCTTTGACGCCGGCGACAGTGTCGAGAAATCGAAAAACGCAGCTCAGCGGATGGTTGCAGACGCACCGAACCTGGTTGGCGCGACCGGCGCCTACCTGAGCTCGTTTACGCTGGCGGTGACCGAAGTCACCGAGCGGGCACAGTTGCCTGTTATCACTTTTTCCTACTCGGATCTCATTACGGATCGCGGCTTCAAGTACGTGTTCCAAACCTCGGCAACAGGCGACGAGCAGGCCAGGGAATCCATGCCCGCCTTGATGGCGCTAGCCGAAAAGGCGACCGGCAAGAAGCCGAAAACCATTGGCATCGTGATGGACAATACTGCGGCGTCAGTCGCGTTCGTCAAGCCGATCAAGGAAACGCAACTCAAAGCCCTCGGGCTTGAACTGGTCGTGGACGAAGTCTTCACGCCGCCGCTTGCCAACGCGACGCCACTGATTCAGCGAGTCCGCTCCAAGCGTCCGGACATCCTGCTGTTGCTGCCGACCGCAATTGCGGATTCCAAGCTGCTGCTGGAGAAGATGAATGAATTCGGCATTGGCAAGGGCAAGATTCCAACCATTTCCAATGGCGCCGCCATCCTTGACCCGGATCTGCGCGCCACGATGAATGTCGAGCAGCTCGAAGGCGTGATGTCGGTGGTCGCCAACTGGACAACCAGCGCCCAGAAGAACCTGATTGAAGAGTTCAAGAAAAATAGCGGCCAGCCCTGGGCAACGCAGCACTTCGTGACCACCTATGGCGATATGTTTATCTTCAAGGCCGCGCTTGAGGCCGCCGGAAAGGCGGATCGCGCCTCGGTCGCCGAAGCGCTTCGCACGATGGACATCAGCGGCGGGCCGGCCGACTATTTCCCCGGCGGCAAGCTCAAGTTTGATTCCAAAGGCCGCCGCGAGGGAGCCAGCCTCCTGATCGTGCAATGGCAAAACGGAGTGCCCCTGACGATCTATCCGCCGAAGGAAGCCCTGGCGCAGCCGATCTGGCCCAAGAACTGATGTGATTTGACACGGGAGAAACCACATGAACGACGATTTGTTTGATACCGGCCTGAAAGTTCGCAAAGCCGTGCTGGGTGACGCGTTTGTCGAGAAATCGCTGGCTTCGGCCGATGATTTCAGTATGCCCATGCAGCGACTCGTGACCGAGTATTGCTGGGGCGCAGTCTGGGGCCGTGAAGAGCTGCCTTTGAAGATCCGCAGCATGCTGAATCTCGCCATGCTCAGCACCTTGAATCGTCCGCATGAATTCAAGACGCATCTGAAAGGTGCGTTGAGAAACGGCGTGACGAAATCCGAAGTCCGCGAAATCCTGCTGCAGGTCGCAATCTACGCCGGCGTTCCTGCTGGCGTAGACGCCTTCCGAAATGCACGCGAGACGTTTGCCGAGCTTGAGCAGTCCTGATTGGCGCACCGCTTCAAAAAATGCACCGATTGAACCGCACCCCAACCGTTGGACACCAGTCCAACTTTTGGGGTGTCTTTCATGGCCAGGCAGAAAGCAACTTCCCTGAACAGGACAAATCCCTGTTAGCCCGGCGAAAAGGGGCCGCAGGCGCTATTTCCGAACCTTGACCCCGGCCCAGGATTCGACCACTTTACAAATCGACGTGAAATCCGAGTCGGGTCCGTAAACCGCATTGGTCACCGCAAGCATTTCACGAATAGCCGCACCCGCGACCATCGGGACACCCATCCCCTCTGCCTCGTCAACGCATAGCTTGACGTCCTTGTACGACAGCCCCGTGGTAAAGCCGAAATCAAAGGTGCCCGGCAGGATCGCGCGTGGAAACTTGTCCTGCGTCGCGCTGTTGCGCCCCGACCCGCTATTGATCACATCGAGCATGACTTGGGGATCAAGGCCCGCCTTCACGCCCATCACCATGGCCTCGGATGAAACCACCAGCGCAGCTGCGGCCAGCAGATTATTGGCCAGCTTCATCGTCTGCGCCTGCCCCGCGCCCTCGCCCAGATGAAATACCTTGCCAAAATTGGCGAGCAGGGATTCGATTTTGCCAAAGACCGGCTTCGGGCATGACACCATGACCGCCAGCGTTCCGTTCGTTGCGCCCGTTACCCCGCCGCTGACGGGCGCATCCACATAGCTCACCTGGCGTTCGGCCATCGCCTTGGCCACGATACAGGCGGTCTTGGGGCCTATGGTCGAGAAATCGATGATGCACCTGACCTTGCTGCCTTCAATCAAGCCATCCTTGCCGAGCGCCACGGTGTTGACGATTTCGGGGTTCGGCAGACTCAGGAAGATCGTTTCGGCACGGTTGGCGACATCCGCGGGCGACGTCGCGGCTTCAGCCCCCTTTTGCACCAGGCTATCGACGATTTTCTGGTCGCGATCGTAAACGCAAACCCGATAGCCCGCGGCGAGCAACCGGATCGTCATCGGGCCCCCCATGCGGCCCGTTCCTACGAAACCAAAAAGTTCGCCAGCCATATCGTCTCCCGTTGTTGTTGCACTTGACCCCCCGAGCCCGCCCTGTACCACCGGGTTTGCTGCACATCTGGTCAAGGCACTTGTTGTGAATAATGCTTCTGTTGGCCTTTATACGATGAGATGGGTGCCCGATCAACTCATCCCGATGCTCAGGCGATCGTCAACCGGTCCTTCGCGCCAGTCCTTGCCTACATTGACCAATCACCGTCGGGCGTGTAAAAACGATTCGGGGTGCTTGAGGCGCTTTACCGACGCCGGCTCTCGTGTTTGCGTACTGCTGGGAGGCTCAAGTGGCGTCACTCGTGGTGAAGGCTGAATGGACGATCCTGCAAACCGGCGGGCGTCAGGTTCCCGTACGCGGCGTCGCCCTCGTGATCGACGGCAATCGCATCGCCGAAATCACCGAAACCCCCCCATCCGACGTGCAAACCATCGAGGTCAAAGGCGGCATTGCGCTGCCGGGTTTCGTTAACCTGCACAACCACACGATCAATGCGCCGCTGTTTCGTGGCATTGTGGATGACTTGCCCCGCAGCGCGGTCGGGGAGAGCAAGGTGTATTCCATGCTCATGCCGATCGGCGCCCTGGCCGTCAGCCATCTCGATCCCGACGAACTTGAGGCGCTGGTGTCGCTGGGCCTGCTTGAAGTCATGAAAAGCGGCGCGACCACTATGGTCGACCAGTTCCGCCCCCGCCAGACCTGCATCCTTGAACTGGCGCGCGCGTGGGGATTACGCCTGTACGGCGCCCCTTACCTGTTCTCGCCGGTGGCCTCGATCGGCGACGCGACGGTTGCGCAGGCGGCAAGCGGAAGCTTCGAAGGGGAAACCGGGCTTGACGCCTTCAATCAGCTATTTGACCGCTTCGATCAAGGCCCCCGGGGTCTTCAGCGCGTGATCCTCGGGCCCCACGCGGCCGATTCGTGCGCGCCGCAGCTGCTCGAGTCGGTGAATCGCCTGGCACTTGCGCGCGATCTTCTCGTGACGATTCACCTTGCACAAAGTCAGGGCGAAGTCGACCGCGTCCGTCGGGAGCGCAACATGGGCTGCGTCGATTACATGGAGTCGACCGGGTTGCTGCGCGAGGGCGTCATCTTCGCGCATGGCGTGCACCTGACCGAAGAGGAGCTGCGCCGCGTCCATGGCGCGGGTGCCCGGCTGGCACATTGCCCGACCGTGTTTCTGCGCGGCGGGAAGGCCCCGCATTACGCACACTTTGCACGGCAGGGGCTCGCGGTGGGCATCGGCACCGATGCGGAGCGCATGGATATTTTCTCGCAGATGCGTGCCAGCGGCTTCGCTTCCAAGCAGGCCACGGGCGCCAGCCAGGCAGCCACGGCCGCGGATCTGCTGCGCGCGGCGACGGTCAACGGTGCCGACGCAATCCGCCGGCCCGACCTCGGGCGCATCGAAGTCGGTGCAACCGCCGATATCGTGATCGTCGACGCAAACAAACCTCACCTCCAGCCCATCAACGACCCGATTCGAACGCTGGTCTGGTATGCGACGGCGGGCGACATCGATACCGTCATCGTCGACGGCAAACCCGTCATCCGGTCCGGTGCCGCGCTCGGCCTGGACGAGGCCGCCATCATCCGCCGGGGGGCTGGCGCCACGCGAAAGGCGTGGGATGAGGCCCGCAAGCGAGGACATTTTCCACCAGAAGCCGAACCGATCAGGACATGAAATGAACGTCAGAGAGCAGATACTGGAGTGGGTCGAGCGCGACCGCGAGTCGATCATCCAATTCCTATCCGGGTTCGTCGCCACACCCAGCCCGAATCCGCCAGGTGACACGCGTGACGCGGCCCAATTCGTCCTTGACCACCTGAAGGCGCAACAGGTGCCGGCCGAAATCCGCTGCGCAAAGGACTGGCTGCCCAACGTGGTCGCAAGCTTTGAGGGCGCGCAACCCGGGCGGCACCTCGTACTGAACGGCCATATCGATGTGTTCCCCGCAGGCGACGCCGGCACCTGGTCGCGCGACCCCTGGAGCGGCGCCGTGGAAGACGGCAAAGTGCATGGTCGCGGTGTCGTCGACATGAAATGCGGGACGGCTGCCTCAATCTGGACCTATATCTACCTCTACCGGCTGCGCGAGCACCTCTCAGGACGACTTGCCCTGACCTGCGTATCCGACGAAGAGACCGGAGGCACCTGGGGCGCAAAATGGCTGGTCGAGACCTTCCCCGAAGAATTCAGGGGCGACTGCATGCTCAACGGCGAGCCCAGCGTGCCGAACATGGTGCGCTTCGGCGAGAAGGGCACCCTTCGGGTGGTCTTCGAGATCGACACTCCCGGGGCGCACGCAGCCTACACGCACCAGAGCGCGAACGCGATTCGCCTTGCATCACGCCTCATTGAAGACCTCTACGGACTTGAAGGGATCGAGGTTCGCCAGGAGCCGGGAATCCGCCAGGCGTTACTCAATAGCGCCGACGCAATCAACGCCGGTCTGGGAGAGGGCGCAGCCGATATCCTGAGCCGCATCACGGTATCCGTGGGCGTCATCCAGGGCGGCGTCAAAATCAACATGCTGCCCGGACATTGTCATTTCGAGGTCGACATCCGCTTGCCCATCGGCGCGACCCACGCGATGCTGATCGAAAAGATCGAGCAGATCGTAGCGCGCTACCCGCAAGCGCGATTCACCCCGGTGTGGACCCATTCATGCGAGCCCACCCATAGCCCGCCCGACCACGAGATGATGGGGATCCTCAAGCGTACGGTGACATCGCTCGGGATGCCGGAGCCCGCGGCGGCCGTCAGCCTGGGCGCGACCGACGCCAAACACTGGCGCCAGCGCGGCGTGCCATCGTACGTGTATGGCTGTCGCCCCACCAACATGGCCAAGGCAGACGAATGGGTCAGCATCGAAGAGCATCTGCATATCGTTCGAACGCACGCGCTGGCGGCGGCTGCTTACCTGGGAGCCTGAGGGAATGACTTTTTCGATCGTGGGACGATGCGCACGCACGGGCATGTTCGGTCTGGTGGTGACGACGTCGTCGCCGGCGGTAGGGTCGCGCTGCGGCTTCGCCGCCGCGGGCATAGGCGCAGCGCTGACCCAGAACAGAACCGATCCGCGGCTCGGCCCATTGGCGATCGACCTCCTGACGCGGGGATACGAAGCACAGCGGACACTCGACGCGATCGTGGCGGCAACGCCCTACCATCAGTGGCGACAGCTCGCGTGCATCGATCGAAACGGCCGCACCGCCGCCTTCACCGGGGCTAGCGTCAAGCCCGAGCGCAACGAGGCCCACGGTGTGGACTGTGTGTCGATTGCCAACATCGTGCGCTCGGCCGATATTCCCGCGCAGATGGTGCGGGCTTTCGAAGCCAACCCGGCAGACCCGCTGCCGGTACGACTGCTGGATGCGCTGGAAGCCGGGGAGCGCGGGGGCAGCGAGTTCGTGGCGCTGGTTTCCGCAGCCTTGCTGGTCGTGCACGAGCAATCGTTCCCCTACGTCGACTTGCGTATCGACAGCGATCCCGACCCCATTGCCAGATTGCGGCGGCTATGGCTGGAGTACGAGCCCATGGCCGATCTCTACGTAACACGCGCGATCGACCCGGATTCGCTCTGACGCATGACGCCCCTTCGTGCATGCATCAAGATAACTTGGAGAACCACATGAAACGCCTGATTCTTTCCCTGGCCGTGCCGCTCGCGATTGCCTTTGCGGGGTTGACGCCCCGTGCCGAGGCACAGGGAACCATGCGCGTTGCTGTGGGCACGTCACTCAATCAGCTCGACCCGGCGCTGACGACGATAGGCGATGAATACGTCTACGTGCACCTCGTGTTCAATGGCCTGTCGCGCATCGACCACGACCTGAACGTCAAACCTGATCTTGCAGAGAGCTGGACGGCGTCAGAAGATCTCAGGACATGGACGTTCAAGCTGCGACCCGACGTCAAGTTTCATCACGGGCGTACCCTGGACGCCGAGGATGTCGTGGCGACCGTCACGCGCATACTCGATCCCAAGACGGGGTCGCGCGCGCGGTCGAACCTGGCGATGATCAAGTCGGTTCAGGCAATCGACCCCCTGACTGTAAAGTTTGATCTCGAATTTCCTTATGCCGGATTTGCAGACATCTTCGCCGACCGGCAGGTTCGCATCATCGCCCGCGATCGCGTGTCCACGCTTTCGACCGAGCCGATCGGCACCGGGCCTTTCATGTTCAAGTCATGGGCGCCCGGGGATCGGATGGAGCTCGTCAGGTACCCTGGCTACTTTGAAAAGAACCTGCCCAAGCTCGATGCGGTCACCGTGCGCGTCATCCCCGAAGCCGCGGCCCGCATTGCCGCCCTGGAATCCGGCGCGATCGATATCGTCTGGAACCTGCCGTACGAATCGGTGGATAAGCTCAAGAAGAGTTCGAACGTGCGCGTGGACAGCGTCTCGACGGCAACGTGGGACGGCGTCATCATCAACAATGAGCGCCCCCCGTTCAACGATGTCCGGGTGCGCAAGGCGCTCGCGCTGACGATCGACAAAGCAGCTCTGGTCGAGCTTGCCCTTTTCGGTCAGGGCGACCCCACCCACAGCCCGATTCCGCCAAGCCATCCCTACTTCAATCGCTCGATCGGCTTTCCAGAGCCCGACATTGCGGCGGCCAAGAAGCTCTTGGCCGAAGCCGGGTACCCGAACGGCATCGACGTACCCTTCCAGGTGCCGCAGGAGCGCGAGCAGCGCGTGCGGTTTGGCGTGGCGGTGCGTGACATGGCGCGTGCCGCGGGGATTCGCCTCAATGTCGAGCGCGTCCCCTTTGCAAGCTATGCGGCCAACGTGTCGGGCAAGGCGCAAATCTATGTCGATGGGTATTTCGCGCGCCCGACGATCGACTCGGCGCTCTATCCGTTCTACCACTCGGGCGGAAGCTGGAATCGGCAGCTCTGGCACTACAAGGACGCGCGCGTGGACAAGATCCTGGATGAGGCACGAACGACCAACGACGCGGCCCGTCGCAAGGCGTTGTTTGAAGAGTTCCAGGTGATCGTGAACGACACGGTGCCGGGCATCATCGCGTACTCTGCCGCGCACGTGAACGGGGTGCGCAAGAATGTGGAGAACTTCAAGTCAACGCCCATGCAGTGGCTTGAACTCAAGGACGTCAACCTCAGCCGCTAGGCTGCCGAGACCGATTCATGGCCGCCTACATCGTCCGCCGGTTGATCTCGGTACTGCTCGTGCTCGTGGCAGTGTCGATGCTGGTCTTTGCAATCTCGGCCATCCTGCCGGCCAACGTCGCCTACCTGATCCTGGGGCCCTTTGCGCCCCCCGACCAGGTGCACGCCCTTGAAATCCGGCTCGGGCTCAACGACCCGATCTGGGAGCAGTACTGGCGCTGGGCAAGCCGCTTCGTGACCGGCGATCTCGGCCAATCGACGCTGATGAATCGCCCGATCGCCCCGCTGCTCGAAGAGGCCGTCGGACGATCGCTTGTGCTTGCAGTCTCTGCGTTCGTGCTGATTGCCGTGATTGGCGTGGGCCTCGGCGTGGTGGCGGCCGTGCGTCGCGGTCGGCCACTCGATCATGGCGTTTCGATCCTGACTTACCTTGGCGTTGCGGTGCCCGAGTTTTTCTGGGCGATCGTGGTCATCATGCTGTTTTCCGGCTGGCTAGAGTGGCTGCCGTCATCGGGCTACGAGCCATTCTCGGCGGGGCCGTGGATCTGGTTCAAGCACCTGATCGCACCCACCATCACACTGGTGTTCGCCCATCTCGCGCACGTATCCAGGCTGACACGATCGAGCATGATCGAAGTCATGCAAAGCCCGTACATCATCGCCGCCCGCGCCAAGGGGCTGCCCGAGCGCACGATCATCCTGCATCATGCGTTGCGCAATGCGCTCTTGCCGACGATCACGGTGCTGGCACTGGATTTTGGGCGACTGATGGGCGGCATCGTGGTGATCGAAACCGTATTCGGCTATCCGGGATTGGGCCGACTCATTATCTTCTCCATCCAGAACCGCGACTTGCCGACGCTGCAGGCCGCCATCCTGGTCGTCGCCGCCATGTATGCGCTTGCCAACCTTGTTGCCGACCTGCTCTACACGCGGTTCAACCCCCGGATTCGCTATGGCAGAAGCATCTCCTGATCCGAGCGCCCTCGCAGCCACGGCGCAACCGCGCGCGAGGCGGCGAGCGATGTCACTTCAGCTCAAGGCCGGGCTGGTGATTACGCTGACGATCGTCACGCTGGGGTTGCTTGCGCCCTGGATCGCCCCGTACCCGTGGGACACCATTGCGATTAAGTCACGGTTCCTGCCGCCGAGCGCCACGCACTGGCTTGGCACCGACGAGTTCGGCCGCGACGTGCTCAGCCGCTTGCTCATGGGAACCCGGCTATCGATCCAGATGGGCGTGGGCGCCACGCTGATCAGTCTCATCTTCGGCGTGCCCATCGGCCTGGCCGCCGGCTATTTCCGCGGACGGACCGACGAGATCCTGATGCGCACGGCAGACGTCCTGATGGCCGTGCCGCCGATCATGCTTGGGTTGCTGGTGCTGGCCGTGACCCCGCCCAGCCTTTGGAAAACCGCGGTGACGGTGGGCTTCGTGTATATCCCGCCGATTGCCCGGGTGACGAGAAGCGTGACGCTGTCGCTCGCCGGCGAAGACTTCATCCAGGCAGCCAGGGCGCGCGCGGAAAGCACGTCCTACATTCTGTTTCGCGAGTTGCTCCCCAATGCATGGCCGGCCCTGATCGTCGAGGCAAGCCTGCGCGTCACTTATGCGATCCTGCTGGGCTCTGCGCTGAGCTTTCTCGGTCTTGGCGCACAGCCGCCCAGCTCGGACTGGGGCCTGATGATCTCCGAGGCGCGCGCCTTCATCGACCGTGCGCCCTGGATCGCGCTCGCCCCGGGCCTGGCCATGTGCACGCTGGTCGTCGGCATCAACCTCATTGGCGACGGTGCGCGCGAATACCTTGATCCGCGCCTGAAAGCGCGGATTGAAAAGGCATGAGCCATGTTCGTACTTGACGATCTGAGTGTCCGGTATCGAACGCTGGCGGGCCCCGTTCACGCGCTGTCGCGCGTCTCGCTCACCGCGCCCAGGGGCTCGACGCTTGCGATCGTCGGTGAATCAGGATCAGGCAAGAGCACGATCGCGCTCGCCGCGATGGGGCTGCTGCCTCCCGAGGCTGATGTGACGGGTGGGCGCATTCTGATCGATGGCCAGGATCTCTACGCCTTGTCGGTCGAGCAGCGTCGCCAGCTGCGGGGCAAGCGGATTGGGCTGGTGTTTCAGGACCCGTTTTCCGTCTTGAATCCGTCTCTCACCATTGGAGATCAGGTGAGCGAAGGCCTGATCTATCATCTGGGCATGAGCCGCGGCGACGCGAGCAGGCGCGCCGTCGAGCTGCTCGACGAAGTCGGTATTTTGCGCCCGGAGATCGTCGCCAGGGCCTATCCGCACGAACTGTCCGGTGGTATGCGGCAGCGCGCCCTGTTGGCCGGTGCGCTTGCGGCCGAGCCCGACCTGCTCGTCCTGGACGAACCCACCACGGCGCTCGACGTCACAGTCGAGTCGCAGATCCTGGATCTGCTTGAGCAGTTGCAGCGCAGCCGCGGGCTGACGATGGTGTTCATCAGTCACAACCTTGGGGTCGTAAGGCGCATTGCCAGCCATGTGGCGGTGCTCTATGCCGGCGAGGTCATCGAGTGCGGCAAGACCCGGGATGTGCTCCTTCACCCGGTTCACCCCTACACGAAAGGGCTGCTCGCCGCGATACCAACCATTGATCGCCGAAAGAAGCGGCTCGCCTCGATTCCCGGTCAGTTGCCGGATCTGCGCGCCGCCAGGGTGGGCTGCGGCTTCAGGCCACGCTGCCCGTTCTCTGTCGATCGCTGTCGCACACCCCAGCCACTTGAAGCCGTTGAGGACGAACGACTCGTACGTTGTCATCGGGCGCATCCGCTTGAGTCGACGGCCTGGCCGCCGTTTGCCGCGCCCTCGGGCACCGCGGCGCGCGAGCCGCTGGCGGATCGAAACATCGTCACCGTGTCCGACCTGAGCAAGACATTCAGCCAATCGACCGGAAAGATCAGGTTGCGTGGCTTGATACCCCGCATGGAGTTGACCGAGCATCACGCCGTGGACGGCGTATCGCTCAACGTGCGGCCCGGCGAGGTGCTGGGCCTTGTGGGTGAGTCAGGATCCGGCAAGACCACACTCGGGCGAACGATACTCAGGCTGCTCGAACCCACCTCGGGCACGATCGAAATCGATGGCCAGACTGTGTCCGGCGTTGCGCAGCGCGACCTTGACCGCATGCGCCGCTGTGCCCAGATCGTTTTTCAGAATCCGGATTCTTCGCTGAACCCCCGAAAGACCGTCAGGGAGCTTCTGGGCCGCCCACTCGCACGTTTCGGGCTGGCTTCCCGCGCAGAGATTCCCGGCAGAGTCGATGCACTACTTGAATTGGTGCGACTGCCCGTCCACTATGCCGACCGCTACCCGCACCAGATGAGCGGAGGCGAGAAGCAGCGCGTGGGCATTGCGTGCGCGCTCGCCACAGAGCCGCGCTTCATCGTCTGCGACGAGCCCGTATCCGCCCTGGACGTCTCGGTGCAGGCGGCGATTGTCAACCTGCTGGCCGACCTGCGTGATCGCCTTGGCGTCGCCTACCTGTTCATCTCGCATGACATCTCGGTTGTCGCACATTTGGCCGACCGGATTGCCGTGATGCAGAATGGAAAGATTGTCGAGATCGGCGACACCGCTTCGATCATCGAGCATCCGTCTCATCCCTACACGATCAAGCTCATTTCCTCGGTGCCGCGCATCTACGAGCCTTGACCAGGTGAAAAACAAGCCGCGTCGTTCAGGGCAGGAAGACGTCAGACGTTTACTCAAAGGGGGCTCGCTTCATGCAGGATGATCTTCATTCGGTTCGGCTCGCGAACTATATTTCGCAGGCACGCTTTGCCGACTTACCCCCCGAGGTCGTTTCCAAAGCGATCGACCACACGCTCGACACACTCGGTGCCGCGCTGGCAGGAAGCACCTCCGGTGAAGCCAGGATCGCGCGTGCCACGCTCGCCAGCGTAGACGCGGGCGGCGACGCGATCTGCTGGGGCACCCGCCAGCGATTGTCGGTACGAAATGCCGCGATGGTCAACGGCATTGCAGCACACGCCTTTGAGCTTGACGATACGGGTGGTTGCGACCACTCAGGCGCCGTCGTACTACCCGCGGTGATCGCTTTGCTCGCTCTGGATCAGCGCCCCGTGACGGGGAAAGACCTGCTGACGGCGATTGTCGTGGGCTATGACATCGGACGGCGCGTTCTCGAGGCATTTGGCGGATACAGGCCACACAACGAAGCGGGATGGCACTCCACCGGCACGTGCGGCGTATTCGGGGCCGCGGCGGCCGCGGCCAACCTGTTGCACCTGAATGCTACCCAGACGGTCGCGTGTCTCGGGATCGCGGGCAGCTTTTCAAGCGGCCTCTGGGGCTTCGTGCATGACGGCGCCATGACCAAGCGGATCCATGCCGGGCGCGCGGCCGAGGGTGGCGTGCTCGCCGCCTTGTTCGCACGCGGCGGGATGACGGGGCCGACCAAGGTATTCGAGGATGTCTGGGGCGGCTTCCTGAGCACCTACGGCACCGGGGTCATTGATCGCAACGCGCTGGTTCAATCGATGGGCAAGGACTGGCGCATCATGAACTGTGCAATCAAGCCTTACGCATCCTGTCGCGATACCCACGCGGCGGTCGATGCAGTGGATCGCCTGCTGCGCCGACATGATCTCCAGGCCTCGGACATCGTGGCTGTCCACGCCAGGCTCAACACTTTTCTGGCGGGCATGGTGGGCGGGCAAGACGTCTCGACCATGCCGGCGGCCCAGATGAGCCTGCCGTACGCCGTGTCGGCACGCATCTGCTTTGGCCAGGCGGGCCTTGCCAGCTACAGCCCCGAGCGCCGGTCTTCGCCGGCCATCGGCGATATGCTCAAGCGGATCGTGATCGATGTCGATGAATCGGTGACTGCAAGCTTTGAAAGCGACGTCTCGATCCTGACTGCCGACAATAGGCTTCTCAAGGAGCCGACCACGGTGGCACGCGGAGCGCCAGCCAATCCCCTGAGCCAGCCGGAGCTACTCGAAAAATTCAGGTCGCTCGCGCCTTACGCAATTGGCGAGCGTGACGCCGATCGGCTGGCCGAGATATTGCTTGGCCTGGATCGCCTGGACGATGCGCGCAAGCTGCTGCCGATGCTCGCGCCTCTATGACCCGCAGAATGCCTCAAGGCGAACTATTGTTGAATATTCCCAACGAGCTGCGGGCGACCCAGGTCGACGCATCATTTTCCGCGAATATGTGAGGCACGGTACGTGCAGCGCCCCTCCCGCTTGGCTTGATACAACGCCTGATCAGCGTTCAACAACACGGCGCCGAGATCCTCGCCGGGTTGCGACAAATGGCCGCCGATGCTCAAACCGATCCGAATGGGGACGCCGTCGTCGCCAAGAGCGGCTTTGCTGACACCCACTGTCGTGCACAAGCGCGTTCCCAATGAATTGAGTGTCGACTCGTCTGCGGGCGACACCAGCACCAAGAACTCGTCCCCGCCCCAACGCGAAGCAAGATCGTAAGGCCGGATTTCCTGTCCGATCAAATCGGCAACCGTCCGGAGCACGCGATCACCCGCGAGATGGCCGTGCTTGTCATTAATATCCTTGAACCAGTCGACATCGATCAGCAATATGCCGAAGTGCCCGCCTTCTCGTGCGGTGCGCACGAGCTCGGCTTCCATGCGTTCCGTCATTCCCCGTCGGTTCAGGATGCCAGTCAATACATCTACTTTCGTCAGACGATCCAGCTCAAGCGTGCGTCGCAGGACCTTGGATTCGAGGTCAAGCCTTGCCTCGGTCACCACGCCCGCCAACGCGGCAAAGCGTTGCATCAGCCGACGGATTTCACCGGTGCCGCCATCGGGCAAATCCGATGGCACTGGATCGCCATTTTCAAAACCGGCCATTGCGTGATCAAGGCGTCGAATCGGCCTGATGATGTAGTGATTCATGGCCAGGCTGAACAGGAGCAGCATGACTGCCATCGACAATGCATAAACGCCCAGCACGATCGTGTATTGGCTAAAGGGCAGCAATACTCCCAGATCGAGCATCGTGACCTCGTACCAGTCGATGTTTTCAAACCGCGACAGACCGATCAGATAGCGCGTGCCATTCATTTGAACCGGAATCGTGACGACATCCTCTTTCGAGGTCAGCAGATCCCGCATGCCGGCCCGAACTGCGGCGACGTCCAAGGGGTTGCTGAACATCCGATCGATCGTTTTATGCTCTTCGCCGGATTTACTGATCGAACTGAAATCGATCAGGCTCTGGTCGCGATGCAACTGAATGGCACCCGAGTGGTCGATCAAAAACCGCGTCACGCCTGGCGTGCTCGCCTCAACGACGTTGTCGATAAAGTCCGTAAGATCAAGACCGGTTCCGGCAAGGCCCAGCACCTTTGCGCCATCACGAATCAGAACGTTGATCCAGAGCTTCGTGACACCGAGACTCTCGTCTCGGTTGACGTTCAGGTTAAGGTCGCGAGCTTGCGCCACCTGGTCGTAGAACCAGGAATCCTTGGCCTGCCTGGGGTCGAGCGTGTACCGATATTGTTCGCCAGTGAATTCACCCGCATGATTGTTGTGGTAGTAGCGGCCGGTCGGCAGCAACGCGACAAAGTAGCTTTGATCGCTGAAGCCAATCCGATGGCTTTCCATGTCGGCAATCGCGCGCGCCTCCAGCGCGGCATTGTTCGGATCACGCGCAAAGTCGATCAGCGGGCTGGAACCTGCCAGCAGCCGCGCAACGGCGATTTCCCGCAAGATCGGAAGCAACACGCGCGTCCTGTCGTAGCGAATCTGCTGCTCCGCATACCGAACGGCCCACTGCTCCACGACCTGGTCCACGAGCGACCGGACCGCAAGCCAGGCGGGTGCCGCGAACGCGAGGAACAGCAGGGTGGCGATCAACAGAAATCGCACGCGGAGATTCAACTGGGTTGCCACAAACCCTCGACAGCGATCACGCCACAGCCCGGAAGGCAAGCGCCTCCCCAACAGAGCAGCGAATCAGGATTACTCACAAAGTCTTGCGAAATCATACGCCTAGCTAAAAACTCCCACGCCGCGTAACAGGAGACATAGACTCGTAATCAGGGGGCACGCAGCCACCTTAACCACCCGTAATGTGGTTGACCCGAATCACTTCGCGCCATTTTTGGATTTCCGACGCAATGCGTTGGGCGAATTCAGCTGACGTCGAGGGTTCCGGCTCAAGCCCATTCTGTCGCAGTCGATCGGCGATTGCCGGGTCCTTCAGTATTCGCGCAAGCTCTGTCTGGATCCGGTCGACAATTTGTGGCGGCGTATTGATCGGCGCAAGCAGCCCCCACCAGGGGTTGACCTCGAACCCTGGCAAGATCTCGGCCACCGCAGGAACATCCGGCAGGATGCTCGATCGCTTTAGCGTCGTCACGGCAAGCGCCCGCAGCTTTCCGGAATCGATATGGGGCTTGGCGATCGAGATATTCACAAACGCCATGTCGATCTGCCGACCCAGCAAATTGATGAGCGCGGGCGCCGCACCCCTGAAAGGCACCTGCAGAATGTCAACGTGGCTCTGCATTTTCAGCAGCTCGCCGGCAAAGTGCGTCGTGCTCCCCGCGCCAACCGACCCATACGTGAGCTTGCCCGGATCTTCCTTTGCCGTGGCGATCAGTTCTTCGAGCGTCTTTGCCTGAAAATCCGGATGCACCAACAGCACGAGTGGGCCCGACACCAGTTGCATGATGGGCGAGAACACCTTGAGCGGATCGGCCGTTGTTTCAGGATAGAGCGTCGGGTTGATTGCGATCGGGCCAAGGTTCCCGATCAGCAATGTGTAGCCGTCGGGTGCCGATTTGGCCACGACATTGGAGGCCAGGGAGCCGTTGGCTCCGGCCTGGCTTTCCACTATGATGGGCTGGCCAAGCGTTTGCCCGAGCTGCTCGAACATCGGGCGCGCCACGCCGTCGCCAAACCCGCCCGGCGCGAAGGGGTTCACGAATCGAATCGCCTTATCCGGCCAATTTTGCGCTGACGATACCGATACGAACAGCGTCAGCAACATAAAGCCGGCACAGCGCGAAATTCTTCTTATCATTTGATCCGCCCCGACATGAATGCATTGAATAACGAAGTGGAATACGGCGCCCAAGGGACGCTCGGATTACTGGTGCCCCAAGCCAACACAACCGCCGAGCCCGAAGTCCAGGCCATGCTTGCGCCCGATATTGCCTTACTCACCGGTCGGTTGACAAGCCCCAGGCCCGAGCTGAAAGACCGTCTGGATGATTACCTGATTCATATCGAGTCTTTCATCGACACGTTTTCAAATGCCCCGCTCACCGGCCTGGGCTTCCTGATCACGGGCTCAACCTATCACCTCAATCCCGACGAAGAAGACCAGTTTTTTGAAAAGACCGGTGCCGCGCGCGGGTATCCCATTGTCTCTGCCGGGCAATCCATCCGACGCGCCTTCAAAGCGCTCGGTGCAAAGCGCATCGGGCTCGTCAGCCCGTATCCCGACTGGCTGACCGCAAACAGCATCGCCTACTGGAAGCGCGCCGGCGTTGAAATCCTGGGTGTGGAATCGCCGCAAAAGGTAGGCGGCTTTCATAACATCTACACCCTGCGCAACGACTCCGTCCTGCAGGCTGCGCGTCGCTTGCTGCCGCTCAAGCCCGATGTCATCCTGCTCGCCGGCGCCGGCATGCCGACACTTGGGCCGATCATGGCGCTCACCGATCTGGGGATGCCGGCGATATCGTCCAACTTCTGCATGGCCTGGCAGCTGAATCAATTGGCGGCTGACCACGCATCAGACGAGGCCTCGATCGCGCAATTGATGCGCAACGATGCAACCTGGAAGAGCATTTTCACCGCGCGCTTCCCCGGTGCGCGGCTCGCGCTGGGCTAGGCAAGGCGACGCGGCAAAAACTACTCCGCAGTCAGGACGCCGCGCTTGACCAGCGCTTCCGCCTTGGCGTCTTCACTCATCAGGAAGTCACGAAACTGTGCAGGGCTCATTGGGGTTGGCTGTGATCCCAGGCCAAGCAGCCGGCCTTCCACGTCCTTGGTCGTCAACGCCTGATTCAACGCCTTGTTCAGCGTATTGATAATGGGCAACGGCGTGTTCGCCGGCGCCAGCAACCCGGAAGCGGTCGACACGTCAAAGTTGCTTAACCCCGACTCGGCAAACGTTGGCACATCCGGAAGATCCGGCGCGCGCTTTGGCGTCATGATCCCAAGGGCCACAAGACTTCCGCTGCGCAGGTGATTCATGGAGCTCGGCAATTGATCGGCAACGGCGTCGATCTGACCGCCAAGCAGATCCGACAACGCCGGATTCGAGCCCTTGTAAGGAACGATGTTCAGTTTGATACCTGCCGCCTCTTCCAATTGCAGGAGAGCGACATGGTTCGTCGTGCCGTTGCCCGCATGCCCCACGGTGATTTTCCCCGGGTTCGCCTTCGCATACGCCAAAAACTCCTTCAAGGTCTTGAATCGCCCGGATGCGTTCACTTCCAGCACGAGCGGCGTCACGCCGATCATGCCGATGGGCGCAAACTCGCCAGGCGCAAAGGGACGCGTGCCGGGACGCAGCCTCGGTGTAATCGTGAAACTTCCATTCGCGGTGACGAGAAGCGTATAGCCATCCGGATTGGCGCGGGCGAGCGCCTGGTGGCCAATCGCGCCGCCAGCCCCGGCCCTGTTTTCCACCGTAATGGGTTGACCCAGAAGCTGGCTCATCTGCGCCCCGACAATACGCGCCGTGACGTCGAGGTTTCCACCGGGCGCAAATGGGACGATCATGGTGATCGGCTTATTCGGGTAGCCTTGCTGTGCACGGCCGATGCCTGGCAACAGTGCCAGCGAACCGAGCACGGCAGCACCCATCATGGATCGTATCGAACGCATTTGTGTCTCCAGCTTGCGGCAACATTTCTTGTTGTCGATTTGATTATTTTTGGTTGTTTATACACTATGGACGGGTTCAGCTAAATGCCGACGTTGCGCCAAAAATGACTTCTTACATTGATCACACGAACGCTGCTCCTCCCCCCGCCACGAAGCCGCACTTCGTTGCGCCTGCGGGCTCCTGTGATTGCCACTGCCATGTTTTTGGCCCCTACAGCCAGTTTCCACTGGCAGCGGATCGGACATACGGGCCGCCCCAGGCGTCTGTCGAGACCTACATCGCCATGCTCGACACCATCGGATTCGATCGTGGCGTGCTCGTGCAGGCGTCTGCCCATGGGATGGACAACAGCGCGATGCTGAACGCGATCTCCACGCATCCCGACAGATTGCGCGGTGTCGCCGTCGTGCGAGGCACGACCACCGCAAGCGAGCTGGCAGATTTGTATCAGCGCGGCGTGCGAGGTTTACGATTTTCCAGGCTTCTGATGCCCGATGGCACGCCCCGGTACAAGAACGCCGTGGATATATCGGAGATGCATGGCTTGTTGCCCGCCATGCGCGAGCTCGGCATGCATGTGCAGCTCTGGATCGGCCTTGAACAGCTCACCGAACTTGAGCCGATGATCCGGTCAGCCAACATTGCGCTTGTCATCGACCACATCGGCCGGTTTGAAACTTCGATCGGCACGGACGATGGTCGCTTTCAACTGCTGTGTCAGCTGCTGAACGAGGGGCATCTCTGGGTCAAAATGACGCCATACCGCTGTTCGACGCGCTACCCGGATTACCCGGACGTGCGGCCTTTTCACGAGGCGCTATTGAAGGCCAATCCAGACCAGCTTCTCTGGGGAAGCGACTGGCCCCATATCAACATGAGCAAGGACATCCCGGATCCGGGTCACCTCGTCGATTTGCTTGCGCAATGGACCGCAGACAAGGATCAGATCCGGAAGATTCTGGTGGATAATCCTGCGCGGCTGTATGGCTTCTAAGTGACACTTTTGACCATGCAAGCCCTCACGCACGGCGTAACATCCTTCTCGTACGGCTCCGTTGAAGTCATTGGACTGGCGCGAATGCAGGGCGAAATTCAAATCCAAAATTACAGCGTCTCAGCTCGCGCAAGTGCGCGACAACATCAAAGCCCTGCTCTCAATCGACTAGGCTCGGGTGATAGGCGTAGTCTTAGGCAGTCTGCATCGCCCCGGGGACTGAAATGGCACAGATAGCAGAGAACAACCTCCTTCGATTCGTCGCTGCGCAGGATCCTGTGTTTGAACAGGTTTGTGCAGAACTCGACAGCGGGTTCAAGGCGACCCACTGGATGTGGTTCGTGTTTCCCCAGCTGCTGGGGTTGGGCACAAGCGCGATGGTCGTTCGCTACGGGATCGCGGATTTGAATGAGGCAAAAGCCTATCTGGCCCACCCGGTACTTGGCGAGCGACTACGGCTATGTGTTCAGAAAGTACTTGGCCTGCAGGGCAGGACGCCGACGCAAATATTCGGCGGCGTCGACGCGATGAAATTCAAGAGCTCTTTGACCCTGTTTGCGATTGCCGCGGAGGGAAGTGCGGATTCCGAGCTCTTTGAAAATGCGCTCAGAAAATACTTCGCGGGATTTCGCGATCAAAAAACGGTAAGCCTGCTGGGCTGAAATCTACGCCGTAAGGCAAACCCCTGTCTCACGCAGTGATCCACCGGTCGGTTAGTTTGACCGGAGAGTTGGGTCGGCCTTATATTGACACTTGTTTATGACAGTATTGGTGTTATTATTACTGCATGAGCATATCGACCACCCCCGAATCCTTCTCGCTCGACGAGCTTTGCGTCCTCACCGACCTGGCCAAACGCACGGTGCGCTACTACGTCCAGATCGGACTAGTGAACCGTCCCCATGGCGAGACCCGTGCCGCGCGGTACGACGTAAAGCACCTGGAGCAACTGCTGCTCATCAAGAAATGGACAGCGGCTGGTGTATCGCTTGAGCGGATCCACGATCTGCTCCAGGGCGAGGCCGCACCCGTACCACCCCGCCCCAGGACACCAGGGGCGATTGAAGTTTGTAGTCACGTGTTGATCGCAGACGGCATCGAGCTTGTCATCGATCCTGGCAGGGCCAACCTGTCGCCCGAGCAACTGCGCCGCTTTGTCAAAGCGCTGATGCAGACGTACGCCGAGGCGACAGAACCGCCCACGCAGGATTCGAGGCCAAACCGCGCCTGACGCGCCAGTGCCGTTGCGCGACAACCCGCAACACCAACGAACATGCAAAGGACATTGACATGAACAATATGAAGAACGCTTGTTTGCGCACCAAATCCGGCGATGCCGTCATGCTCAAGGGCATCGCCATCGAGGGCGATTGCCGCGGCTTGCTATTTGAAGCCACGGTCGTGCAGCGCTACACCAACCCCACCGCCAGGAACATGGAGGTGATCTACAACTTCCCCCTTCCCTACGCTGCGGTATTGCTCGGCGTGGATGTCGTTCTCGGCGGCAAACCGCTTTCAGGCTCTGTCGTTGCCAGGAAAAGTGCCGAAGCCAAATACGAAGAAGCGCTTGCTGATGGCGACGCGGCCATCATGCTGGAGGTGACGCGCGACGGCGGGTACTGCATGAACCTGGGGAACCTGGCCGCAAAGGAAGACTGCACCATTACCTTGCGCTACGCCCAGACGCTGAATTTCGAGCAAGGCGGCTTGCGGCTGATGATCCCTACCGTCATTGCGCCCCGCTACGGCAATGCGGTCAAGAGCGGCGGCTTCGCCGCGCATCAGGTCTATGAATCCGACCTGACTGCGCAATACCCGTTCGACATTACCCTGCGCTTGCATGGCGATCTGGCGAACACGCGGGTTGCCAGCCCAAGCCATCCTGTCAGCGTGGAAAGTTCGAAGATCGGAAACGAAAGCCTCCTGGCCGTCTCGCTTGCGCGTCAAGGCGCGCTTGATCGTGATTTTGTCCTCGTGATCGACCGCCTCGCGCACGGCTCAATTGCCGTGGCCGCTACTGATTATGCTGACAGCAGCAGGTTTGTCGTGCTCGCAAGCTTGTGCCCGACCGTGCCATGCGCTTCGCCCAAACCGATCTCCATGAAGATCCTGGTGGATTGCTCGGGCTCTATGGCGGGAGACAGCATGTACGAGGCCATCGAAGCCCTCACGGCGGTGGTGAGTCAACTCGACGATCGCGACCGATTCTCGCTATCACGCTTTGGCGACACCGTTGAGCACCGCTCCCGCACGCTGTGGCCTGTCACGCCCGTCACAAAGCTCGCCGCCGAACGGTGGGTCGGGAAGCTCGATGCCGATCTGGGCGGCACCGAGATGCAACGCGCACTGTCCTCGACGATCAAGCTCGGCGACGGCACCCCGAGCGACATCCTGCTCGTCACCGACGGGGAGATCCATGGCATTGATTCCCTGATCGAGGCGGCAAAGAAATCCCATCACCGCGTCTTCGTCGTCGGCATCGGCAGCAGCCCTGCCGAGGTGCACCTGCGCCGCCTGGCCGAAGCCACAGGCGGCGGATGCGATTTCGTTGCCAGTGGCGAGCCTGCGCAACCCGCGATCCTGCGCATGTTCGCCCGGCTGCGGTCCCCGCGCTTCACCGACCTGAAACTGATCTGGCCCGAGGGCACTGAAGTCACGTGGTCCACCCCCCTGGATACTGCCGTGTTCACAGGCGATACCCTGAACATCTTTGCCTGGGTCAATCACGCCCCGGCTGGGCGCATCACGCTGTCGGGGTACACGGAGGCCGCAAGCGAACCGATTGAAATCGCCTCGGCATCGGTAAGCGCGCCGACCACCAGCCACGCACTATCGCGTCTGGCCGCATATGCGAAGTTGCGTGCCCTCCAGGCGACTATGGATGCAACGTCGTCAGACGAAAAGGCAATGGCCCACCTGGCCGTGACCTATCAGCTCGTGACGCCGTTCAGCAACTTCCTGCTGGTACACGAGCGCGCCGAGGGAGAGAAAGCGGTTGACATGCCAAAGCTGGCCAAAGTGGCCCAAATGTTGCCCGCAGGATGGGGTGGCCTCGGCCGCGTGGCGAGCTCAGCACCGTCGGCCTTCCGAATAGCAAACGTTTCAGCAAGCTACGACCTCAACGTGCCAAGTGTGCTGCGCAATCCGCGCACCCAGGCCTCCGATCACGTGCGGTCGCAGGAGACAGCCGGAATGGAGCACTATGACATCCCAGCCTTCCTGCGTCGCCAGACTGATGAGCCTACCTTCGACGTGCGTGACGACGTTTCGCAACGACTGGCCATTGATGCCGGCAACGCCAAATTCTGGATTCGGGAGCAGTCGTATGTCGGCATGACTCCGCTTGGGGTTGCCGAGCTGCTTCGCATCAATCCGCAGGAACACTGGCCTGCGTCCTATGACGATTATTCAAGCATCGACTTGGGCGGATGGGTACTTGACTGGCTTGAATTCGCAATCGGCAATAGTGGCAGCCAACCCATCGATGAAAAGATCGTGGTCGCGGTTTTCAACCATGTCATGGGTCAACCGGAAACCTTCAAGTACCTGAACAAAAAGATCCGCCGGGATCAGTGGGTTGATGCCATGACCGCGAGCCTGGCCGATCAGAAAACAGTACGCCATCCGGCGATCGGTAGCGAGGCAGGGATTGCCTGCGTCAAACTGATCGTCGGGCTTCTGGCCACGATGCAGCCACAGGAGTGGCCCGATCAGGTGATCGGGCTCAGCAAGGATGTTTGTTGATGAACGCCAGGCTGGAGGCCGACGATGGCGGCACTCCAGCGCAGCCATTAACGATTCCGCCCGGCGGCGCGGCCTAACGCGAGCCGCCCGCTGAAACCAATCAGCAGGCCCGGCTCATTTGGCGCGCATTCTGTTGTTCCTGGCGTTGTGTTCGAGTTCGCACAGCCCAAGCTCCTCCATGAGCGGGGGTATATAGACCCCGAAGCGACCGCGCAAACCCTTCTTCAGGCCGTACCAGCCTCCAACCGGGTTGGTTTCGGCGCGCCCCCATGCCTCGACCGATCCTTCCTTGGCAGGCTTTTGCTCATCGGCCCCGCCAAGCTCCACCCAGTCACCTGCCTGCTTGAGCATGGCGTGC
This sequence comes from uncultured beta proteobacterium, assembly GCA_903894155.1. Classification (GTDB taxonomy): domain Bacteria; phylum Pseudomonadota; class Gammaproteobacteria; order Burkholderiales; family Burkholderiaceae_B; genus Zwartia. The sequence continues at coordinate 4,237 of CAITPF010000441.1, read as the reverse complement.
AAATCATCAATGCATCGTGCATCGTAGTGCAGCACCGTGCTGCCTACCGTGCAAACGAGAATCGCCTTTCCGTCCTTCTCGTCGGTATGCATGGTGTACGAGGATGAACCTGGCGGCGTGTTCAGCTTCCAGGGGCTGTCTTTGGATCGACTTGGCAGAAGAGTGGCCACGGGTTTCCTTTAACAGGATAGTGGGCTCGAGCATAACGCACGCAAGTTGCAGATCGATACAACCAGAGCGCCTGCGGTGCGACATTTTTGCAAAGGAAGTGTTCTTTTTAGGTTATTTTTGATATTATATTTGTTAATAACCTATATAACCCCAATGAGTGCATCCATGAGCATCGCTGCAGACCATCCGGGGGTATCGACTTTGGTTGGCACCCCGAGGCAAGTTCAGCTCCGCCTCGGAAAATCCCATGCAGACCGCGTGCTGCTCGTGACGTTCGACCACATCAAGCCGAAAGTATTCGAAGCCCTCGCTGAAAACGTCACCAATGTGGTCTCGTCCCTCTTTGAGATTCTCCTGGAGCGGCATGATCGCGAGTCGCTTGAGCGCCTGGCGGAAGTCCTCGTCCCGCGCACTGTGCCCTCTCCCCGCCTGCTCAAGGAGGCGGCAATGCTGGTGCAGGCGCGCAAGGCTGTGCTCGAGAGTGGTAATTGGCTGACTTCGGCTCAGATCGCCCAGGTGGCCGGCTTGAGCACCCTCAACCCAAGCGCCCAACCCAACAAATGGAAGAAGCGGGGATTGATCTTCGCCATCAGCCACGGCGGCGTCGACTACTTCCCGGATTACGGACTCGACCGCGAAGCCGGTTACCGACCCTCGAAAGCGCTCGCCAGGATTATCGATATCTTCGCCGGGCACAAGGACGGCTGGGGCATGGCCTACTGGTTCCGGTCCGACAACAGTTTCCTGGGGGGCAAGAGGCCTCAGGATCTTCTGGCGATCCAACCAGAGCGGGTGATCCAGTCGGCTGTGGACGAGATGCTGGAAGTTTTGCATGCCTAGCAAGTTCTACAGGAGAGCGAGAGCTCCGGTGTCGGCGCGTGCCAATGATCCATCTTCTGCCACCCCAGCCCCCCCAGACACCTTGCATGTCACGCTGACTTCGCTCGCAAAGGGTGACGTGCTCCACCGTGTGCACATCGACAAATATGAGGCTGATCAGTTCAACACCGGTGTTCAAGGGAACGCTCGTTTCAGCCCAATTCAGACAAAACAGGGGGTTCCGATTCCAACTTTGTACGGTGGCACAACCCTGGATTGCGCCCTGATGGAAACAGTCTTCCAAGACGTCGCGCACACGGCCGGGTTTAAGAGCTTTGACAAAGGCAAGCTGGTCGGCCAGGTACATTCAACACTTCGCATTGAACGGGAGCTGGGGCTTGTTGATCTAGCGAGCGTACCTTTGCGCAAGATGGGCGTAACGCGCAAGCAACTTATCGATTCCGAGAAGGATCAGTACGCCGCTACCCGAGTATGGGCCAAGGCAATCCACGGCAAATGCCCACAGGCGCAAGGGTTGTCATGGGTCTCCAGGCAGGATGACTCGGCACGCGCGGTCGTTCTATTCGGGGACCGGATTCCTGGCGAGTCCTTCCGGTCGAATGGCGAGTCGCGCAGCCTTCTATACGCCGCTGACCTCTACGATGCAGTGCTCGATTTGGCTGATCGCATTGGCGTAAGCATTGTTCAGGGAAACAGCTGAAGGCCCGCTTGTGCTCAACGGCCCCACCGCGCTCCACCCGCGCCTTAAGACCTGTCGAGAAACCGGAGGAGTATCCGCGCGAGCTCCGGCGCCTTGTCTTCCAAAGTCAGCCGGAATCCCTTCGCTTCGAGGGTCTGGAGCTCAGCGTGCGGGATTCGCTCGCAATACGCTGGCCCCTGACGACCTATTGTTCGATCTTCATCGGGGGTCGCGACTTCCAGCACCAACGTGCGCGCCTGAATTCTGCCCAGGTCAGCCGACAGGTCATAAGCGAAATTGATCGAGTAGAGCGCGGCGGTGCTGTCGAACGACTGCAACTCATCGATCACGAGCGTGCGCGTCTGTGCAAGCGCCTGCAACCTGTCTGGCGACGAGGACAGCAGCGCGTCCGGCCACCACAAGTCCGTCAATCGGCGTTGAAGCGTCGCCCAGCCGGACAACGCCTTCGAAATGGCGCCAGCATCGTCGGGCGTCTCGAAGTATTCCTGCGTGCGCCCCCCGATGACACGATTGCGCGCCTCGTTCGAGGCGATGATGGAATGGCTTTGCCCGGCAAGTATCAGTTTGTCGATCCGGTCTGGCCAGTTCGCGGCCAGGGCGGCTCCGATCTTGTTGCCCGAGTGAAAGCCGTAGACATTTGCACGTTCAATACTGAAAGCGTCAAGCAGCTCCGCCATACAGCCCGCGATCGCGCGAATATCGACGCTGGCTGGCAGCGGATCAGAATTGCCGTGCCCGAACATATCGGGCGCGATGAGCTGAAAGCGTTCAGACAGCAGTGGTATCAAATGGTCGAACATGCGCGCCGATCTTCCGGCAGACCCAAGCAGAAGCAACGGTGGCCCACTGCCCTGCGTGCGCACATGCATTTGACCCAGTGCCGTATTGACGTAGTGGCGAGGCATGCGAAATGGACTCCAGGTTTAGATTCGGACGTTCAGGCAACCGCAGCAGAGCTTATTCAATTTTCCCGATCTTGCCCAACAGCTCTTTCCACTTCTGCACGTCTGCTGCGATGTAGGCCGCATATTCAACAGGGGTATCCAGAACCATTTCCGCGCCGAGTTCCCTGATCTGCTTCTGGAATTCGGGCGTCGCGCCCGCTTCCGACAGCGTCCGATAAAGTGCCTGGACGACTTCCGGCGGGGTATTTGCCGGCGCCAAGAGGCCGAACATCGTGCCGATCGCCATTCCCCTGATGCCCACTTCGTCAAAGGTCGGCACCTGGGGCAATGACGACAGGCGCTTGTCGCTGGTGACCGCCAGCGGAACCACCCGATCGCCTTGCAGGAACGCCTGGGCTGAGACAAAGGTGGTGAACGAATACTGGACCTGACCCGAACTGACGTCATTGAGCGCTGGCGCAGCGCCCGCGTAGGGCACATGCACCACCTTCAAATCCTCTTTCAAGCGGAACAGCTCACCCGCCATATGGGGCGCACCACCGACACCGCTGGACGAGAAGTTGTATTTGGCGGGATGCGCACGAATTTCTGCGACCAGTTCAGAGGCCGTCGCGGCCTTGACCGAAGGCGACTTGACCAGAATCATCGGCGCAAACGCCACCATCGTCACCGGGGAAAAATCCTTGACCGCGTCATAGGGCAGGTCGGTTCCCATCGCCGGGTTCATCGTGAGATTGGTCGTCGTGAACAACAGCGTGTAGCCATCCGGCACCGCCTGCGCCACCCGTTGTGCCCCGATATTGCCGCTGGCACCTGCACGGTTCTCCACAATGAACGATTGACCAAGTTTTATGGTCAGCATGTTCGCAACTGCTCGCGCCAGAATATCTGCAGCGCCTGCGGCGGCGAATGGCACCACGATCTTGACCGGTTTATCGGGATAGTTCGCGGCTGATGCCGCGAGGGGGGCAAACAATCCGATGCACCACAACGTGGCACTGACGGATCTGACTCGAAGTAATGCGCTGTTCATTGCGTTTCTCTGGATAGCGTGTGGCGGGCAGTCGTATTTATACCGCGACACCAACCATCCTGCAGCACGATGTCAGGATTCAAACCGCGAATGATCTAAAGCCCGATCACGCGCTCTGGCTCCGACCAGAACAGATAACGCCGACGCACCCAAGTCATGATGGCATGGAGCCCCAGACCCATCAGCGACAGAAACACAAGAGCCCCGAATACTCCCGGAACGTCGAGATTGAAATTGAGCTGAACAATCAAATTGCCCAAGCCACCCTGAGATCCGACGAATTCGCCAACAATTGCACCCAGTATGCTGAAGATGATGGCCACATCCAGACCCGCGAATACGAACGGCAAGGCGTTCGGGAACCGGATTTTTGTGAAGATCTGCCAGCGAGAGGCATTCAAGGAGCGCATCAGGTCGATCTTGTTGCTGTCCACCGTCTTTAACCCGACGATGACGTTGACGAGCACGGGGAAAAAAGCGACGGTTGCAGCCACGATCACCTTTGATGGTATTCCAAAGCCAAACCATAAAATGATCAAGGGCGCGATGGCAATTTTTGGGAGTGACTGCAACGCAATCAGGTAAGGG